>DASZHA010000106.1:0-14527 GCA_035938265.1 Candidatus Dormiibacterota bacterium
TCAGCCAGTCGATGCAGGTGATCGCGGTGAACGTGTCGTTGATTGCGGGCGAGAGCGCCCTGATCGCGATCTCGACCAGCTGGTCAACCGCGAAGACCGGGTCCTGGGTGAGGGTCCGGTGGTGGCCGGTGACGTGGGCAACGTCGAGGGCATCGGCGATGGCTGGGGCCGAGCTCTCGGGCCAGACCCGAGCCAGGGGCCGGCCGGCGACGACGAAATGGCCGGGACGATAGAGGAGCTCAATCAGGCCGTTGAAAGCGGCTGCCACCTCGACCAGGGACTCGTGGCTGACCGCCTGCAGGTACCCGCTCCGTCGCGCCTGGACCTCGGTCCCCTGCGCCAGGCTCCAAAGGTCCGGGTCATCCTGGTCGCCGGGGTCGACATCGGCCGGGCCGCCAGCATACGCATACTGCTCGTCGATGGCGCGGCGGAGGTCTTTCCCGATGCCCGCGGCCACCTCATTCAGCTGGATCGTCACGGCGACGTGGTGGATGAAGTAGATCAGGACGCCCAGGTCGACGACCAGCAGGAGCAGGGCAAGCGATATCGATATGTGAGGTACGAAGTCCGCCTTGGGCGTCGCTGATGAAATCGACCCCAGGGTCATCACGGCGTAGACAAATGTCGCCACAAAGGTCCCCAGCGTCAGCTGGGTGCCCAGGTCACGGACGAAATTGCGCAGCATGCGGGGGCCGAACTGGGTAGAGGCGAGCTGGAGCGCGAGGATGACGATCGAGAACACGACGCCGACGACGGTGATGACGGCGGCGGCGATTGTTCCCAGCACCTGGCGCCCGGAGTCCGCGCTGCCGCCGTTGATCCACCAGGGCAGGTTGATCACGCCCGCGTAGACCAGGCGGTCGAGCAGGAATGTGACCCCGAACAGGACGACAACCACCGCCACCAGCCCGGTCGGAACAAGCCACAGGTTGGTGCGGAGCGCCTCGCGACGCCAGCTGGGCAGGCGGAACCACACCTTCGTGAGCAGAGGGATCGAGCGGCGGGGTGGTGGATCGAATTGGTGCAGGTCAGTCCTCCGGGCAGAGAGACAAGGTGCTGACCAGACTTCCCAGCGCGCCAGGTCGAATTCTAGCTGGCAGTATGAGTCTGCGGTGAAAGGTGACTTCTACGACGAAGAGGACAACCAGGACGAGCACGGGCCGGAGCAGTTCGGCTTCGATGACGATGAAGCCGACCAGTACCGGCCGTCGCGCTGGCGGGGGCTGCTGGTCAAGGGCGTCGCCCTGACCCTGATCATCGGGCTGCTGCTCGCCTTTCCCCTCGGCTACGTCATCGACTCGGAGCTGCGCGACGGGCGAATCGAGGTCGCGATCCTACTCACCGAGGTCACGCTGATGGTGGCGCTGGTGATGATCGTGCGAAGCACGCGGAGGCCCCTATAGGCGGGCCTTCTGGCCGCCCGGCCTAGGCGCGGGCTTTGATGCGCGCGGCGTGGTGCTCGCGAAGCTTCTTCAGCTTGGGGTTGATGACCACCTGACAGTAGCCCGCGTTGGGGTTATGAGCGTAGTAGTCCTGGTGGTAGGCCTCGGCTGGGTAGAACGCCTCCAGCGGCACGATCTCCGTCACTACCGGGTTGGGCCACAGCTCCTGGACCTTGTCGCGGGAGGCTTCGGCGGCGGCCTTCTGGGTGTCGTCGTGGTAAAAGATCGCCGACCGGTACTGCGTGCCGACGTCGGCCCCCTGCCGGTTCAGCGTCGTGGGGTCATGGATCGTCCAGAGGATGTCGAGGATCTCGGGATAGGTGATAACCCCGGGGTCGAATTCCACCTGGACCGCCTCGGCGTGGCCGGTCCGCCCGGTGCAGACCTCCTCGTACGTCGGGTTGGGGCGCTCGCCCCCGGCGTAGCCTGAGACCACGCCCTTAACGCCGTCGATCTGCCGGTAGGCGGCGTCCAGGCACCAGAAGCAACCGCCCGCCAGCGTGGCCGTTTCAGTGTTGTTCTGCATCCGCGATGTCCTCCGAAGGTCTGAACTGGAAGGCTACCGCTTGGATTCCCCTCCGGCCGTAAGAAGGTCGCGTACCAGCAGCGCCACCAGCGCGGCGCGCGGGGCCATCTGCGAAACCAGCACATGCTCGTGCTCCGCGTGCGCGCCGTCGCCCACGGCCCCGAGACCGTCGAGGGTGGGGGTGCCCAGCGCGGCGGTTAGGTTGCCGTCTGACCCACCGCCGGCGGTTGCAGCGGACAACGTGCCCAGCCCGTTGGCGGCGGCCAGGATGCTGGCCCGGGCGAACAGGGCGGCGGTTAGAGCTGCCTCCAGTGGAGGCCGGTTGGGGCCGCCCTCCACCGACAGCCGCGCGCCGCCGATGCTCGGCCGCAGGGCGCGCATTGCTTCATCCACCCGCGTCTGCTCGATGACCGTGAGGGCGCGGACATCGATCTCGGCCGTGGCTGACGGCGGCACCATGTTGGTGGCGATGCCGGACGCCGCCATCGTGGGGGTGATCGTGGTGCCCTGGGAGGTGTCGGCCAGCGCCTCCACCTGCGGGATCAGCCGGGCCAGCTGGCTGAGGGCGTTGATGCCTTTCTCGGGCTCCAGGCCCGCGTGTGCCGGCCGTCCGGTGACCTCCAACCGGTAGTTGGAGACGCCCTTGCGGGCCACCTTGAGCGCGCCGTCGGCGCTCGGCTCCAGCACCAGCACCGCCTCGACGCGGCGGCCAAGGTTCTCGATCAGCCCCCGCGAGTCGGGTGAGCCGAGCTCCTCGTCGCTGGTCAGAAGCACCTCGACGCCATCCGGCACCCCCAGCGCTGCCAGCGCGAAGAGACCCTGGACCACGCCGGCCTTCATGTCGAAAGCGCCTGGACCGAAGGCCTGGTCGCCGCGGAGCGTGAACGGTCGCGCCGCCAGGGTGCCGACGGGCCAGACCGTGTCGAAGTGGCCCAGCAGGGCGACCTGGGCATCGCCGCCCGTGCGCCAGCGCAAGTGCACCCGGTCGCCGGTGACCACGGTCTCGGCGGCCACCCCGAGGATGTCCTCGCCGGCGGAGGCCAACAGCTCGGCGCACGCCCGGCAGGCCGCCGTGTCGGAGGAGGGCGACTCGACCTCGACCAGGCGCCGCAGCAGGTCGACCATGGCATCGACCTTTGTCGACAACCAACCGACCACCTCCGGGACGGACGCGTCCTTCTTACGGTCGGCCACGTCCATAGGTTAAGCGTGTGGCCGCCGTACACTCGACCCCGTGAGCACCATCGGGGCGGGCGACGGCCTCCACGTCGAGGCCGTCGAGCTGGTCCGGATCCGCATCCCGTTGGTGACGCCATTCCGCACCTCCTTCGGTACCCAGACGGAGCGCGACGTCCTTTTGTTGCGCGTCATCGGCGACGGCGTCGAGGGCTGGGGTGAGTGCGTCGCCTTCGACGAGCCGCTCTACTCCTCGGAGTACGTCGCCGGCGCCCATCGCGTGATCGAGGACCACCTGCTGCCCCGGCTCCTTGCCCAGAAGGGCGCGCGCGCCGAGGACATCGCCCGGATCCTGCAACCGATCAAGGGCCACAACATGGCCAAGGCGGCCGTCGAGATGGCCTGGCTCGACGCCCAGCTGCGCGCGGAGGGCCAGTCCTTTGGCGAGTACCTCGGCGCGACGCGGACCGCCGTCGACTGTGGCGTCTCGGTCGGGATAATGGACGGCATCCCGCGGCTGCTCGAGGCCGTCTCCGCTTACATCGACCAGGGCTACCGCCGCATCAAGCTGAAGATCGAGCCGGGCAATGACATCGAGCCGGTGCGCGCCGTGCGGGAGCGATTCCCCGACATCGCCCTCCAGGTCGACGCCAACACCGCCTACACCCTGGCCGACGCCGAGCACCTGGCGCGGCTGGACGAGTACAACCTGCTCCTGATCGAGCAACCGCTTCCCGAAGAGCTACTGGTGGCCAATGCTCAGCTTTCGAAGATCGTAAAGACGCCAATCTGCCTCGATGAGTCGATCACCTCGGCAGCCGTGGCGGCGGAGGCTCTGGACATCAAGGCCTGCTCGATCATCAACATCAAGGCCGGTCGGGTCGGCGGCTACCTCGAGGCAAAGCGCATCCACGACCTGTGCGCCGAGCGCGGCATCGCGGTGTGGTGCGGGGGGATGCTGGAGACAGGGATAGGTCGCGCCGCCAACGTCGCCCTGGCCGCTCTGCCCAACTTCACCCTGCCGGGTGACACCTCGGCCTCGGACCGCTACTACCGCCAGGACATCACACCGCCGTTCGTGCTCGATGACGGACGACTGCCAGTGCCGACCGGGCCAGGCATCGGGGTCGAGGTCCTGGCCGACGTGCTCGACGGCCTGGTGACGTCGCGTCAGCTGGTCGAGGTCAGCAGGTAGTAGCCGTCCCGGCTCATGCCGGTTATCCGCAGGCCGCGGCTGATGGTGTCGTCGAGGACTCCCCGGATCGTGGTCCGCCAGAGGTGGGCCCTGGCCGGGTCCCGGTGCCGGATGGCGACGATGTCCGTGGGCACCTGGCAGAGGACGATGACGCCCACGGGGTCGGCGCGGACCACCGGTGCTTCGTCATCGCCAACCTCCACGGCAACCGTGCCGCCGGCCTTCACCCACTCCTGGACGACGATGCCGTCGGGGGCCGAGTCGCCTGCCGCGGCGGCCTCGACCCCCGGGCGTTCCAGGTCCCAGCTGACGAGCACGCGGTCGCTCTTGTCGCCGCTGTTGATGCCATCTGGCATCTCGCCGTAGAAATCGACGAAGTACTCGACACCCCGGCAGCCGAGCTTGTTGATGTTGAAGAAGCCGTTGTTGCGCACCAGCGGGTCGTATGTCCACTCGACGCGGTCGAGGCCGCGCTCCAAGGCCCAGAGCCGCTGGTGTTGCTTTAGGGCAAAGCCAACGCCCCGCGCCCGGGTCGTGGGGTCGACGCCCAGGACGTGGGAGTGAACGTGGTCGACGCCGTCCTCACCGCCGTAGAAGCCGAGCAGCGCGCCGATCATCAGGCCATCGCGGTACGCGCCGCTGACGTAGTTGCCGGAGTGGCTCAGGGCACGCAGGACCTCAGGTGTTACGACGGGATCCCCGACCCGGTCCCACACCCGCCTCCACACTTCCGAGGCGTCACGGATCTGGTCGTTGTGCTTGAGGTTGATGATGCTGACCCCTGCCGCCGCCTCGGCATTGTGCACGGCGACACGAGCCCTATCGACGATTCCGTGAAACGCGGGCGTAGCTGTCAACAAGCTGCCACGACTCATCGCAGGTTCGAATGTAGCACCGCACCCGGTTTGCGCCTAATTACGTTGTAAAGAAAAGAGGAGAAGCAAACGCTGCTACTCAGGGCTCAGGGCGGCCGGTCGCCTACTTCTGGCGGCGGGACTCCAGCTCGCGAAGGACCTGGACCATCTGCTCCACCTTCTCGGCATCGAGATCCAGGGCCGCCTGGGCCTGGGCGGCGAGGTCCGACTGCTGCGGGTCGTCGGCCACCCCCAGCGCATCCACCCGCGCCATCAGCTGGGCCCGGGTGGTCAGGCCCCGGGCCACGGCGTAGGCCAGCACCACCGGCGCCAGCGCGTCCGCCCAACCCTTGAACTCGTCGGCCAGGCCGCGAAGCTCGCCCACCAGCGCCCGGCGGCCTTGCTCGGTTTGCAGCAGCCGCTGGCAGTTCTTGGAGCGGAAGAAGCTATGGATCAGGAAGTCGCGACGGCGGATCGACTTCTCGAGGTCGTTGGCCAGGTAGAGGTGGCGGGGGGAGCTGTGAGCCGGCTTGGGCCGGGCGGCGCCGCCGGCGTTGGAGCCGGCGCCGCGGAAGAACTGGCGGAAGCGGTGGCTGTCGGCAGGCTCCTGGCCCGTCTCCAGCGACGCGAACGTCGCCAGCGTCGATTCCAGCATCTGACCCCACATCACAGCCGTCCCGGCCCATGCCAGGACGTCCCGCATCTGCGGATGGAGCTCCACCTCAGGATGGAGTTCCCGGTCGGTTGTTTCCAGCGCGCCCAACTCCCGGCTACGATCTCACGCCAGCCGGTCCACGGGAGGTCTAGCTCCGGGCCGAGCCTCGACCCGCGCCGGCGTGCGCCGGCTCCGGGGTCTTGGTTCCGTTCTCGGCTGCCGGCTTGGCCGCCTCGTCGGTGACGGCGAGCCCGCTACCAGTGAGCAGGGACTCGACTGCCCCAACCAGCCCACCGAGCTGGTTCTGGGAGTTGATCAGGAGCTTCTGGGCGCTGGTGGTGAGATCGATGAGCTGGGCGCGCGAGGCCTCGGCGGTGTCGAGCTGGGTCTTCAGCGTCGAGATCGCACGCTGGAGTTCCTCGGCCCGGCGTTGCTCGTTCTCGAGCAACTCCCGGATGCCCTTGTTGATCTTCTCTGTGTCCTTGAAGAACTGGTTTGCTGCCGCGGGAAGGGTGGTTTGAGCCATAGCGTCTCCCGAAAGTGAATGGCCGCTGGAAGGGCAGGTCGGTGGCAGCGACGCGATGCAGGGGAACCGGCCTAACAGCAGGAAGTAAGGGGTGTCCTTCGATGATAGCGACGGATTCGCTCGGCGCCACGAAAACGGCAAAATTGGGCGGCTTTCTGACCATTCTTTACAGGACTGGCATACGAGGACCGGCGCTCGCGTTCCTCATGGCGACCGGTTTCCGCCGGTCGAGGGACGTGCCATCATGCCCCTGTTGGGCTGGAATTAGAGGAGGACGGCGCTGATGACCAACGAAGAGGTGGTTCGGGCGTATGCGATCGCTGCTGTGGCGAGCGACAGCGCCGCGCTGGAGGAGCTTCGCCATCCCGACTGGACCGTCGACTGGCCGCAAACGGGCGAGCGCGTCAGGGGAAGTGCCAACTTCGCCTCGGTCGTGTCGAACTACCCCGGGGGCTCACCGCAGCAGCGACCCGGCCGCATCGTGGGCAGCGGCGACCGCTGGGTGCTGAGCCCGTCGAACACCATGGTGCGGGTGGTGGGCGAGGGCGAAGCCTGGTGGGGCGAGTGGCAGGTGACGTACCCCGACGGCAGCGATTGGTTCTGTGTCGACCTGATCCAGCTCCGGAACGGCAAGGTGCACCACGAGACCGTCTACTGGTCGCCACCACTGAAGGCGCCGGCGTGGCGAGCCGAGATGGTCGAGCGTATCGAGGAGGCCCCGGGGTGACCGCAAGGTGAACATCGCGTGACCACCACTGCCGGCCCGGCGTCCGTCCAGGTGGCGGACGCTCCCCTCCTCGTCCACGACGTCCTGCGCGTCGCGGCCGGCGCTCAGCTGGAGCTGGCCCAGCCAGCCATCGATCGCATCCGGGCGGCCCGGGCGGTGGTCGATGACCTGGTCGGCGGCGAGCAGCTGATCTACGGTCTCAACACCGGGCTGGGCAACATGCGCGACCAGCGGGTGCCCCTCGACACCCTGCGCGAATACCAGGAGGCCATCGTCCGGACCCACGCCGGCGGCATCGGACCACCGTTGCCTGCCGCCGTGGTCCGCGCCGCGATCTGCGTCCGGGTCGCCGGAATCGCCCGCGGCGGCGCCGGCGCCAGCCTGGCCGTGGCCGAGACCCTGGTGGCGATGCTCAACCGCGGCGTCCACCCGATCGTGCCCACCATCGGATCGGTGGGCGCATCGGACCTGATGCACATGGCCGCCATCGCGATGGTCGCTATCGGTCGTGGCCGGGCTGAGCTGGACGGAACGGTGATGCCGGGCGCGGAAGCCATGGCCAAGGCCGGGATCGCGCCCGTGGTGCTGGAGCCCAAGGACGGGCTGGCGCTGGTCTCGGCCAACGGGGTCTCGGTCGGTCACGGCGCACTGGTGGTGGACCGGGCGGCGCGAACGACGGACGTATTGGACATCGTCGCCGCGCTCTCGCTGGAGGCGGCCCGCGGCAATCCTTCGATCGTCGAGCCGGTGGTGGCCACCGCCAAGCCCATCGCCGGCCAGGTCGAGTCGGCCCGTCGGATTTGGGCCATGCTCGACGGCAGCGGCCTCTGCCTGGCCGGCGGCCCCGCTTCGGTGCAGGATCCCCTCTCGTTCCGGGTCCTGCCCCAGGTTCATGGCGCGCTGCGAGAGCTCGTCGGTTTCGCCCGCAACGCCGTCGACGGCGAGCTGGCCTCGATCGACGACAACCCCATGGTGGTCATCGAGGAGCACCGGATGATCAGCAACGGCAACTTCCACCCGATGCTGATGGCGCTGGCCTTTGACGCCCTGCGCCCCGGGCTGGCCCACGCCGGGTTGCTCAGCGAGCACCGCGCCGGACACCACTTCGACACCCTGGTCACCCAGGGAGACGCCTTCGCCGATGGGGGCGTGCGCCTCGCCGACCTGATGGGTGGGGCGATGCTGATGCGCTACTCAGCGGCGGCCCGGAGCAGCGAGCTGCGAAGCCTGGCCGAACCGGCGACGCTCGACGTCCCGCTGCTCGACGTCGGCGTCGAGGACCACGCCACCGACGCCCCGCTGACCGTCCGGCGCACGGTCGAGACCCTTGACGTCGTCGACGACCTGCTGGCCACCGAGCTGGTCATCGACTGGGTGCAGCTGCGTCGGATCGATAGCGTCGTGCGAAAGCTGGGCGCCGGAACCGCACCGGTGCTGGAGGCGATAGACGCCGCCCTGGCCGGTCTCGGAGCCGAGCCTGCCAGCGAGGACATGCACTCGGCCGTCCGCAGCCTCATCGCCGACGGCACCCTGGAGGCCGCCGCAGCCCTGACATGACGCCCAACCGAGCCCGGCTGGTCCTGGTCACCGCCAGCCTGGCCGCCGCCACGGCCTTCCTCGACACCAGCATCGTCAACCTCGCCCTGCCGGCGCTGGGCAAGGCGTTCGACACCAGCGCGTCGGAACTGGCCTGGGTGGTCAACGCCTACGTCCTGCCCTTTGCCATCTCGATCCTCGCCGTCGGTCGCCTCGGCGACGCCCTCGGACGTCGCCGCGTCCTGGCCGTGGGCGCCGCCATCTTCGCAGTGGGCTGCGTCGGCGCCGTGGTCGCGCCCAACTACCCCGTCCTGCTGGCGATGCGCGTCCTCCAAGGGATCGGCGCCAGCGCCCTGCTGACGCTGTCGCTGGCGGTGGTCTCCGCCGCCTTCGACGAGACCGCCAGGCCGCGGGCGCTTGGCTTCTACTTCGCCGCCGGCGCCTCGGCCGCCGCGATCGGGCCGGTGATCGGCGGGGTGCTCACGTCGGCGTTTGGCTGGCGAGCGATGTTCGCGGTGCAGGTGCCGCTGGCGCTGCTGGTGATAGTGATGGCGCTGGTCGCCCTCGAGCCGGCGGTCGGCGGTCGGCGGATGAGCCTCGACGTGCCCGGCATTTTGCTCGGCACCCTGATCCTGGTCGGCATCAACGTCGCCCTGCTCCAGGGCAACTCGTGGGGCTGGCTGTCGCTGGCGGTGCTGGCGTCGTGGGCGGTTGGGGCACTGGCGATCGTGCTCTTCATCGCCCGCGAGCGGTCCACACCGGAGCCCGCGGTTCGCCTCAGCGTCTTTCGCAACCGGCGCTTCGTCGCCTCCAGCCTGGTCGGCGCCGTCGCCTGGTTCGGCCTCCTCTCGGGTACGGTCCAGGTGGCGATCTACCTCCAGGCCGGCCGCGGACTCGATCCGACCCAGGCGTCGCTGGTGATCGTCGCCTGGCCCTTGTTGGCCCTCCTCGTCTTCCTCCGCTCGGGCGGGATCGTCTCGCGCTTCGGCAGCCCGCGGGTGATGTTTGCATCGCTGCTGGTGGCGGCGGCCGCCGCGGTGGCGATGGCGTTCTTCGACGGCGGCACCCCCCTGGTGCTGGTGGCCGCGGTCGCCGCCATCGGTGGCGCCGGGATCGCGCTCTCGGTGACGGCGAGCACCGCGTGCGCCATCGGCGAGTTTCCCCCGCAGGAGGCGGCGGTCGCCTCCGGCGTGTTCAACAGCCTCCGCCAGGTGGGATCGTCCCTGGGGGTTGCGATCCCGGCGGCGCTCTACGACCTGGCCACCCGTGGTGCCCTCACCGGTGACCGCGCCCTGGCGGGCAGCAGCTACGCCCTGGCCAGCCGGGCGGTCGTCTTCGTGGTGGTGGTGCTGCTGGTGGCGGCGATCATGCCTCGGGTCTCGGCGGCGCCGGCTCAGCCCGCGCCCACCACCGCCTGACCGCCGCCCAGGTCGTCGCTTAGGGGAGGGCCTCCGCCGGCCCGGCGGCGGGGGGCTTCAGCACCGGCGGGCTCGCGGGCGCCGGGGTCCACGCCCAGGGCTGCCGCTTGCGCAGCTCGCGAACATCGACGTGGCCCTGCTCGATCAGGCCGGTGGCCGCGTCGTGGATGCGGTAGTGCAGCGTGTTCCGCCCCAGCGGCTGCGATTCCACCATGATCACGCGCAGCTCGCCCGGCTCGAAGCCGCACTGCGCCTGCAGGGAGCGGAGCAGCTGCTCGTTGTGGAGGTGGCCGTCGCCGAAGTTCCAGCCGAGCGCGATCCCGGCGATGACCTCGCCGTCGATCCACTCGTAGTCATCGAGGTTGTCGACCGCCTTGGGCAGCAGCTGGGGCAGCGCCTTGCCGTGGAGGTGCATGAGGCGGAAGGCCATCACCTTGCCGAACAGCCCCAGCGCCGTGCGGTGGTCGTAGAACTTGTGCAGCTGGTCGTAGACCCAGGGCGCTGACTTGGTCAGCTTCTCCAGCCGCGTGTGGCTGTCGCCCCTGAACAGCCAGATGCTGTAGGCCCAGTTGCCGGCGTAGTAACGCATCGCCATCAGGAACGGCACCCGGGAGGGGAAGAGGTTGCCGAGCAGCGGAACCAGCACGCACATCACCACCACGACCACGGCGCTGGCCGCGTTCATGTCGAAGATGCTGACGTCGGCGTGCTTCCAGAAGAGGAAGAAGGCGGCGTAGACGACCATGAAATTCCACTCGATGGGCACGCCCATGGGCACGTTGCTGGTGATGAATATATGGAGCGCGAGCATCATGCCGAGGCCGATGTAGGTCACCGGGCCACCGTGGCCGAGGAGGAGGACCACCGGCACCGTCAGCTCCAGGAAGGTGCCGGCGTGCGCCATCCAGGTCGCCAGCCGGGAGGGCGACAGGTCGTCGGGGTAGTCGCGGTACATCCGCCTGCGGATGAAGGCGAAGCGGGTGAAGGGGCTGTTGCTGGTCATCACGCCGACCACCGATGGGAAGTGGTGGTTAAGCTTGCTGAACCCGGCCCAGAACCAGAGCGAGGCCTGCACCGCCTTGGCGCCGGGGATCCAGTTGGACGCGACCACGAAGATCATCACCGTGGTCCAGTAGTGCTCGCCGCGGGCGGCCAGGAACAGGGTTTTGTCGAGGATGCCGAGGATCGCAAGGCTGACCGCGATGGCGACCAGGACAGCGCCACCCGGGTGGGCTGAGACCAGGGCCACCACGCAGAGGACCAGGTAGGCGGCGTAGAGCGCGACGTCGAGGATCGTCCGCCGCCGCCCGCCAATCAGGGGCACGCCCTCGAAGACCGGGAGCTTGGTAGTGCCCGGCCGGAGCCAGTACAGCGGCCCGCCGACCGGCGGGAAGTAGCGCCCCGTGAGCGGGCCCGAGCCGCAGCCCAGCCCCAGGCTCTCGAAGAGCATCGACCAGATGATGGCCTTCTGGAAGGCCTCCGGCGCCCAGATCCAGGTGCCGATGTCGCTGATGCCGCCGAGGCCGGGCGTAAACCGGCAGAAGAGCATCCAGCCGCCGATGTAGAGGAGCACCTTGATGCCGTAGGCGGCGTACACACCAATGGGGCTGCCGTAGCCCTGGATGGCCCAGGCGCCGCAGACCATCCGGGCCTTCTCCGGGAACGGTTTCCTGTCCCACTCCTCGGCGTCGTACGGCGGCGCCAACGGCGCCAGCAGACTCGCCATCCTCAGCTCCTCATCATCCCGCACCGGTCGTCGGTTGGTCGGCCGACCGTATCGCCTGTTCTAACACGTCAGGGCCCGGCCGGTGTTGGCGCTAGGTGAGAGGCGAGAGGAGCCAGGTGCCGGCGCGATTGAGGAGCTGCGCGCTTTCCAGCGCGTAGACCAGTAGACCCGCCCCGCCGCCGGCCGGCAGTCCCATGCCACCGTCGCCCCTGGCCTCCCGAAGCGGCGCGGTCGCGGGCAGGCCGGCGGTCGAACGCGCATAAGCCAGGGCGACGTCGACGCCGCCCAGCTCGTCGACCAGCCCGCGTTCCAGCGCCTGGCGCCCGGTCCAGACCCGGCCGCCGGCAACGGCGTCGACGGCCTCGCGAGTCTGGCCGCGCGCCTCGGCGACGCGGTCGACGAACTGGTCGTAGGTGTGCTCGATCAGGCGCCGCATCCGAGCGCGCTCGTCGTCGGAGAAGGGCGCGTCGATGCCGAACATCGCCGCATGCTGGCCGCGGACGATCGGCTCGCGGTGGACCAGGGCGCGCTCGAGTAGACCGCCCGCCGTCACCTTGCCGGCCAGCACCCCGATCGACCCGGTGATGGTGGTGGGCTGGGCGAAGACGCGCTGTGCCGCGGTGACGACGTGGTAGCCGCCCGACGCCGCCACCGACCCCATGGCCGCAACCAGCGGTTTCTTGGCCGCCAGGGCCGAGAGGGCGGAGGTCATCGCCTCAGAGGCGGTCGAGGAACCGCCGCCGGAGTCGACCCACAGCAGGACCGCGCCCACGCGGGGGTCGTCGGCCAGGCGCCGGGCCTGGCGCGCCACCGTGATGTCGCCGGCCCGGCTCTGCAGCAGCAGGGGAACCGGGAGCCGTGGCCCCGCGGGCGGGTTGCTGCTGCGGCCGTCGAGAATCGTGCCCTCGATTCGCAGCAGCGCGACATAGCGGCCCGGCCGCCGGGGAGCCGGTCGCGCCAACCGCCGCCGGGCGTTGTCCCATCTCGCCATGCGACCTTCGAGGCGCGAGTCCAGCTCCTCCTCATAGAGGACGCCGTCGATGGCGCCCAGCTCCAGCGCCTCGTCCTCTGACAGTGGCGCGCGATCGATGAGCGCGCGGGCTGCGTCCCGCTCGATCGAGCGGCCGGTGGCGACGTCGTTGACCAGCTCGTCGAAGGCGGCGTCCGCCAGCCAGTTGGCCATCTCGCGCGCCTGCTCGCTCATCGCGTTGCGGGTGAGGAAGTCCATCGCGGTCTTGTAGGGCGTGATCTGGAGGACGTCGGCCTCCAGACCGGCCCGGTTCAGGGCGTCGGCGAGGAAGCTATAAGTCCGCGCATAGCCGACGGCGTTGAGGCCGCCGCCGCGCATCAGCAGCACCTCGTCGCAGGAGCAGGCGAGGTGATAGGTGGCGGTGCTGTAGCTCGGCGCGTAGGCGATCACGCGCTTGCCTCCCGCCCGGAGCTCGGCGATCACCTCGCGGAAGGCTTGGACGTGGGCCTGCGGCATGTCCAGCTGGCGGAGGTGGAGGACGACTCCGGTGATGCGGGGGTCGGCGGCGATGCGGCGGAACCGGGTCCGCAGCTCGGCCAGGCTCATCGTCCCCCGCCCGCCGAGGAGCCGCTGCCATCTCGGCCGGGGCTGCGGCGGCACCTCCGGGTACGCCTCCTCGACCAGGAAGACAACCCACGCCGGCGGGCGGCGCAGCCGGCGCAGCGGCCGCCGCACCTGCCAGGCGAGCCAGCGGATGGCGAAGACAACGTAGGCGAGCACCCCGCTCATGGCTAACCGCTGGGTACGCGGGCCGCGCTCGTCTTGGCACCCGCGTTGCGCAGCAACCTCCGGCGGAGGAAGTCGACCTGGTCGGCCACCACCGCCTCGAAGCCCTCGCCGACATTGATCTCGTAATGGCCGTAGGGGTAGTGCCTGACCTCGACGTCGGCAATCCGGTCAGCGGTCTTCTGGGCCTCCGCCGGCGGCACGGTCATGTCGTTATCGGGGATGCAAACCAGGACAGGGCACGTGATCCGATGGGCGCTGCGTTTCGGCGTGAACATCGGCGTCGTCAGCGCCGCCCGCGCGGCGACGCGCTGTACCCAGACGACGCCCGCAGGGGTCTGGGCACGATAGCCGGGCACGGCCTCGTCGGCGGTCAACGCCCCGACGGACCCGCGCGGCGCCACTGTTGGGATGGTGTACGGCGGCCGCCCCAGCAACGCGCCCAACTGGTCGCGCAGGCCGGCGATCACCAGCTGGAGCAGAACCAGCTTGGGGATGAGGAGCATCGATGCGACGCCATCGACCTGCGGCGCCTGCACCACGCACGCAGCCACGCGGTGGTCGCGCGCCGCCACGGTGAGTGCGTGACCGCCGCTGTACGACCAGCCCCACACGGCCACGCGCGCCGGGTCGACGTCGGGGAGGTCGCGCACAAAATCGATTGCGGCAACGTAGTCCTGCTGCTGGAGCTTCCTGTCCAGCAGCTGGCGCGGTTCCCCCTCGCTGTCGCCGAAGTATCGGTAGTCGAAGGCCAGGGCGGCGATGCCCGCCGCGGCAAACCGCTCGGCAAATGCGTCGAGGCGCTGGGCCCTGATGCCGCCCAACCCCTGGCCCAGGACGATGGCGGGGTGTGGCTCGGCTCCTTCCGGCCGGTATAGCCAGCCGGCGCACCGCACGCCCGACGATTCAAAGACCACCTCGGACCGGTTCACGGAGCACCACGATACGCGGCTTGGGACCTCGCTACGATGTGCCCATGCCCGCGTACGG
>DASZHA010000107.1:0-6446 GCA_035938265.1 Candidatus Dormiibacterota bacterium
CGCCGGCCCGCCTCTCTTAATCACAGCGCGCGGGGCCGAATTCCTCGGCTCACGGTCACGTCCCGCGGCGCGAATCGATGCGGTCCCAGGGGTTCAGTCGCAGCTCCTGATGGCCCCCGGTCAGCACGCCCGGTCGCCGTCGAGTTTGGAGTTACTGAGGAGCCGGACCAGCCAGACGGGGCCCCCCGAAAAGCCGACGTTGTGGCAGGTGCTCTCAATTGACTTGCTGCCGCCGACCCAGTCCGGAACGCGAGGGTCGGGTATCACCCAGTCGCCCGTGATCAGGCTCCAGTGTGGCGCTGACGAGTGCACCCCCGCAGTCGCGCCACCAGCCTGGAGCGAGTAGAGCGCCCCGGCTATGACCTGCCGGTTCAGGTCATGATCGATCGACCAGTTGGCCCCGGCGAGCGAGTCCGTGTACGGCGCCTCGACGTTTATCCACCAGGTGGGTGCGGGCGAGTGATGCTGTTGGCTCGCGTAGGTCATCGCCTCTGAGGCCTCGCTGCACCCGATCGCCCACGCCATTCGCAGCGCCGGGGCGATCGTCCCGACTCGTTGCGAGCTGGATGCGCAACCACCTGTAACCCTGGTGGCGTATTCGCGACGGTAGCCCGCGATGAGATAGAGGGAGAGCGGACCGCGCTCCGAGCCCGCCGCCAGCAGTGAACCCAGGCAGGGGTTCTGCGTGAAGGGCTTCCCCGCGTTGACGCCAATGATGGAGAAGCCGGGTGTTGCCTGGAGCTTCTGGCCGCACGACGCAGAAGTGACCTCGATGCCCCGGGCGTTGTGGGTGTAGGACGAGGCCGCGGCCTTTACTGGGAACTGCGACACGCCGCTTGGCCCATTGATCGTTACCAAGGCGCTGGCCAGCTGCCCCCGGAGTCCCTGGGCCGCGTCGCGCCCCAACCGTGCCGACGAGACGTCCATGATCCTCCGCCAAATCTCGTGCGCGCTGGGCGCCGACGGAGCGGCAAGCATGGGTGTGGCGTCGGCGTTGCCCACCCAAGCCATCGTCACCAGGGCCGAGTCCCAGCCCAATGTGACGCTATCGGCGAGGTCGCTGCTGGTGCCGCCGATCACCGCCCGGCCTGGGGTCGCCGTCAGGGCGCCGGCGATGCTGTCGGCGACGTCGGCGCCGATCACCCTGCTGCCGCCCCCTGCGACCGGCCAGAGCTCATGCCCCGAGGCATCCCGCACAGACTGGATGAACCGCAGGGGACGCATGACCCCGCCCCCGGCTATGGTCGCGCCCGCCTGGGCCAGCTCGATCATCGGCATGGAATAGGTCCCCAGGCTGAGACTCTGACCGTAAGCCTGCCGCCGCCGGTCGAGGCTCGACGCTCCAAGCCGCTTGGCCATGTCGATGACGGTGCCGGCCCCAACCAGCCCCTGGACCTTCAGGGCGGGCGTCTTGAAGCCACCGGCCAGCGCCACGCGTGCGGCAACGACCCCGTGGTAGTTCGAGGCCGCGACGTCGTAGCCCGCGGTTCCGTCTGCGCCCCCGCCCTGGATGAAGCCGTACGGCGCGTCCACCAGGGGTGTTTCCAGCGTGATCCGCCCCTGTTCCAACGCCGCCGCATAGGTGAACATGGAGAAGGTGATGGCCGGCTGGCGAGCCTGCGCCAGAATGTCCAGCTCCGAGCCGGGATGGCCCGGCCCGCTGCTGCCGACGTAGGCGCGGACCTCGCCGGTGCCGGGATCCACGCTGATCGCCGCCCCGTCGCCCACCGCGGATGCCTGTAGCCGGTCGACCTCCTCACGGACGGCCTCGTTGGCCGCCTGCTGGAGTTGCAGGTCCAGCGTGGTGACGACGGTCAGTCCGTCCCGGGCGGGATCCCTAGTCAGAGTGGCAACCGCCGCTTCGACCCGCGCCACGAACGCCGGCGCCTGCGTTGCGAACGCCTGCCCGGGCGGCCCGGTCGCGAATTGGAGGCCCTCGGCCTGGGCGGCTTGGCGCTCCCCGTCGGAGATGTAGCCGGCCTTGACCATCCCGGCGAGCACCTGGCCCTGCCGCCAACGTGCCGCCTCCGGGTTGGTCAGGGGATTCAGCTCGGTGGGCGCGCTGGGCAGGCCGGCCAACATCGACGCCTGTGCCAGGTCGAGGGCGGAGGCGTCGATGCCGAAGTAGATCCGGGCCGCAGCCTGGATCCCAGTCGCGCCGCGGCCGTAGTAGACGTCGTTCAGGTATTCGCCGAGAATCTGCTCCTTGGACATGGTGTCGAGGAGGCGCTGACCGACCGAGATTTCCCGGAGCTTTCGCTCTGCGGTCTTGCTCTGGTCCAGGTAGAGGATGCGGGCGAGCTGCGCCGTGATCGTGCTGGCTCCCTGCACGGCCCTTCCGTGCCAGATGTCCTGGATACCGGCTGCGGCGACCCTGCTTGGCGCGATCACGCCCTCGTCCCAGAACTGGCGATCCTCGACTGCGACGGTTGCGTCCCTGGCCACGGTCGCGATGCGGGAGATCTGAACCGGGATCCTGCTCTCGCCCGGCGGGTGGAGATCGGCCACCACCCCGCCGTATCGATCCAGCACCAGCGAGTCGGCTGGCAGGCTGCGGCGCGCCGGTAGCTGCTGGATGGTTGTCGCGGTGTTGTGGGCAAGGTCTATGCCCACGCCGATTGCGAGCCCCGCCCCCTCAGCCAGAAAGAGGAGAAGCACGCGCTTCCGGGTCCGGGCCGTGTGCCGCCGGCGATAGCCGCGGCGCCCGGCTGTCCTAGACATGCGCCAGCCGCCACTGCAGTGGTGGCGCTGAAATGTCGCCCCCGGCGACGATGTCCCACCAAACCACCAGGTGACCGTCGACTGAGCCTTCGAGGATGCCGACGGTGTCGCCGGCCCTGAGCAGCGGTCCTGGCCGCAGCGGTATGCCGAGCAGTGCGACCTCCGCGCCGCTCCGGAGGGTCTCGGTCCCGAGGTGCATGATTCCGAGCCTCACCGGGACCTGCGCGCCCCATGCGGATCGGGCGACGCCAGAAACCACCGGCCGAAGCGATGCCGGCGACGCATACCGGGCAAGCGCCGCATCTGCTGCCGCCCTGGCTGCCCCGAAGGCATCGGCCGAGCCCTTCTGCCCCAGGACGGCGCCCACCACGGTGACAGGAACGCTTCCGCCGCTAGGCGTGCGACGGACAGCGAACAGCAGGCAAAATCCAGCCGCCAGGGTGTGCCCGGTCTTGATGCCAAGCCACCCGGGCTCGCTTGACAGCAGGGTGTCTGTGTTCCACAGGGGAATGCCGTCAGCCATCGTTGCGCTGGCGGTCGAGACGATTTCCGCCAGCGCGCTATTCCGGAGGGCAGCCCGGCCCAGCAGCAGCAGGTCTGAAGCCGTCGATACTGTTCGAGAACTGAGCCCGGTGGCGTCGTCGAAATGGGTGTGAATCATGCCCAACGCCTGCGCCTTCCGGTTGAGAAGTTCGACAAAGGCAGCTGGAGAGCCGGATACCCAGCGCCCCAGGCTGGACGCGATGTTGGCCGCAGAGTGGAGCATGAGGGCCAGCAGGAGGTCTCGCTGGCTCAGCTGCTTGCCCACGCTGACGGGGATCGTGGTTGCGTCGCCGGCCAGGGCCGCGAGGTAGTCATCCACGTCAGCCTGCGTGAATGTGATCAGCGGTCCATCGTCATCGCTGCCGAGCGGATGCGCCTCCAGGACTGCCAGTGCGGTCATCGTCTTGGCGATCGAACCGATCCCCCTGACCTCGTCTGGCGAGCGCTGCGCCAGCCGGCCACCAAGGTCGGCTTCCATGGCGAAGCTCCCCACCGCGGGCAGCGGTAACTGCCCGGCGTTCGATCCCAGGTCGGACGTGGCCAGCACCGGCATCGAGCTGCCGACCTCGAGCTGGACGTCGAGCTGCGGCTGCGATCGGTCCCGCCAGATGGTGGGCAGGGTTGACGGGGTCGCCACAGCGGCGAGGAAGACCGCTATGAGTACGGCGACCCCCGACGCCACGGACCCCTTGACCCTGCGATGTCTCGCCTGGTTCATCCCCTTCCCCAACCTCGGCGACGCTGGCCGCCAGCAGTGGTTATTGCAAATGCAGGGCCCCGGAGTCTATGTACTTCGACACACTCCCGCATCGACGGAGCAATCCGGCACCGGCGCAGCGGCTACAGTTTGGCCGTGGCCGAAACCCTGACCTACAAGATCCTTCGCAGCCACCTGGTGTCGGGCAGCCTGGCACCGGACGAGCAGGTCGAGTTCGGCATCGACATGGTCCTGCTCCAGGACGCCACCGGGACGATGGCATGTATGCAGTTCGAGCAGCTCGGGCTGGAGCGCATCAAGGTCCCGTTCGTCTGCCAGTTCATCGACCACAACATCCTCCAGATCGACTTCAAGAACCCTGATGACCACCGCTTCCTGCAGACGTTCTGTGCCCGCTACGGGATTCACTACTCGCGTCCCGGTAACGGCATCTCGCACTACATCATGCTGGAGCGCTTCGACCGTCCCGGCGCCACCCTGATAGGCGCCGACAGCCATACCACCACCGCGGGGGCGATGGGCATGATCGCCATCGGTGCCGGCGGCATCGACGCCGCCGTGGTGATGGCCGGCTACCCCTTTGCCATGACGACACCCGCGGTCGTTGGGGTGGAGGTCCACGGGACGCTGCCCGAGTGGGTCCAGTCGAAGGACATCATCCTCGAGCTGCTCCGCCGCCGCGGTGTGCGCGGTGGGGTCGGCAGCATCTTCGAGTTCTACGGCGACGGGCTGGCTGCGCTCTCCGCCACCGACCGGGCGACGATCGCCAACATGATCGCCGAGCTGGGCGCGACCGGCGCCGTATTCCCCAGCGACGAGCGCACCCGCGAGTGGCTGGCTTACCAGGGCCGCGAAGGAGACTTCGTTGAGCTGTCGGCTGATGATGGCGCCGTCTACGAAGAGACCGAGGTGATCGACCTGGGGTCCCTGGTGCCCCTGATCGCCAAGCCCCAGAGCCCGGGCAACGTGGTGCCCGTCAGCGAGATCGAGGGGATCTCGGCCGCCCAGGTCTGCGTCGGCAGCTCGGTGAACTCGTCATATCCCGACCTGGCCATCGTGGCCGCGGTGCTGAAGGACAAGATCGTGCACCCCGACCTGGTGATGACGGTAACGCCGGGGTCGCGCCAGATCCTGGACACCATCGTCGGCAGCGGGGTATATCGCGACCTCGTCGACGCGGGGGCCCGGATGCTGGAGCCGGCCTGCGGACCGTGCGTCGGCATGGGCCAGGCGCCGCCAACCGACGCGGCCTCGATCCGGACCTTCAATCGCAATTTCCCCGGCCGCAGCGGCACCGAGGACGACCTGGTCTACCTGTGCAGCCCGGCGACGGCGGCGGCAACGGCGCTCAACGGGGTGCTGACCGACCCGCGCGGCCTGGGCCCGATGCCCAGCTTCTCGCCGCCGCCAATCACGCCCGGCGTCGACGACCGCAACATCATCTCGCCACTCCCCGAGGCCGAGGCGGCCACCGTCACCATCATCCGCGGCCCGAACATCGTGCCGCCACCGGAGCATCGCCCGCTGCCGGACCACCTCTCCGGCCGCGTGCTGATCGTGGCGCCCAACGACGTCAGCACCGGCGAGATGGCCCCCGACGGCGCGGTGGTGATGGCGTATCGCTCCAACGTCCCGGCCATCGCCGAGTTCACGTTCCAGCACCGGGACCCGGGCTTCGTGCGTCGGGCCAAGGAGTGGGGTGGGGGCTTCATCGTCGCTGGCGACAACTACGGCCAGGGTTCGTCGCGGGAGCACGCCGCGCTGGCCCCGCTTCAGCTCGGGGTCCGGGGCGTCTTCGCCCTCTCATTCGCTCGCATCCACCGGCGTAACCTGATCGCCCAGGGCATCCCGCCGTTTCTCTTTGCCGACCGCTCAGACTACGACGTCGCCGCCCAGGGCCAGACCTGGGCCATCGATGGTCTCCGTGGCGCCCTTGCCCACAACGACGAGACCCTGGCGGTGACGGTCCAGGAGACCGGTCGAGCGTTCGCGGTGCTGGCCGAGTTCAGCGACCATGAGCGCTCCATCCTCCTCGACGGCGGGCTGCTGCGGCACCTGCGCGAAGGGGGCAAGACGCTCACGCATCAGCACGTCGAGAGCGGCGCCGCCGAGCGCTGACCCGTTTCGGCGGGCTGAGCTCTAGCTGCTGAGGTGGCGGAAGGGCTCGGGGACGTAGCCCGCCAGGACCTGTTTCCAGTCCTCGCTCAGCGCGTCCCGCACTGCTTTGTCGTCCTCAACCAGCCACGCCAGGTGGCGTAGGCCATGCTCCAGCACCTGGAGTTGGGCGATCGCGACGGGTGGATTCGTGGCCCCCGAGCGGGCCAGCTCGGCGCGGCCGACGGGAATCCCCTCCAGCTCTGCCGCCTGGCCGTCGTGGTTGACGACCACGAAGCTGAGGATCACAGAGCCGCGGGCGCGCCGCCAGGAGGTGGAGTGGACCAGCGGCGGCTCGCCCATCAGGTTG
>DASZHA010000108.1:0-17444 GCA_035938265.1 Candidatus Dormiibacterota bacterium
CCACCACCCTCTGACCGACCGCCGCTGCTAGACTTTCGGCGATTTATGAGGCGCCAATATCGCTAGGAAAGGACCACGCCGGCCACCGAGAGGAGGTCCGCGTCGCCGCCACGTCATGACCGAGGACGCTCCTGACAAGAAAGAGGAGGTCGTCGAGCTCGATGGCGAGGTTGTCGAGGCCCTGCCCAACGCGATGTTCCGGGTGAAGCTGGACAACGACCACGAGGTCATCGCCTACGCCGCCGGCAAGATGCGCAAGTTCTATATCCGCATCCTCCTGGGCGACCGCATCAAGGTCGAGGTATCTCCCTACGATCTGCAGCGCGGCCGAATTGTCTACCGCTACAAGTAGTCAATCCAGCTAGGCCCGAAGGCCGGCGTCCCCCGGCCGGTAGGATGCCAGCACCAGCTGATCTGTGGTGTAGGCAGGCTTCAAGTAGCCGATGGCTCGCGCCAGAATCCTTCCCATAGAAAGGGGGCCGGGAATGAGAAATCGTAGGTTCGGGTCACTCATCGGCGTCTTGGCCATCAGCGCGGCTGTCCTTGGCGGTTGCAGCATCGGCGGCACGGCCCATAAGGCGGGGAGCGGAAGCGATATCGGCAGCAACCCGCCCAGCCCACGGGCCAACCCGACTTCTGCCGATGTGACAGGGACGGCTAACGACGGACGCGCGACCACCAATGTGCTGCACCTGGCGTCCTCCGTGGGCGTGCCGCCGAACAGCGCCGATCCAGCCACCGTTACGGTGACATTGGCCAACGACGCGGCCTACTCCGCCAGCCTCATACGCCAGTCGGCACCCAACGGCAAGTCGCTGCCGGCGCCCATTCCCACCATTGCGATCTCGGTCAAGGACCCCACCCACGCCGCCAGCGGCAACCTCTCCTACACGCTGACCAACGTCCTGGTCAAGAGCGTGAGCGCATCGGCTCTGGGATCCGGGGTGCAGGTCGTGGACGCGGTCCTGGAGGCGCAGCACACATCGTGGACATACCAGCCGGTGGATGCCGCCGGCAATCCCTCGGGCACCGCCAGCAGCGGCTCCAACTGACCGGGGGCGGGGCCAGCCGCCGATAGACTTGGCCCCGTGTCCGAACTCAGCCAGGGAGCCGCCAACGCCGTCAACGTCTGCATGGCGGTGGGGCCCAAGGACAGCGTCCTGATCATCAGCGACGAGGAGACTGAGGACATCGGCCACGCCCTGGCGGCGGAGGTGGAGCTGGCCGGCGCCCCGGCCCACCTGCTGATCCTTGAGGAGTTCACCAGCCGGCCCGCGAAGGCTTATCCCGAAGCCCTGGACCAGCGGATCAATGACATCGGCCCCACCGTTTCCTTCTTCGCGGCGGCCGCCAAGGAGGGCGAGCTGGCCCTGCGCCGCCCGCTGATGAAGCACCTGATCTACGAGCTCAAGACCCGCCACGGCCATATGCCGGGCATCACCCGACAGCTTATGGGGGAGGGGATGGCGGCCGACTATGAGGTCATCTCCCGACTGACCGAGCAGGTCAACGAGATCGTCCGCGAGGCTCGCGAGGTCGAGGTGACTGCCCCCTCTGGCACTGACATGCGCGCCACCCTCGACCCCGGCCGGCTCCGCTGGCATCCCTGCCCGGGGCTGTACCACGAGCCTGGCGCGTGGGGCAACCTGCCCGAGGGCGAGACCTTCACCAGCCCTGCCTCCATCGACGGCATCATCGGCGCCGAGGTGCTGGGCGACCACTTCTCAGAGCGCTATGGCGTGCTGGCGGATCCGATGCGATTCGAGGTCGAAGGCGGCCGGGTCCGCAAGGTCACGCATCCCGACGACGAGCCTCGGCGGGAGATGGAGAAGTACCTCCGACAGCATGAGAACAGCAACCGCGCCGGGGAGTTCGCCATCGGCACCAACATCGGCCTCAAAAAGCTTTCCGGTAACCTACTCCAAGATGAGAAAATCCCCGGCGTGCATGTGGCTTTCGGCTATCCGTACCCGGAGGAGACGGGTGCGGATTGGGATTGTCCCAGCCACTGCGACGTGGTCGCCACGGGGTCGACGATCAAGGTCGACGGGCAGTACCTGATGCGAGACGGCGAGTTCGTCATCTAGAGCGGCAGCGGGACAGAGGAGGACGGAATTGGCGCACAAGGTGACCATGATCCCGGGCGACGGCGTCGGCCCGGAGCTGAGCGACGCCACCATGCGCGTCCTCGACGCCACCGGCGTCGGCTTTGAGTGGGAGGTCCACCAGGCCGGCGAAAACGTCATGGAGGAGTTCGGCACGCCGCTTCCGGAACACGTGCTCGAGTCCATCCGTCGCAACAAGGTCGCCATCAAGGGACCCATCACCACCCCGGTGGGTAAGGGCATCCGCTCGGTCAACGTCGCCCTGCGCAAGGAGCTCGATCTCTTCGCGCTGTTCCGTCCCTGCAAGAGCTACCCGGGAGTCCGCTCCCGCTACACCGATATCGACCTGGTCCTGGTGCGAGAGAACACCGAGGACCTCTACGCCGGCATCGAGTTCCAGGAAGGGACCGACGATGCGCACAAGATGATCGATTTCATCAACTCCATGCAGGAGAAGAAGATCCGAGATGACAGCGGCATCACGATCAAGCCGATCTCGGTCTTCGGCAGCCAGCGCGTGGTGCGGGCGGCCTTCAACTACGCCCGCGACAACGGCCGCCGCAAGGTGACGGCCGTCCACAAGGCCAACATCCAGAAGTTCACCGACGGCCTCTTTCTGCACGTCGCCCAGGACGTCGCCAAGGAGTACCCCGATATCGAGTTCGAGGACCGCATCGTCGACAACATGTGCATGCAGCTGGTGCAGAAGCCCGAACTCTACGACGTCATGGTGCTGCCCAACTTGTACGGCGACATCGTCTCCGACCTCGGCGCCGGCCTCATCGGCGGCCTCGGTCTGGCGCCGGGCGCCAACGTCGGCGACGAGATCGCGGTCTTTGAGGCGACCCACGGCAGCGCCCCCAAGTACGCCGGCCAGAACAAGATGAACCCCATGGCGATGCTGCTCTCGGGGGTGATGATGCTCCGCTACCTCAAAGAGCTGGACGCGGCTCAGCGGCTCGAGGAGGCCATCGCCAGCATCATCGCCGAGGGCAAGGACGTCACCTATGACATGAAGGCCGACCGCAACGATCCAACCTCGGTGGGCACCAGCCAGGTGGCGGACGCGATCATCCAGCAGCTCAAGGCAGGCGCGCCCGCCTAGGCCGGCTAGCCCCGATGCGCCGCCTCGGCGGCGAAGGTCATGAAGCTGCCTTCTGGCAAACCGTTGCGCCGGGCGTAGTCGGCGAACAGCTCCAGGTAGTTGGCGGTCGATGTCGGCAGGCCGTCGAGGCCGAGATTCTGGGCGATCCCCTCGATCTTGTCGGGCTCGCCCTCGATCTCCACCACCGGCCCGATGAAGGGCAGCTCGTCGAGGGTGACGCTGAGCCCCTCCAGCTCCCAGTACTCCCGGTACTTCTCATAGCGGAAGACGACCTGGTAGCCAAGGCCGGCGAGCAGCTCCTCGATGGCGTCGCCCTCGACCATCACCGTGATCTCGCGGCGGGACTTGAAGCGATCGTCGTGCATAGGCAGCTTGACCGTCAGCTCGCGCTGGTTGCGGAGGCGCAGCAGGCGGTCGCTGCTGCGGAGGCCGCCGGCACTGTCGTCAAAGATCGTGTTGGTCTCCAGCTGTCGCGGTACGGCCACGCGGGCGCCGGCTTCCGGCAGCCGCTGCCGAACGGCTTCCGGGTCGGGGCCCAGGTACTTGAGCTCGGTCTCAACGATGCTTCCGCCGTGCGCCAACTTCCTTCTCCTCGATGACAGCCCGCCCAGCCTTTGTCAGGATATCTTCGATGATCCCGCGCTTTGCACCCGCCTGGCTCCGAATCGCGCCGATCCTTGCCCTCGTGGTCGTGGCGATGGGCGGCTCGACGGCCCTGGTGCCGGCCGCCGCCGCGGTGCAGCAGGTCGCCGCGGCTCCCGGCTGGGCTCCGGAGGTCAATGCCGCGCGAGCCGCGCCGCGGCCGCCGAAGCTGGCGCTGCCGAATGGCGCCATCGGCCGCCTAACCATCGACGCCATCGGCGTCGACGCGGTGGCGCGGCCGGTGGGGTTGACCGCCGGCGGGGCCATGGACGTCACGTCCAACATCTGGGAGGTCGGGGTTTTCGACCAGTCGGTGCAGCCGGGTCAGCCAGGCAGCTCCCTTATCGAGGGCCACCTCGATTGGTACACGGGCCCCGCGGTCTTCTGGAACCTGCACAAGGTCGGCCCTGGGGCTGAGATCGACTTCACTTCGGCCGATGCGGTGTTGCACCGATTCACGGTCACGCAGGCCCGCAATATCCCCTACAACAGCGCCATCCCCAACGAATTGATGGCGCAGAGCGGCACGCCGACGATCACCCTGATCACCTGCTCGGGAGCCTGGATCAGCAGCGCCCACAGCTACAGCACCCGCCTGCTGCTCACCGCGACCGCGATCCAGGCGTAGCTTCCCCGGCTATGCTCGAACACTTGTGCGGCGAACACCTGTGCGCTATGATCGCGCCCGATGGGCGCCATCGAGATCCTGCAAGACCTTCTCGCCGACCCGGACTTCAAGGCAGGCATCGCCCTTGACCATCTGATCGAGGGTTGTCCGGCGCGCTATGCCGAGATGCCGGAGGGGGTGCCGGCAAAGCTCAGGGAGGCCCTGGGACACCGTGGCATCGAGCGCCTCTACAGCCACCAGGCCGAGGTCTATGAGCGCGCTGCTGCGGGCCGCGACGTGGTGGTGGTGACGCCGACGGCCTCCGGCAAGACGCTCTGCTACAACCTGCCGGTCCTGAGCCGCATCGTCGAGCGGCCTGACGCCCGGGCCCTGTACCTGTTTCCCACCAAGGCCCTGGCCCAGGACCAGCTGGCCGAGCTGCATGAGCTGTCGGGCCACGTCGGGGCCGGCATCCGCACCTTCACCTATGACGGCGACACCCCGCAGAGCGCCCGCATCGCCATCCGCGAGGCCGGCCACATCGTCATCACCAACCCCGACATGCTTCACGCCGCCATCCTGCCGCACCACACCAAGTGGCTGAAGCTCTTCCAGGACCTCGAGTACGTGGTCATCGACGAGCTCCACGCTTACCGCGGCGTCTTCGGCAGCCACCTCGCCAACGTGGTCCGCCGGCTGCGGCGGATCTGCGAGTTCTACGGCTCCAACCCCACCTTCATCATGGCCTCGGCCACCATCGCCAACCCGGGCGAGCTGGCCGGGCGAATACTGGAGCGGGAGGTGGCCGTCGTCGACCAGAGCGGCGCCCCCGCGGCGCCCAAGCGGCTGGTCTTCTACAACCCGCCGGTGGTCAACGCCGAGCTCGGCATCCGCCGATCGGCCGTGCTGGAAACGCAGCGCCTGGCCAAGCGCTTCCTCTCCGGTGGCGCCCAGACCATCGTCTTCGGCCGGAGCCGGCTGCAGGTCGAGATCCTGCTGAGCTACCTCAAGGAGGGGCTGGCCGATCGCCTCGGCCGCCACGGCGACGTGCGGGGCTACCGCGGCGGCTACCTGCCGACGCAGCGGCGCGAGATCGAGCGCGGCCTGCGCAGCGGCGCCGTCAGGGGGGTGGTCGCCACCAACGCGCTGGAGCTGGGGATCGACGTCGGCCAGATGGAGGCGGCCATCCTCTGCGGCTACCCGGGCAGCATCGCCTCGACCTGGCAACAGCTGGGCCGCGCCGGTCGGCGCGAGGAGCCGTCCGTGGGAATCCTGGTCTGCTCCTCGAGCCCGCTGGACCAGTTCCTGGCACGCCATCCGGAGTATTTCCTCTCCCGCACCCCAGAGCACGGCCTGGTCGACCCCGACAACCTGCTGGTGCTGCTGGGCCACCTGCAGGCGTCGCTCTTCGAGGTGCCGTTCAATGACGGCGAGGGCTTCGGCGACAAGCGCATCGAGGAGCTGCTTGAGCTGCTCGGCGAGGAGGGCCAGGCCCACCACTCCGCCGGGCGGTGGTTCTGGTCCTCCGAGGCCTTCCCGGCGTCAGAGGTGAGCCTTCGCACGGTGATGGCCGAGAACGTGGTCATCATCGACACCAGCAACGCCCCGGGCGCGACTGGCGGTCCGGGCGCCCGGGTGATCGGCGAGATGGACCAGTTCGCCGCGCAAACCCTCCTCCACGACCAGGCGATCTACATCCACGAGGGCCAGCAGTACCACGTCGACCACCTCGACTGGGCCGAGAAGAAGGCCTACGTCCGGCCGGTCAACGTCGACTACTACACCGATGCCGACCGGGGCGCCTCGGTGGAGATCCTGGACGCGTTCGATTCGGCCGAGGGCGCCCTGGTCAAGGCGCACGGCGAGGTCCAGGTGACGTCGCTGGCCACCATCTTCAAGAAGATTCGCTTCCATACCCACGAGGCCATCGGCGCCGGCCCCATCGACCTGCCCCAGGTCGACCTCCACACCACCGCCTACTGGATCCGGCTGGACGATGCACTGGCCGCCACCTACACCCGGCTGCAGCTGCAGGCCGGGCTGCGGGGGCTGGCCCACGGCCTGCGCCACAGCGCCTCGGTGTTCCTGATGTGCGACCCCCGGGACCTGGGCGTGGCGGTTCAGGTCCGCTCGCCCAAGACCGGCGGGGCCACGGTCTTCGTCTATGACGCCTTCCCCGGTGGCATCGGGCTCAGCCCGCGGCTCTTCGACCTCCACGCCGAGGTCATGGCCGCGGTCGACGAGCTGATCGCCGGGTGTACGTGCACTCGTGGCTGCCCCTCCTGCGTGGGCGTGCAGATGGATCGCGACGTCGATGCCAAGGCGATGGCGGTGCGCCTGGCCCGTGCCCTGCCCGGGGAGGTGGCCGAACCCCTTGCTGCTGCGCGAGAGGCTTGAGAGCCTAGGACGGCCGACACCGGTCCGCCGCCACCGCCCCGACGCCGACCTCGAGGGCCTGGCGAGCAGCCTCGGTGGCGAGGTCCGCGAGAATGCCTGCGGACCCTACGTCGTCGTCGAAGCGGTCCATGCGATGCCGCCCACCGTGGGGTACAACGCCGCTTCAGCGCTCTTCGCCGGCGTGGCGGGCGAGGAGCCGCTGCGGGAGTCGGGGCTCTGCTTCTTCGATACCGAGACCACCGGCCTCAGCGGCGGTGTGGGCACCCAGGTGTTCCTGATGGCCACGGCGTGGCGAGTACCCAACGGCCTGGTCGTGCGCCAGTACCTGCTCGCCGACCCCGTGCTGGAGGACGGCTTCCTGGAGGCAGTCGAGGCCGACCTGGCCTCGAGCTGCGCCCTGGTCAGCTACAACGGGCGGAGCTTCGACAGCCCGGTGCTGGAGGGCCGCCTGGTGCTGTCGCGCCGCAGCCCTGACTGCCTGCGCCGGCCGCACCTGGACCTGCTCCACCCGGCCCGCCGGGTCTTCAGGTGGCGGCTGGGCCAGTGCAACCTCCAGAGCGTGGAGGCCATGGTGCTGGGCCAGGACCGCGGCGAGGACATCCCGGGCTATCTCATCCCCGAGCTGTACTTCGCCTACCTCCGCAGTCGCGACCCGGAGCTGCTCCGTGCGGTGGTCGCCCACAACCGCCAGGACGTCGTCAGTCTGAGCCTGCTGTTGGACCACCTGGTCGAGGTGATCGCGGGGCGCGGCTTGGCCCACCCGCTGGATCGCATGGGGGTGGGCCGTCTGCTGGAGTCCGCGGCGTTGATGGCGGACGCCGCTCGCGTCTACCAGGCTCTCTGGGACGAGCCGTCGTCGGCCTGGGACGGCGAAGTCTGGCCAGGGTCATGGACTCCGGTGGAGCTGAGGTATGTTGTCGGGCTCCGGTTGGCGACCCTGCGCCGGCGAGCCCAGCGGCCCGACCTGGCCCAGGCGGTTCTGGAGCAGCTCTGGCAGCGCCACCAACGGCCCTGGGAGGCAGGCATCATGCTGGCCAAGGACCTGGAGCACCGGCGTAAGGACGGCGCCGCCGCACTGGAGGTGGCATCGGCTGCCCGCCTCGCCCTCGACGACCAGCCGGGGCGGACCCCACAGGAAGAACGCTGGCTGGCGGACCTTGTCCGGCGGACAGAGCGCCTACGTCGCAGGACAGGCGAAGCAGCCTGAGGCCGGCTCCGGGGCCTTAGCCCTTGAAGTCGTTTGGCCCGAAGGGAGGCAGGTAGGGAGAGGGGTCGGTGGGGACGTTGTTGACCCGCACCTCGAAGTGCAGGTGGGGGCCGGTGGACATCCCGGTGGAGCCCATGACGCCGATCAGCTGGCCCTGGGTGACACGGTCGCCGGGCTTGACGATGTAGCCGTCGAGGTGCCCGTAGAGAGTCATCACGCCGTTGTGATGGGCGATGATCACATGCCGCCCATAGCCGACGATCTGGTTGCCCAGCATGCTGGTCTCGGCGGTGGCCACGACGCCATCGTCAGCGGCGAAGATCGGTGTCCCCGACTGGGCGGCCACGTCGACACCGGTATGGAAGTGGGGGGCTCCGAAGCCGGGTGGTTCCATGGTGAAGTCGGTCGGGCCAAAGCCCTGGCTGATGACTCCCTTCTGCGCCGCCCAGATCATCGGGTACTTCTTGGAATGGCCGGTGGAGTTGACGTAGGTGGCGTTGTTGCTCGCCAGCCAGGCCTGTGCCGCCGCCCAGGCGGCGTCATTGGCCTGCTGGATGAGCTCGTTCTGACGGGCGATCTGCTCGGCCACGATCTTGGCCACCAGCTCGGCCGACTGGCTGTCGGCGGCGTTGAGCTCGTTCTGGGCGGCCCCGATCGAGTCGTTGAGCGCCACCAGGACGGCCGCCGCCTTGACCTCGGCGTCGACCAGGTCCCGCTGGGCCTTGGCCAGGTCATCCTGCTTCTTGAGGGCGGTCTGATGGTCGTTGCGAAGCTGGTCCTGCTCGTCGTTCAGCCGGCTCTGCTCGGCGCGAATCTTGGCGATGAGGTCGTTGCCAAAGTTGCGGATCTGGGTCAGGGCCGCGAGCCGGCCAACGAAATCGCTGAGGCCGTCGCTGGAGACCAGGTACTCCAACAGGTTGGGCTGGTATTTATAGCTCTGCCGGATGAAGTCCTCATAGGCGGCCCGCCGCGCTGCCAGCCGGGTCCTGGTAGCCCCGATCTGCCGCTCGGTGTCGGCCTGCCGCATCTCCAGTTCGTGGAGCTCCGACCTGGTCTTGTCCTGCTGGGCAAGGTTGTCGGTGATCGCCTGCTTCGTCTGCTGCAGGAGCTGCTCCAGGCTGGTGGCGGAGCCCTGCGCCAGCGACAGGTTGTTGCTGAGCTTGTCCTTCTGGGTCTGGATCTGGCCGGCCTGGGCCAGGCACTGCTGTTGCAAGGACTGCTCCTGGGCGTCCGACTCCATCCCAGGGGGGATCGAGCAGCGGGCGGCGGCTGACGGCGAAGGGGAGGGGGAGGGGGCCGCGGTCGCTGCCGAGGCCAACGTGGGGGTCAGCGCCAGCATGGCTGTCATCAGCGCGGTGGCACGCACAATCGCAGTTCGAGGCATCTCGTTTAGTTGACTTGATGGGACCCCCGGTTACTACACCTATATGTAACGATCGGTAAACACTTCGTGAGTCGATCAGGCAAGCTTGTCGGCGTGAGCACCAAGGTCCAGGTCGCGGTCGGGGGTCGGCAGCTCAGCATTTCCAACCTGGACAAGGTCTTCTATCCCCAGGTCGCCTTCACCAAGGCGCAGGTGATCGACTACTACACCAACGTGGCGCCGGCGATCCTGCCGCACCTGAAGGGCCGCGCACTCACCCTCAAGCGATACCCCGACGGCGTCGAGGGCCCTTTCTTCTACGAGAAGAACTGCCCCAAGCACCGGCCCGAGTGGGTCCACACCGCGCCGATCTGGAGCGGACGCAAGGACGAGACCATGGACTACTGCGTCATCGACGACCTGCCCAGCCTGATCTGGGCCGCCAACCTGGCCAGCATCGAGCTGCATACATCGCTGTCCCTGGCCAAGAACCCGGAGCAGCCGACGATGATGGTCTTCGACCTCGATCCCGGGCCGCCCGCCACGATCAAGCAATGCTGCGTCGTGGGCATGATGCTCAAAGAGATGTTCGACCACCTCGGCCTCGAGGCCTTCCCCAAGACGTCCGGGTCCAAGGGGCTGCAGGTTTACGTGCCCCTCAACTCCAGGGCAACCTACGACGCCACCAAGAGCTTCTCGCTGGCGATGGCCCAGCAGCTCGAGTCCGAGCACCGCGACCTGGTCGTCTCGCAGATGAAGAAATCGCTGCGCGAGGGCAAGGTCTTCGTCGACTGGAGTCAGAACGACCGCCACAAGACCACCATCTGTGTGTACTCGCTGCGTGCCCGGGACCTTCCGACCGTCTCGACGCCGCTGACCTGGGACGAGGTCAAGGCCCACCGCGACGGCAAGCTCAAGGAGCTGGCCTTCACCGCCGACAAGGTGATCAAGCGAGTGCAGCGGGACGGCGACCTCTTCGCGCCGGTCCTGAAGCTGAAGCAGAAGCTTCCCAAACTCAGCTGAGGCGCCGCCCGAGACCTGGCTTGGGACACTAGACTGATGCCTTCGACAGGATCAGGCGGGTGAAGGCCATGGCAAAGAAGGGATCGGGCGCAAAGGCAGCCGAGGGCAAGACCAAGAAGCCGAGAGCACAAGCCACAGGGGCGGCCTTCCCGTCCACGCGGGCTGCCGACCTCAAGGCGTCGGCGCCCCCGCAAAACGGGGCGACGCGGGGCCAGATGCCGTCCAAGGAGTTCGAGGCTGAGCTGGAGAAGCTCCAGCTGGAGCTGGTCAAGATGCTGGACTGGATCCGCGAGAGCGGTCATCGGCTGGTGGTTGTGATGGAGGGGCGAGACGCCGCGGGCAAGGGTGGCACCATCAAGCGCATCACCGACGCCCTCAACCCGAGGTCCTGCCGGGTGGCTGCCCTGCCCGCGCCCACTGAGCGGGAGAGCACCCAGTGGTACTTTCAGCGCTACGTCGCCCAGCTGCCGGCGGCCGGCGAGATGGTCGTCTTCGACCGCTCGTGGTACAACCGCGCCGGGGTGGAGCGGGTGATGGGGTTCTGCAGCGACGACGATTACTGGGAGTTCCTGAGGTCAGTGCCCGAGTTCGAGAACATGCTGATCCGGTCGGGGATCCAGTTGGTCAAGTACTGGTTCTCGGTCAGCGACGACGAGCAGGAGCGGCGCTTCCAGTCTCGTCTTGACGACCGCAGCCGGCGCTGGAAGCTCTCGCCGATGGACCTCCAGTCAAGAGCTCGCTGGCTCGACTACTCCAAGGCCAAGGACGTGATGATGGAGCACACGTCGACCCGCGAGGCTCCCTGGTACGAGGTCGACGCCGACATCAAGCGGCGCGCCCGGCTCAACTGCATCGCCCACCTGCTGTCGCTGGTGCGCTACAAGGACGTCGAGTACCCCAAGCTCAAGCTACCGCCCCGGCAGAAGGACCCAGGCTACAAGCGGCCGCCGAAGGAGTCGCTCAACTGGATCCCGGAGCGCTACTGAGCCCGACCTGACTTCCGCCGCTGGCGCAATCTGAAGCCCAGCGCGGCGAATATCGCGGCCGGCGGCAAAAGCGCCGTGGCCCACCAGACAGTAGGCCATGGCGTGCCCGGCCCGGAATTGGTGTTGGGCAACGGGGTCGGGGACGGGCTGCTCAGCAGCGATGTTGAGAGGCAGGTCCCCGCCACCTGGTCAGCCGAGTCGACCTCCTTCGTGGTCTGGTCGTCGGCGAAGGCAATGTGGGCGCAGCCCTGCGGGTCGATGGTCTCCATGATGAAGTCCGCAAGGTTGCGGTTGGAGAGGCCCGGGGGACAGGCGATGCCGAGGTTGCAGATGTCGCCCACATGCATTGGACTGGGCGTGATCTTGGTCGTCGTCCAGGTGGGATTCGCGCTCGCCAGGTTGAGCGATTGGCCGGCCCAAAGGAACCATTGGTTGGTGTTGGTACACGTCGCCGTCGGGTAGCACATCCCTGGCCAGTCCTTGCCGTTGGCCCCGGTCGGGACCACAGTGGATGTCTCCAGCCAGGCGACGTCGACCATGCCTGGGTCGCCTGCCGCGATCGCCGGGAACCAGTGAGTGCCGGTGCTCGAGTTCACTTTGAAGGGACCCTTCCAGGTGGGGCCGCCATCAGGAGACCAGACGACATACATGTCGAATTCGCACGCTGGGCCGGGGGTGGTGTTAGCGGGGACGGCGCAGTTGGGAGTCCAGTTGAGGTTGTTGACAAATCCGATGTAGGGATTGCCCTGGTCGTCGAGGGTGAACGTCGCAAAGGGGCTTGAGGCGTCGTGGAAGAGGCCGGCGTCATATGCCACCTGCGGGATCCAGGTGGCGCCGTTGTCGTCGGACCAAGCGACGATGAGGTTGTGGAAGGCCTGGGCCTGGGTGATGTTGCACCCGCTGAGGAAGCTGCTGGGGTCGGCGGCCAACCAGGAGGCGAAGATGCGACCCTTGTGCGGTCCATGCTTGACGATCTGGACCCCGGTCGGGATGGTGCTGCAGGCCGAGTCGAGCAGGGCGGTCTGCCCACCCGACGATCCCAACGTGTTCAGGTTCAGCAGGATGTCCTGGGGTGCTCCGAAGGTCATACCGCCGTCGTGGGAGATGTTGACCCAGACGTGGCTGGGCCCATAGAAGTCGTGGTAGAAGAGCACCACCTCGGCGCTGGCGGTGGTACCGCCAGGCGCGATATAGGCGTCTACCCACTGGCGGTCAACGCCGAAGGGGATGCAGCTGGTGCTGCAAACCGTGCCCTCGTTGATGGCGTTCTGGCCGAACATCCACGTCTGGCCCTGGTCGATGGACTTCCAGACATCGGCCTGCAACGGCACCGTCGAGGCGGTGCCGTTCAGGTTGCACCAATAGACGGCGCCGGATTGGTCGGTGGCCACGCAGTCGTCGCCCGTCTTGGGGTCGGGGACGGTCCTGAGTGCCCAGCTGGCACCGCGGTTGGTGGACCGGTAGACACTCTTGGTGCCCAGGTAGGTTGCGTACAGGACGCCGTTGACGTCTGATGTGATCGACGGCTCGCCGCCGTACACTCCGACGCGGTGGACGTTGTAGACCGGGGGCGTGCCGGCCTGCGTGAGAGGCGTCGGGCTCAATAACGCCAACGTGAGGACGCATGACAGGCCCAACAGGGCCTTACCGAGCAATCTCAAAAAGTTACCCTTCCCGACGAGGTGGCCAAAAGCGCCTGACCCTCTCCGGGCCGAAATTTAGCACAGCAGGGGCGGGGATCGATTCTGGGTCAGCCCCCCACGTAGGACATCTCGATCCGCTCCCGCGGCGCCATCAATGAGGCGCGCTCCTCGGAGTACCGATCGACGCGGTCGCGCCAGACCCGGCTGAGGAGCGCCTCCAGGCCGGCGTCGTCGCCGGACGCGCGCAGAATGGCGCGCAGGTCGTGGCCGGCGGTGGCAAACAAGCAGGTATAGAGCTTCCCCTCGGCGGTCAAGCGCGCCCGCGTGCAACCTTGGCAGAAGGGCTGGGTCACCGAGGCGATAACGCCGACCTCGCCCTCGCCGTCGGCATATCGGTAGCGGCGCGCCACCTCACCGGGGTACTGCGCTCCCAACGGTTGCAGCGGGTACTCGGCGCCGATGGTCTCTACGATCTCGGCCGCAGGGACCACGTCGTCAAGCCTCCAGCCATTGGTGGTGCCCACGTCCATGTACTCGATGAATCGCACCACGAAGCCTCGTTCCCGGCCGAACCGGGCGAGGTCGAGGATGCCACCGTCGTTGACGCCACGCTGGACCACGGCGTTGAGCTTGATCGGGGCCAGCCCGGCTGCACTGGCCGCGTCGATGCCGTCGAGGACGCGGGCGAGGGGCGCACCTACCCCGTTCATGGCCTGGAAGACCTGGTCGTCGAGCGAGTCGAGACTCACCGTGATGCGAGTGAGACCTGCCTCCTTGAGCGCCTTGGCCTTGCCTGCCAGGGTGGCGCCGTTAGTGGTCATGGCGATGTCGTCGACGCCATCCACGGCGGCCACCATCGCGACCAGGCGTTCGACCTCGCGACGCACCAACGGCTCGCCGCCGGTTAGCCGCACTTTGGTCACCCCCTGCGCCGCGGCGACGCGCACAATGCGCACGATCTCCTCGAAGGTCAGGATCTCGTCGCGTGGCAGGAAGGCGTAGTCCTTGCCGAAAACCTCCGCTGGCATGCAGTACGGGCAGCGGAAGTTGCAGCGGTCCGTGACCGAGATGCGCAGGTCGCGCAGCCGCCGGCCCAGCCGGTCCTCCACCTGGGCCACCCCGTCGGTTGGCATGGGCAGAGGCTAGCGCAACAGGCTCAGCGGGGTAGGAGGTCCTCCAGCCATCGGATGACAGCTCCGGTTACGGTCGCCAGGGTTGCCGCGGCGTCGATGCCACTGGTGGCTGGGACCATGAAGGTGTGGTTAGCGAAGGGGACCTCGACCAGCTGGAATGCGGGCGGGAGCGGCGGGAACTGCCCGGGTTGGCCATATGGGTCGTTTGCGCCTTGCACTATCAGCGTCGGCAATCCGGTTGCGATCAGCTCGCGGGGGCTTCCCGGGCCGAGCAGCGGATAGGACAGCGCCAGGACAGCCGTCGCGCCGAGGTCCTTGGCCGTCCTGCAGGCCACCTGGGAGCCGGCGCTTCGGCCCCCGGCGATGACCGGTACCGCCCCGTTGGCTACGTGTGGCCACACATGCCGCCACGCCACGTCCAGGGAGGCCTCGTCGCGCCCTCGCATCCCTCCGGAGAGCCGGTACGGTTGCGTCACCAGGGCGACCGCGATGTCACGCGGAGGAAGCGTCTTGGCGATCGCCTGCAGGTCGGGCGCTTCAATCCCGGTTGCCGAGCCGTGACCAAGCACCACCATGGCCCGGGCCGGACCTCGGGGCTGATACCACGAAATTCGAGCGTCACCAATCGGGGTACCGACGACCTGGTCACCCACGCGCCACCCCCTCGACGGGCGCTCCCGCCATGTCGGTGAAGAACCGTGCCAGCGGGTCGGTCACGGCCTCGATGCCAGGGACGACGTGGCCGCCTGAGTGTTCCAAAACCAGTGGACCGGCGAACTGGTTGGCGAGCTCCCGAGACTGGCCGATGGGGATGATGACGTCGCGTTGACCCATGACGTGAGCGGATGGGAGGGTCAGCTGGCTCCTGAACAGGGCGGAGTGCGAGGGTGGGTCGCTCTTGAATCCGCCGACCATTACAGCGAAGTCGAACCAGGTCTTCCCCGCGGACCCGTCCTGCTCGGACTGGTTCACCGCGGCAAGCAGGCCGGCGAGCGCTGCGCCTTGACTGAACCCAAAGATACCGTCGAATCGAGGCTGTGAATCAAACACGTCGATCGCCCATTCAAGGGTTCGCTCCCAGCCCCGAAAATCGTCGCGCCACCATCCAAAGTCGCCGGATGACAGCGAAGGCGCGTCCAGGTAGACGAACTCGACGTTGGCAGGCATCTCGGACGCCAGCTCGGCCATCTGGCTGCGCAGGATCGCAGCGCTGCCGTGGAGGCCGTGCAGGCATAGGACACGAAGCTCACGAACCCCGGTCATCAAGGGGGTTTAACCAACCTCTTCTCCCAGGAATTCCAGCACCCCCTTCGCCCTGGGGCTACGTTGGAGCAGGGTCCGGGTCGCTCGGAATTCGCCTCCGCCGGCGCGGGCCTTAGCGGTGAGCTTCGAGCGCGGTCATCGCTTCGCGGAGCAGGGCGACGCGGGCGGTCGAGGTGCGGGCGGTGACAAGCTTCAGGATCACGGCGTACTGCTGAGTCTTGCTGAGGGCGTCGAACGCCTGCGCCGCCTGCGGGCTTGCCGCCAGGGCGACGGCGAGATCTGGCGCGACGGTGGCGTTGCGCTGGGAAACGTAGGCGGCGGCCCACCTACCATCGGCCTTCGCCGCTTCGACTTCGGCCAGGCCTGACGGTCGCATCCGTCCGGCCGCGGTCAGCGCCTCGACCCTGGCCACGTTGACCTGCGACCAGCGGCTGCGTTGTCGGCGAGGCACGTACTTCTGCAGGTAATAGACCTCGTTGTAGGACTTGCGCTGGCCGGAGATCCAGCCGTAACAGAGGCCGATGTCGACAGCCTCGTCAGCGGTCAATGACGCGACGCCCGATCCTGTCTTCGCGATCTTCAGCCACACACCGACCCGCAGGTCGACGTGCGCGTCCAGCCAAGCCTCGAATTCCGCGGCGCCGCGGAAGGCGATCACCTGGGCTTCGTTGATGTCAGGCTTCGTCGACATCCGTGTCTTCTACGCTTGGCGCCGTGGAGAGCGATTTTCGGGACTGGACCCGAAACACAAACCAGAGAGCAGCCCGAGACGGCCCTAGGAGATGGAGCGGGCACCCCTCGGCGCGGTTATCAGCTTCACAACCGAAACCAGCGCCAGGCCGACGAGCGCGTAGACCACGATCGCCACGAGCGACGCCACGTCGAGGTTCGAACCCTGCCCTGAGGCGGCAGGGAATATCGCGCGGAACGGCGCCACCATCCCATCGGTCAGGCTGTAGATCAAGGTCACGAAGCCCGACTGCAGGGATGCGCCGAGCACCTTCAGGACGAACCTGATGCCAATGAGCGTGGTGATCACGCTGGTCAAGAACCAGATGACCTGGACGGCCCGGTAGTTGTGGGTCGCCGGTTCGGCCTGGGTTTCTACCACCGTGTTACGGCCCGGTGCGGGAGTCTGGATCTCAGCTGCCATTGTCTAAACCTCGGGATGAGTCGATCAGGACTGCCAATGCCAAGGGCGCGAATAAGCGCCTGGCGTGATTCGAGCGTGGTCCAGACGCCGTAACAATTGCAGCAACTGATCCCGCGCGGCGAGCCGAGCTTGCGGCCCACGGCACGAGCCTTCAAATTCAGGAAATCCATAGATTCCGTTGTTGGGCCGGGAGTAGAGGTCGGACCCAGGCGGGCACGCCCCGGGTAAGCGCCGAAGCAGTCGTTTCTGTCTTGATGATGTAGTCGCGCGCCCCCAATCTGAGCCCGGTGCGGATGTCATGCAGAGAATCGAAGGACGCCAGCATGACCAAGGGGATTGCGCCGAGGCAGTCATCCGCCTTCAGCTCTCGAAGCATCGAGAGCCCTTCCTTCGAAGACTCACCAAGGTCGAGGAAGACAAGGTCCGGGCAAAGAGTCTCGGCCTCGGTCGACGCCTCGTGGACGCTAGCCGCCAGCGACACAGCGTAGCCGTGATCCTGGAGGTGCGACAGGTACGGTGCAAAGAGATCCGGAGCTGCCGCGATGAAGACGATGTTGGCCCGCGCAGATGAAGGCAACCCGACGGCTGGGAATCCAACGTCTGGTCTCTGCATAGGGGCTAACTGTCAAGTGGGCGCCATAACAATTGCCGCAACGGCGCCAGCTCTGACCGTTGCGCGGGCACAACAGATCAAAGGCGGCTTTTCTACAGAACCTTCGCGCTTTGCGACGACAGCTTCTGCCGCGGCATGATGAGCGGCAGAAGCTGCGTCGGATGGGGCCTTCCGGCCTCTTACCGTGCCGGGAAGCCGAAGGTT
>DASZHA010000109.1:0-25036 GCA_035938265.1 Candidatus Dormiibacterota bacterium
CTACTGCCTGATATGCGAGCAGCTCCTGGAGGCCCACCTGATCGAGACCGGGGAGCCGCCCTGCACCTGCGACAGCCGCATCGAGAGCGACATAGCCGATTCGGACACCCTGCCCCTGAAGAACCCGCACCGGATCACCGACATCGTCTTCTCCTCGTGCTCGACCTGCGGCAGGATCCTCGGGGCCCAGGTCCACTACTAACTGCAGCCTGGTAACGCCGAACGCGGATAGCTCCCTGTAATTGCGGCATAGTTGGGCGGATCATGGCCAAGTTCGACGACGAAGACGCAATCGTGCTGTCTTCGGAGTCGGTCTCCAGCCGGCTGGCCGACTTAGATGGCTGGGCGCTCCAAGACAACAAGCTGGTTAAGGACTTCAGCTTCGAGGACTTCGTCGGCGCGGTGCGGTTCGTCGACCGGCTGACCGAGGTGGCGGAGGCCCAGGGCCATCACCCTGATCTCCACGTCACCTGGGGGAAGGTTACGGTGGAGCTCACGAGCCATGTGGCTGGCGGCGTCACCGATTTCGACCTGCGCCTGGCGAAAGCGCTCGACGGCCTTTAGCCCCCGCTAGTCCCCCAGGAGCAGCTTGACCGCCCGGGCGACGGTGTCATCGAGGTGGGTGGCCGGCGCGTGCCCCGCAACCCACCACAGAAGCGCCGCCATCCAGACGTGCTGGATAACCTCCGCCACGGCCTTGTCGTGCTCGTCCGGCTCGGCGTGGCCCATCGCGCTGACGATGATGGCCGTCATGTTCTCGCTGATCGGTTCCATCATCTGGGCTAGTTCCTCGCCGTCTCCCCCGGCGATCAGCGACTTGAGCATCGCCGATGTCACGTCGGGCTGCCGCTGCAGCGCCCGGTTGGCCCGGCGAAGATCGTCTATCACGCGCTGGGCCGGGGTGTCGCCGGCGGGCGGCCGTTCCCGCAGGCGCTGTCGCAGCTCGGTGACCTGCTCCGCCATCCCTGCCACCAGCAGCTGCTCCTTGGATGGGAAGTAGCGGTACAGCGTACCCAGGGCCACGTTGGCCCGGGCCGCCACCTCGCGCATCTGCACCGCCTCGTAGCCGCCCTCGGCGGCCAGCGCCATGGCGGCATCGATGATCGCCCGGCGGCGACGCTCTTGGATCGCGGTCAGGCGCGCGCCGTTCTCGGCACGCTCCCCAGCCTTCAACCGGACCGCCGCCATATCTCAGCCGGCCTTGCCGTTCCCCGCCTCAGGACCCAGGGCGATGACGGTGCGCAGCTGCTCGCCGGCGCGCATGGCGTCAAAGGCCTCGTTGATGCGGTCCAGCGGCAGGGTCTGGGTGGCCAGGGAGTCGAGGTCGAGGCGACCCTGACGGTACTGGTCGAGGATCCAGGGGAAGTCCTTGGACGGCCTTGCGGAGCCGTAGAAAGAGCCTTTGAGCTGCTTCTCGCCCACGATCATGAAGAAGCTGTTGATCGTCACCTCGCCCTCAAGCGAGGGCATGCCGACAAGGATCGTGCGCCCACCGGCGCGGGTCATGTCGTAGGCCTGCTGCTGCAGCGGGGGCTTGCCCACCACCTCGAAGGCAACGTCCACGCCCATGCCGTCGGTCATCTCCTTGACCTTCTCGGTGGCGCCCTCGCCGGCCTCCACCGCGTCGGTGGCGCCGAACTTCAGGGCCGCCGCCCTCCGGGTCTCCACCGGGTCGATGGCGATGATGGTGGTGGCGCCGGCGATCTTGGCCCCCTGGATGACACTGAGCCCGACGCCGCCGGCGCCGATCACGGCGACACGCTCGCCCTCCTGGACCGCGCCGGTGTGGACCGCGGCGCCGACCCCGGTGGTCACACCACAGCCCACCATCGCGGCGACGCCGAAGGGGATGTCATCGGGGATCTTTACCACGGCGGTCTCGCGGACGATCGTGTGCTCGGCGAAGGTGGCGGCATTGAGGCCGTGATAGATCGTCTCATCGCCGATCTTCAGCCGGGTGGTGCCGTCGTCCATGTTGCCGAAGGCGGCCAGGCCGCTCTGGCAGAGCTGGGGCTGGTCGTGGGTGCAGAAGAAGCACTTCTCGCACGTCGCCACCCAGGAGATGATCACGTGGTCGCCGGGCTGGACCTTGGTCACGCCCGAGCCGACAGCCTCGACGATGCCGGCGCCTTCGTGGCCGCCGACCATCGGCAGCATGAAGGGGATGACGCCCTCGATCACCGACAGGTCGGAATGGCAGACACCCGACGCCTGCATCCGGACCAGCACCTCTCCCGCCTGGGGTTCGCCGATCTCCACCTCGGTGATCTCGAATGGCTCGTTCAAATTTCTTAGGACGGCGGCCTGCATCTGGTTCCTCCTTGTGTGCTCTCGCTAGCCGGCGGCTGCCGGTGATGGATCGGCTGTGTGTGGGGCGCTCAAGGCCACCTGGGCCACCTGCCGGGCCCAGCTGTAGTCGGGTTTGCCACTGGGCGAGCGCTTGATCTCGGCGACGCTGATGAGCGCCCGCGGCAGCTTGTAGCGCGCCACGCGCGACTCGCAGTGACGGATCAGGTCGTCCAGCCCGGGCTGGCGGCCGTCGCGGGGCGCGACCACCGCGGCCACCCGCTCCCCCCAGCGCTCATCGGGGATGCCGACCACCACCGCGTCGAAGACATCCGGGTGTGATTTGAGGGCGGCCTCCACCTCCTCGGGGAAGATCTTCTCGCCCCCGGAGTTGATGCACTGCGAGCCCCGACCGAACACCGTGATCGTGCCATCGGCGTTGACCGTGCCCATGTCGCCAAGCATCGCCCACCTGACGCCATCGGCCGTAAAGAAGGTGGCGGCGGTCTTGACCGGGTCGTTGTAGTAGCCCATCGGCACCCGCCCCTTGAGCGCCACGCGCCCGACCACGCCCGAACCGGGGACCACGGGGTTGAGGTCGTCGTCGACCACCGTGGTGCGGTCGTTCATCGTGAACTTGAGACCCTTGTCAGGGCTCGAGTCCTCGGTGGCGCGGCCCTGGTAGCCGGTCTCCGAGGCGCCGAAGTTGTCGAGCAGCATGACGTTGGGCAGGTGCTTGTGTAGCAGGTCGCGCACCGTCGCGGAGAAGATCGCGCCCGCGGAGCTGATCACCAGCAGGGTCGACGTGTCGGGCTTGAGCCCGGCCTCCAGCGCCTCCGCCAGGGGTCGTGCCATGGCATCACCGACAAGGTTCAGGGTGTTGACCTTCTCCCGCTCGACCGTCTGCCACACCTCGACCGGGTCGAAGCGCGGCAGCATGACGATCTGGGCGCCGTAGTGGAAGCTGATGAAGGTGCCGAGCTGGGCCGCGCCGTGCATCAGCGGCGGCACCGGGAACATCACCAGCGCGCCGCCGGCGGCGGCCTTCTGCGCCACCTCCTCGGGACGGTCGACCGGTTCGCCGTTGGGGTCGCCACCTCCCATGCCGGCGAAGAACAGGTCCTCCTGGCGCCACATCACGCCCTTGGGCGCGCCGGTGGTGCCACCGGTGTAGATGATGTATAGGTCATCGCCCGAGCGGGGTGGGAAGCCGCGCTCCGACGACGCCGCGGCGAGCGCCGGTGCGAAGTCGACAGCCCCGGCGATCGGCTCCGCGCCGCTGTCGTCATCGACGACGAGGACGTGCTTGAGGGTGCCGAGGTCGCGCGTCGCCTCTGAGACCTGCGGGCCGAACTCCCGCTGGGTCACCAGGACGTTGAGGTCGGCGTCCCTGAACAGGTGGTTGAGCTCCGCGGCCACGTAGCGGTAGTTGACGTTGACCGGCACGGCGCGGATCTTGACCGCGGCCAGCAGCGTGAGCACGTACTCGATGCCGTTGTAGAGGTGGATGCCGACGTGGTCGCCGGGGACGATGCCGGCGTCGAGCAGGTGGTGGGCCAGGCGGTTGGCGCGGTCCTCGAGGTCGCGATACGTCAGGCGCTGGTCGCGACAGACCAGGGCGGTGCGCTCGGGGATGACGTCGACGACGCTCTCGAAGAGGTCGCCGAGGTTGTACTCCATCGCTAGCCGATAGCCCCGGTGCCTTGGCTCGGCCGGAAGTGGTTCACTAGGCGACTGCCTCCGTGGCCAGGATCTCGCCCAGCCGCAAGAGCTGCTGTGTGCCACCACCGAGGGTCAGCTCGATCTGCTTGGCCCAGATGAAGTACCGGTGCAGCGGGTAGGAGAGGTCGACGCCGACGCCGCCGTGGAGGTGCTGCGCGGCGTGGACCGCCCGCTGGGCGGCCTCGGCGGCGAAGAACTTGGCCACCGCCACCTCCTCGGTGGCATCCAGGCCCTCGGAGAGCTTCCAGATCGCGGCCATCGTCGTCAGCTTCACCGACTCGGCATCGACATAGGCGTTGGCGGCCCGCTGCGACACCGCCTGGAAGGCGGCCAGCGGGCGCTCGAACTGCTCCCGCGACGAGGTGTACTCGGCGGTCATCCTGACCGCGCGATCGACGACGCCAACCTGCATGGCGCATAGGCCGGCGCTGGCGCGCTGCACCAGCCAGTCGAGGATCTCGCGGCCCCGCGCCAGGTCGCCCAGCTCCGCCGACTCGGCCACCTCAACGCCGTCGAGCGTCAGCGTGTACTGGATCTCGCGGTTGGTCATCTCGGTCGGCTCCAGCGATACCCCGGTCGCCCCCGGCTCGACCAGGAAGAGCCCGACCCCGCCCTCGACCCGCGCCGGGACGATGATCGCCGTGGCCTGGGCGGCCGCGGGCACCGAGACCTTGACCCCGTCGAGGCGCCAGCCGCCCTCGGCCGCGGTTGCCGTGGTCGTGACCGGCGAGAGCGGGTCGTAGTTGCCAGGCTCCTGCAAAGCAGCGCTAAGGATGACGTCGCCCCGAACCACGCCGGGAAGGAGGCTCTCCTTCTGCGCCGTGGAGCCGAACTCCGCCACCGGCAGTGCCCCCAGGGCCAGCGTCGACCACGCCGGCACCGGCGCCACCGCCCGGCCGACCTCCTCGAGGATGACGCTCAGCTCGACTAGTCCCAGGCCGCTGCCGCCGAACTCCTCGGGGATGCAGACGCCGAGCAACCCGGCGGCGGCCATCTCCGCCCAGAGGTCGCGGTCGATGCGCTCCTCCCCCGCCTCGACCTCCTCCAGCCGCCGCGGCGTGGCGCGGTCGCTAAGCATCTTGCGCGCCAGGTCGCGAAGTGCCTCCTGGTCCTGGTCGTAGCCGAAGTCCATCCCGTCCTCCCTCAGCGCCGCACGGGCATCGACAGGCCGAAACCCGCGATCAGGTCGCGCTGGATCTCGTTGGTGCCGCCACCGAAGGTCAGGATCAGGGTGCCACGGTAGGCGCGTTCGACCCGGCCCTTGAGGACGGCGCCCTCCGACCCGCGCTTGATCGCGCCGGCCGGCCCCATCACCTCGAGCAGCAGCCGGTACGCGTCGCAGAAGAACTCGGTGCCGAAGACCTTGGTCGCCGAGGCGTCTGCGGGGTTCATCCCGCCGTGGGTCAGGCTCCAGGCCACCTTCCAGTTGATCAGGGTCAGGAAGTCGAGACCGGCCTTGACGCGGGCCAGGTTGACCTGGACCCACTCCTGGTCGATGATGCGGCGGCCGTCGGCGAGGCGCGTCTGCCGCGCCCAGTCGGTGACCTCCTCGAAGATCCGTACCACCCCGCCGGGGGCGCAGAGCGAGACCCGCTCGTAGTTCAGCTGCGTCGTGATCAGCCGCCAGCCGGCGTTGACTTCGCCGACGATCGCCGTCGCGGGCACCCGGACGCCCTCGTAGAAGGTGGCCGACGTCCCCGCGTCACCGATGGTGTGCACCGGGGTCCAGCGGAAGCCGGGGGCCGTGGTCGGCACGATGAAGATCGAGATGCCCTTGTGCTTTGGGGCCTCGGGGTCGGTGCGCGCCGCCAGCCAGACGTAGTCGGCGTCGGCGATCAGGCTGGTCCACATCTTGGCGCCATCGATGACGTAGTCGTCGCCGGCGCGCACCGCCTTGGTCTTCAGCGCCGCCAGGTCGGTGCCGGCGTTGGGCTCGCTGTAGCCGATCGAGAAGTGGACCTCGCCGCGGAGGATCCGGGGGAGGAACTCCTCCTTCTGGGCGTCGGTCCCGAACTGCATGATCGTCGGGCCCACGGTGTTGATCGTCAGGAAGGGGATCGGCACCCCGGCCCGCTGGACCTCGTCGAAGAAGATGAACTGCTCGATCGGGGTGCGGCCCTGGCCGCCATATTCCACCGGCCACCCGATGCCGAGCCAGCCGTCGGCGCCGATCCGGCGGGTGATGTCCTTGTAGGCGTCCCCGTGCATCTCCCCCGACGCCATCATGGCCTCGACCTCGGGCGTCATGATGGCGGCGAAATACTCCCGCAGCTCCCGGCGCAGCGCCTCCTGGGCCTCGGTGTAGGCGATTCGCAGCCCCGATTTCTCCTCGGCGGGCGTGGTCCTGGTCTCGACAGCCATCGTCAGTCCCTCCCTCGGGTTCCGCCGCTGCGCTCCACTAGGCGCCCTCGGGCGTGTAGCGGACCTGCATCTCCTTGACGCCGTTGATGAAGTTGCTGCGCAGCCGCCGGGGCGGCGCCGCCAGCTCGATGTCGGGTAGGCGCTTGCGCAGCTCATCGAATATCAGGCGGATCTCCAGCCTGGCCAGGTTGGCGCCGAGGCAGAAGTGGGCGCCCCCGCCGCCGAAGGTCAGGTGCTCGTTGGGGTCGCGCCGGACGTTGAACGACTGCGGGTTGTCGAAGTACTCCTCGTCGCGGTTGGCCGAAGCGTAGTAGATGATGACCTTGTCGCCCTCCTTCATCGGCACGCCGTGGAGCTCGACGTCGCGAGTGGCGGTGCGCCGGAACTGCATCACGGGCGTGACCCAGCGCAGCATCTCTTCCACCGCCGGGTTCAATAGCTCTGGCTCCTTGACCACGGCCTGCCACTGGTCGGGGTGCTCGAACATCGCCCGCATCCCGCCCGAGATGAGGTTGCGGGTGGTCTCATTGCCCGCCACCGCCAGCAGCAGGAAGAAGAGGTCGAACTCCATCTCGGTGAGGGTTTCTCCATCGACCTCGGCGCGCATCAGCACGCTGACCAGGTCCTCGCGAGGGCTGTCCTTGCGCTGTTCGGCCAGCTCGTTGGCGTACATGTACATCTGCATCGAGACTTCCTGGGCGATCTCGGGCGTGTTCTGGAACTCGGGGTCGTCGAAGCCGATCAGCTTGTTGCTCCAGTCGAAGATCTTGTGACGGTCCTCGACGGGGATGCCCACCATCTCGGCGATGACCTGGAGCGGCAGCTCGGCGGCGATCTCGGTGACGAAGTCGCACTGGCCCTTCTGGGCCACGCCGTCGACGATCTCGGTGCAGAGCTCGCCGACCCGGTCCTTGAGCCGCTGGATCATCTGGGGCGTGAACCCCTTGTTGACCAGCAGCCGCATGCGGGTGTGCTTGGGCGGGTCCATGTTCAGCATCATCAGCTGCAGGTTGGCGAGCTCGTCCGAGCCGATGTCGTTCATCAGGGCGCTGCCCCGGTGCGATGAAAACGTCGCCGAGTCACGCGAGACGGCGACCACGTCCGGATAGCGCGTCACCGCCCAAAAGCCGTCGGTGCCGGGCTCGTAGTGGTGATAGACGGGCGCCTCCCGCCGGAGGATGGCGAACTGGTCGTGGGGAACGTCCTCGACATAGACCTCGGGGTCGTAGATGTCGATGTTGTCGATGGTGCGGACCGCCGTGGGCGCCGCCATCAGCCGACCACGCTTCCGAGCTTAGCCTGCATCTCTTCGATGGTCTTGATGGCTCCCTCGACCAAGCCGTACATGACGTCCTGGGTGGTACGGATGCTGTTCATCCGGCCGACGATCTGACCCACCGGCATCCCCGCCAGCTCCTTGTTGCCGGAGCGGCCGATGCGGTGCTGGGCCTCGGCGGTGAGCATGAACTGGAGGGGCATCGGCAGCGGTCCAGGACCGTTGGGATCGTCCCAGGCGTCGGTCCAGGCGGTGCGCAGCTGCCGCGCCGGCTTGCCGGTTAGGGCTCGTGATCGCACCGTGTCGCGCGAGCCGGCGGCGAGCAGCTTCTCGCGGATCAGGGGCGTGGTGTCCGCCTCGGCGACGGTCAGCCAGATCGACCCGGTCCAGACCCCCTGGGCGCCCAGCGCCAGCGCCGCCGCCACCTGCCGACCATCGCCGATTCCGCCGGCCGCCAGCACCGGCACCGGCGAGATGGCGTCGACCACCTCGGGCACCAGCACGAATGTCGCCACCTCGCCGGTGTGACCGCCGGCCTCGGTACCGGACGCAATGATGATGTCGACCCCGACATCGACCTGCTTGCGCGCCTGGTTGGCGTCACCGACCAGCCCGGCCACCAGCACGCCCTGCTCATGGGCCTGGACTACGACGTCTTCGGGCGGCGGCCCCAGAGCGTTGGCGATCAGCTTGATGGGATGCTGCAGGGCGATGTCCACCTGCGAACGGCCCGCGCCCTCGGACCAGCCCAGGAGCGCCTTGGGCTTGGGCTCGTCGGGTGGCAGGGGCGCGACACCGTAGCGGGTGAGGATCGCCTCGACGTACTCGACGTGGGTGGCCGGGATCATGCCGCGCAGCGTCCCCTCTAGGTCCTTGCCGGTGAGGTCGGCGCCCTCGTACTTGGCGGGCATGACCACGTCAACGCCGTAGGGCTTGCCGCCGACGTGCTCGTCGATCCAGTTCAACTCGATCTCGAGCTGCTCCGGGCTGAAGACCAGCGCCCCCAGCATCCCCAACCCGCCGGCCTTGGAGACCGCCGCCACCACGTCGCGGCAATGACTGAAGGCAAAGATGGGGAACTCGATTCCGAGTCGATCACAGATCTCGGTCCGCATTACAAACCTCTCTATCGGCGCGCTGTCGACAAGCGTCGCTACTATAACACGTTCTAGTTTTGGTCCGAAGGCCGTGGGCGGCCCGGATAGGAGTCTGGGTCAGCCCTCCCAGCCGGTGAAGACGTCGTAGGTCGCCGGCCCGGTCACCCGGGCCCATCGCGTGGACGCGGGGGCCAGGTGATTGCCCGAAGTCCACGTGATGCCCTTGCAGAGGCCGTTGGTGTCGTAGCCATTCATGCTGTTGAGGGCGTTGATCAGGGTCTGCCGGCTGAGGTTGGGACCCGCGCGGCGCACCGCCTCGCCGAACAGCACCATGGGCGTCCAGCCGATGGAGAGGGCGTAGTTGTCAAGAGGGGTGCCCGGCTGGTAGCGAGACAGGGCCTGGCCCAGCTGCTGCTCTCCGGGGGTGTTCTCCGAGGGGAAGTAGGAGTTCGAGGTGCTGGCCAAAAGCCCAATGGCGCAGTTACCGCCGGCACGGATGGCGCTCGGGTCTGAACCCAGGGGCGCGTACTGTGCCCAGCCGTTGGAGTTACACATGCCCTGGTCGGTGAGCGCCTGGAGGAAGGCGGCCTCGTTGGTCGGCTCCAGCAGGGCCACGATGGAGTCGGCGCCGCTGGCCTTCATGCTGGAGGCCTGCAGGTCGTACTGGGTCCGGGTGGTGGCGACCTGCTCGGTGTCGTAGTCGCTGCGGCCGCACGCATTGTGGGAGCAGGTGGAGCCCCCCGCGGCGGTCCACCCCTTGACGAAGCCGTCGCAATAGGGCCGGGTCACGATGGTGTCGACGCAGAGCACCCACGGCTTGTGGAACTTGAGCTGGTCGGCGTGCGAGTGCAGGTAGGTCGCCGAGAGCTGCTGCCACGTCCCGGGCGCCTGGGTGCTGAACCAGATGTAGGGGTTGCCGTAGGCGGCCGGGCCGGTGAGGCAGTCATTGATCACCGGGACCTGGAACTGGCTGATCTCATTGATGATCCCGACATCGGTGAGTGGGGCGCACTCCCCCACGATCGCCAGCGCCTTCTCCTCCTGCACGATCTTCTCGAATGCCGGTTTGCCCACCCCCGGGTCACCGTTGTCGTTCTGGACATCGAGCTTGATGTGGTGGCCGTTGACGCCGCCGGACGCGTTGACCATCTGCACGTAGGCCTCCTGGGCCTTGAACGCGTCGCTGGCGTCAAGCGGGCCGGACTGGGTGATCACCGAGCCGATCTGGATGTCGGCGCCCGCAGGCACGACGTCGGCGTTGGCGCTGGCGCCGCCGCCGCCGCTGCCGCCGGAGCCGCGGCTCGTGCCGCCGGCCGAGCCCGCGCTGCCGGCGTTTCCGGCGGCATTGGGGTCGGCGGTCGAGCCACCGCCGGTGACGGTGCGCTGGCTGGTGCCCGCGCCGCCACGGTTGTTGGTGATGTCCCAGGCCAGCGCGGCGCCGAAGACGAGGGTCATGAGCAGGGCAAAGGCGAGGGTCCCGACGAACAGCCGATCCTTGCTATCGCTCAAGCCAATCTCCCGCCACCACGCTGGTTATCCCGAACACTAATAGCCGGAAAAGTATAACATGTTCTAGTTATGCCGAATCCCGCGGTTGCAGTCGCAACCGGGTGCGCGGCAAGCTGTGGGAGATTCGTTCTGACGGGAGAAACGGAGGCTACCTCTTGAGACTTCTCATGTTGGCGGTGATCGGGGGAGCGCTGACCGGGGTGGTTTACGCGCTGGCCGCGCTCGGCCTTGTCGTTGTCTATCGTGCCACCCGGATCCTCAACTTCGCCCACGGCGCGATGGGCATGCTCAGCGCCTACATCTTCGGCCGCTGGCTCTACCAGCCCGACTCCTTCCTGGTGCACGCGTTCGGAGCGGACCACCCGCTGCGGTCCAAGGTTGCCGCCCTGCTGCTGACGCTTGTCTTCGCGATCGGCCTAGGGCTGGTTGTCGAGCGCGCCGTGATCCGGCCACTCAAGGACACCAGCATCCTTACCAAGGTCATCGCCACCCTCGCCTTCCTCACCGTGCTCCAGTACCTGGCCGGCGCCATCTTCGGCGACGCCACCTACTTCTTCGCCAGCATCTTCACCAACGGCTCCCAGCAGCTGGGCGTCCTCGACGTTGGCATCACCTCGGTGCCCTACTCGGCGCTGTACAACGTCGTGGTCACGGCCGCGATCGTCGTGGGACTGACCCTCTTCCTCCGCTTCACGAAGCTGGGAACGGCACTGCGCGCGGTCTCCAACGACCCCGACGCCGCCGGGCTCGCGGGCATCAACGTCACGCGCGTCAACCAGGTGGCCTGGGTGCTGGGCTCCGTGCTCGCCGCCGTGGCGGGACTGCTCCTCATCCCCGACACCAACCTCAACACCTTCACCCTGACCCTTACCGTCATCCTCTACGGGGTCGGCGCGGCAGTCTTCGGCGGGCTGGTCTCGCTGCCGCTGACGCTGCTGGGCGGCATCTTCCTGGGCATCGCCACCGCCATCGCCCGCGCCTATGCGCCCAGCGACCTACCCGGCCTGGACTACGTGGTCGGCTTCCTGATCGTCATCCTGGTGCTGTCGGTGCGGCGCGACATCACCGTCGGGGTGCTCCAGTGAGCGTCGCCGAGCCCCTGCTCCAGGTCGAGGCCATGACCTGCTCCTACGGCAGCATCGTGGCGGTTCGCGATCTCAGTTTCCGGCTGGACCAGGGCGAGATCGTGGCCCTGCTGGGGCCCAACGGCGCGGGCAAGTCGACCGCGCTGCGCGCCATCAGCGGCATGCGGCGCGCGCAGAAGGGCAGCATCACCTTCGACGGCAACCGCATCGAGCGTTGGTCCAGCGACCGCATCGCCCGCGCCGGGATGGCCCTGGTTCCCGAGGGCCGCCGGCTCTTCACCGAGCTCAGCGTCGAGGAGAACCTGCGCATGGGGGGTTGGAACCAGCCACGGCCGGCGCTCGACGAGCGAATCAACGAGATGCGCGGCATCTTCCCCATCCTGCAGACGCGCGCCCACCAACGTGCCGGCACCCTGAGCGGGGGTGAACAGCAGCAGCTGGCCATCGCCCGGGCGCTGGTCTCGCGACCGAAGGCGCTGCTCATCGACGAGATGTCGCTGGGACTCAGCCCCCTGGTGGTGGCCGACCTGTACCGCACCGTGCGGGCCATCAACGAGGCCGGCACCGCCGTGCTCCTGGTGGAGCAGCAGGTGGCCCTGGCGCTGACCGTCGCCCAGCGCATCTACCTGGTTGAGCGAGGCCAGGTCAAGGACGAGGGCCCGGCCGCCAAGTTCCGCGACGTCGGCTCGGTGACCGGCTCATACCTGGGCGAGGTCGGCGCCGCGGCCGCGACCGCCCAGGAGACCGCATCGATCGCCACCGAACGGCCGGTGGAGGTGGTCCGCTTGCCCCTGCGGCGCGGCCAGGCCCGCGCCCTGCAGGTGATCGCCCAGAAGGCCAGCCGGCAGGTCGGCGACGTGGTGGCAGAGGCAGTGGAGGCCCTGCTGACTGAGCCGCCGGCAACAAACGGCAGCAAGCCCGCGCCCCGGGCAGCCAGGAAGCCGCGGAAGAAACCGGCCCCTCGCGGGCCGAAGGCCTAGTCCCGGCCCAGCACCACGGCGCTGGTGGGCACGCCCGTGCCCGCGGTGACGAGCACGTGCTCCACGCCGTCCACCTGGTTCACCGACGTCCCCCGCACCTGGCGGACGCCCTCGGTGATGCCGTTCATCCCGTGGATGTAGGCCTCGCCCAGCTGGCCGCCGTGGGTGTTTACGGGGAGGCGGCCGCCGACCTCGATGTTGCCCTCGCGGATGAAGTCCTTAGCCTCTCCACGCGCACAGAAACCTAGCTCCTCGAGCTGGGTCAGCACGAAGGGCGTGAAATGGTCGTAGAGAACGGCGGTCTGGACGTCCTCGGGGCCGATGCCGGCGTCTTCCCACAGCTGCCGTCCCACAAGGCCCATCTCGGGCAGCCCGCTGATGTCCTCGCGGTAATACGACGTCATCGATTCCTGGTCCTGGCCGGCCCCCTGCGCCGCCGCCCGGATCACCGCGGGCGGCTTGGGCAGCTCGCGCGCGCGTTCCAGCGAGGTGACCACCATCGCCACCGCGCCGTCACTCTCCTGGCAGCAGTCGAGCAGGTGGAGCGGCTCCACGATCATCCGTGAGGCCTGGTGCTCCTCCAGGGTGATCGGCTTCTCGTAGAAGAAGGCGTTGGGGTTGTTGGCCGCGTGCTTGCGGTCGGCCACCGTGACGCGGCCGAAGTCCTCGCTGGTGACTCCGTACTCGTGCATGTAGCGGCGGGCGAACATCGCCACCCACGACGCCGGGGTCAGCAGTCCAAAGGGCGCGTACCAACCAAAGTGAACGCTCTCGGCTGATGGATTCACGGGTAGGTCCTGGACGCCGGCACCGAACCGGTTCCAACTGCGGCCGTTGAGGGCGCGGTAGGCGATCACCACCTCGGCCGTCCCCGTCGCCACCGCCATCGCGGCCTGGTGGATGGTGGCGCAGGCGGCGCCGCCGCCATGGCCGATGCGGCTGAAGAAGGTCAGATCGCCGATGCCCACGCTGCGCGCGATCTCGATCTCGGGGACATCGTCCATGGCGAATGTGACCATGCCGTCGACATCGGCCGGGCTGAGGCCGGCGTCGTCGAGCGCCGCCACCACCGCCTCGGTGGCCAGCTGCAGCTCCGTGCGGCCCGAGTCCTTGGAGAACTCGGTGGCGCCGATGCCGGCAATGGCGGCGCGGTCGCGCAGCTCGGACCCCATCAGGTCGGCAGCGCGACCACCACCTTGCCGGTGGCGTGGTCGCCCATCGAGTTGACGCCGCGAACCTCGACCTCAACCACACCCTCACCATCGACTGCTTCGGCGGCGGCGACGCGGCCCGACATGCGCATGACATCGCCGGGGAAATTGGGCGCGCCCAGCCGGATGGCGATGCTCTTCACCCGCGCCTCCGGCCCGGCCCAGTCGGTGACGAATCGGCCGATGAAGCCGTTGGTGCTGAGGATGTTCATGAAGATGTTGGGCATGCCCCGCTCCACCGCCAGGCCCATGTCGTGGTGCACGTCCTGGAAGTCGCGGGTGGCGATGGCCGAGGCGATGATCAGGGTCGGCGTCAGCTCGATGACCTCCTCGGGGAGGGCGTCGCCAACCTTCACGTCGCCGAACCTGAGGGTGGTCGTGGCCGCCATCAGGCGCCCCCGGCCGGCCGGAAGAGGGGCAGGATCAGGTCGTCGTCAACGGCCGTGAAGGCCACCTCCACGGGCATGCCGATCTTCACGTCCCCGGGTGCCACGTCGACCAGGTTGGAGACCAGGCGGGTACCTTCCTCGAGGTCGACCAGCACCACCACGTAGGGCTGGGGGAACATCGGCAGTGGCGGGTGGTGCGGCACCACAAAGCTGTGAACTGTCCCGCGCCCGCTGGCCATAACCGTGTCCCACTCCAGGCTGCGGCACTTGGGGCACATCGGCCGGGGCGGGTGCCGCAGCGCGCCGCAGGCGGCGCAGCGCTGGATCAGCAGCTGACCCTGGTCGACGCCCTCCCAGAAGAAGCGGTTGTCGGCATTGATCGCCGGGCGCGGGCGCCTCGGCTTGCCCTCCACCGCGGGGATCTTGGGTGGCGGCGCCATCGACGGTTTGAACTTCAGCACCCGGAAGAGCATCTTGCCCACCAGCTCGCCGTCGTCGGTGCGGAACTCGTCCCGGAAGTCGATGAAATGGCCGGCCCCGAGCCCGGTCTTCTTCTCGTCGGTGATCTGCTCGATGACACTGGTGCGGGTCACGTGGTCGCCGGGCCGGAGGTAGCGGGGGTACTCCTGCTCACTGTTGGTGGCGACGATCGAGGTGAAGCCGGCGTCGTCCAGGACGGCGAAGATCTGGCCGATGACGTCCTCGTCAGGGGGCGGCTCCACCGGGTGCAGACCCCGCATGGTCCAGACCTGGAGCATCGCCGGTGGGGCGACGATGCCGCCGTGGCTCGAGGCCGCCGCCGCCTCGGGGTTGGTGTAGAGCGGGTTGTGGTCCTCGATCGCGTCGCAGAAGTGACGGATCATCGGCTCGTTGACGGCGTCGTGGGCCCGGAAGGGGGGCGTCGCCGGCCGGCCGACGAATGGCAGCAGCCGGGCCATGATCCCGCCGGCCGCAGGGGCCTGGGTCTCGGCCTGGGCCACTCTAGCCCTCCTCCACGATCGACAGCGCCTGCTTGGGGCACCGCAGCACGGCCAGCTCGACCTTGCCCCGCAGCTCCTCTCCGGGGTGCTCCTGGAGCACCTGGAGGTCGCCGTTGTCGTCGACCAGGAAGACCTCGGGGGCGACCTCCATGCAGCGGGCGTTGCTCTCGCAGAGGTCTCGGTCAACCACCACCTTCATCCGCGCATCCTCACTTGCATGCCGACCCGGCGTCACATATCCACGCTGAATCCGGCGGTGAGTCCGCCGTCGGCGACGAACTCGGCGCCGGTGCAGTACGAGCTCTCGTCGCTGGCCAGGAACACAGCGAGGGCGGCGATCTCGGCGGGCTTGCCGATGCGTCCCAGGGGAAGCTGCTTGAACCAGCCGCTGATGTCCATGTCGATCCCGGCTGACTGGACCAGGGGCGTCTCCACCCCGCCGGGGACGATGGTGTTGACGCGGATGCCATCGCTGCCCAGCTCCATGGCACCGACCTTGCTAAGGCCTCGGACCGCCCACTTCGCCGAGGAATAGGCGACCAGGCCGGCGAGGCCGGCCATCCCCTCGGTCGATGAGACGTTGATGATCGAGCCGCGGTGGCGTTCGGCCATCGTCGGGATCACCGCGCGCATCCCCAGGAAAACACCCACCTGGTTGACGTTGATGATGCGCATGTAGTCGTCGAGGCTGGTGTCGCGGATGGCGCTGAAGCGCAGGATGCCGGCGTTGTTGACCAGGATGTCGAGCCCACCGAAACGGTCGACGGTCGCCGCGACCGCAGCTGACCACTGCTCTTCGTCGGTGACGTCAAGGTGGAAGAAGGCGGCGTGCTCGCCCAGCTCGCCGGCGAGCGCCTCCCCCTCGTCGTCGAGGATGTCGGCGACCGCGACGCTTGCCCCCTCGTCGACGAACGCGCGGGCCTCGGCTTCACCCTGGCCGCGGGCGGCCCCGCTGATCAGCGCGACACGATCGTCCAGGCGTCCCACGTCCTGCTACCGGTGGTCCGCTAGAGGGCCAGTAACAGGTCGGGGTCCTCGGCCTGCATCTTCCGCCAGCGGTTGGCCTGGACGACCATCGCGATCAGGGCCACCTCCGAGAAGAGGGCCACCAGCGGCAGGATCAGCATGTGCCATCCGCCGCCGGTGCTGCTCACCGTGACCAACCCCGGGTGTGACGCTCCACCGCCGCCACCGCCTCCCGAACCGAGGCTGCCGGGACTTCCACCGGTGAAGGAGTCGGAGGTGCCGGGCAAGAAGGTTGATCCCGTCAAGCTGCCGCCGGACGAGCTGAGCGGTAGGGCGGGCACAGCCCGACCGGTGAGGTCGGCCTGCCCCAGCAGGACGGCGCCAGCGACGTTCTGGTTGTCCGTGTATGAGAGCCCAAAGCCGCCGACATGAACCTCGGCGCTGCCGTCCGGCTTGGTGGTGCCCACCGCCGACAGGTTGACCAGCTTCATATTGCTGGCCTGGAGGGCGGTATTAAGCGCGGTCTGCGCCAGCTGCTGCGCTGCCGGCGGCACCCCGTTGCCGCCAACATGGAGCCCGTTCTGGTCGATGGTCGACGCGATACCGGCGACGGTGACGCCGTTGTAAGAGGCCGACTGCTCGGTCTTCGCGGTGCCGGGGCCGGACGTGGTGATCTTGCCTGTAACCGTGGCGGTGTCGATATGGATCACGGCCACGGCCGGCAGCTGCACCAGCGCGCTGGTCGGCGCCGACAGCAGGTCGATGTTGTGCATCGTGGTCCGGCTGATGGCGGTGACCACCCCGTTGGCCATCCTGGTGCTGGACTCACCGTCGATCGAGCCGATAGAGGCGACGCCCACCCCGACGTTCTGCACGCTCCCCAGGGCCTGGCTGTAGGGGCTGGCGTCGGCGTGCGCCTTGGCGGTACCCGCGCCGAAGCCGAAGCCGGCACCAACAGGCGCCCCGGGTACCGCAGGCAGCTGCGGGTACGGCAGGTTGAGGAAACCGGGCTCGATGGTGAACGGCTGCCCCGCGCTCAGGTCGACGTCGCGCTTGGCGTTGGCATCACTCGTGGTTTGGGCGATGTAGGGGTAGTTGGGGAACACTGGCGGTGCCCCGTAGGGCACCAGGAAAACCTGGTTGCCGAGGTTGGGCCCGATGCGCACGGTGCCGCCAGGGTCGAAGAACTCGCCGTCCGCCTTGGCGTGGGGCAGGCTGTCGATGTCGGTCTTGGTGTGGGGGAAGTATTCGTCGGCAAGATCGGGGAAGGTCCCCGCCTGCTGGATGGCGATCACGCGCACCACCAGCCCGTAGGACTCGGAGGTGGCGCCGTAGCTGTCGAAGGGCTTGGACGAATCGGCGACCACCATCGCCGTCTGCAGAGCGGCCGCGATCACCATTACCGCCGCCGCGACCGCGATCCGTCGAATACCGATCACGACTTTGACCCCACAAGCGAGGGCTCTTGCCCGACCGGCGCCTGGTCGGCCTCCTCGGGCGAGGGCTTCTGGGCGGGCGCGGGGTTGGCGCCATCGTCGACGATGCCCAGGTAGGCCTCGATCACCGCCGGGTCGTCCCGGACCTCCGCCGGGGCGCCGCTGGCCAGCATCCGCCCGAAGTCGAGCACGTAGATATAGTCGCAGAGGTTCATCACCAGGGATATATCGTGCTCCACAACCAGCAGGCTTAGCTGGTAGCGATCCATCAGGCTGCGCAGCAGACCGACCAGCTCGCCCACCTCGCTCTTGCTGATACCCGACGTCGCCTCGTCGAGGAGCAGCAGCTTGGGCTTCGTCGCCAGGGCTCGGCCGATCTCGACCAGCCGCTGCTGGCCCAGCGGCAGCTCACCGGCGAGGCGGCCGTCGATGCTGGTCAGGCCCAGGACCTCGAGGATCTCGTCGACCACCTTCTTGGCGTCTCGCTGGGCCCAGTGGCTGCGGGGCAGATGGAGCCCATCGCTGAAGAGCCCGGTCTTCATCCGCGCATGGCAGCCGATCATGATGTTCTCCCGCACGCTCAGCGCCGGGAACAGCTTGACGGTCTGGAAGGTACGGCCGATGCCCAGCCGGCTGCGAACATGGGCAGGCGCGCGGGTGACGTCGTGGCCGTCAAATACGACCTTGCCGCTAGTCGGACGCTGCACCCCGCTGACGGTGTTGAACAGGGTGGTCTTGCCGGCGCCGTTGGGGCCGATCAGGCCGACGATCTCGGAGTGGTTGACCACCAGGTCGACGTCGTCCAGCGCCAGGAGGCCGCCGAAGCGGACGCTGATGCCCTGGACCGCGAAGAAGGGCATGTCAGCCCTCCGCCGGGGCCGGCTCGCCCGGGCCTGCGGTCAGGGCCCGGGTCTGCCGCCTGGCCGCCAGCTTGCGCAGGTTGCGGTCCAGCATGCCGACCAACCCGTCCTGGTTGGTTACCAGGCCGCGAAGGAGGAGGACGCCGAAGAGGGCGAAGGTGAGGTCGGCGAGGTTGATGCTCTTGAGCGCCTGCTTGAGGTTGAGGGAGGTGAGGGCAGCGTCGAGGCCCTGGGGCAAAAGGATTGGCGCCAGCGCGAACAGGAAGCTGGCCAGGATGGCGCCGCCGATCGAGGTCACCCCGCCCACGACTAGCACGATCAGGAGTGGAACGCTGCCGGTCAGGGCATCGAAGAACCGCGGCTGGACGTCGGGGCTCAACACCATGTACATCCCGCCGGCGATGCCAGCGTAAAAGGAGCTGAGGGCAAACGCCACCAGCTTGTACTTGGCAACGTTGATCCCAACCGACGACGCCGCCAGCTCGCTGTCGCGCACCGCGGTGAATGCCAGCCCGGTCTTGCGGTGGCGCAGGGCCAGGGTGAAGACGGCCGCGGCGGCAACGATGGCGAGGTCGACGAAATAGAGCGTTGTCCGGCTCTGGATGCTGGCGTTGAACGCCTGGCCCAGGAAGGAGGGCGGGTCGAGGTGGATGAGGGTGCCACCCACGATGTTCTGGTTGACCAGGATCGATGCCTCCACCACCTGGCTGAGTCCCAGGGTGGCGATCGCCAGGTAGATCCCCCGCAGGCGAAGCGCCGGCAGCGCCGCCATCAGCCCGATCGGCACCGCCGCCAGGCCTGCGATCGGGAGCGCCGGCCAGAAGCCGACCACGGGCGCCACCCGGGAGACAACCAGCGCGCCGATGCCCATGAAGGCAAACTGGGCCAGCGAGACCTGGCCGACGTAGCCGACCAGCACAACCAGCGAAATCCCCGCCATGGCGAAGATCACCGCGTTGATTGACGCCGTCAGGTAGGAGGGTTTGTTGATCGCGTTCAGCACCAACGGCAGCAGCACCAGGCAGCCGATACCGACGAGCACCAGCGCCGAGCGCATGCGCGCGACATCACGGTCGATCGCCTGCTGGTCGATCACCATCGAATCTGCGGTCGGTGCGGCAGCGATCGCGCTCACAACCGTCCCGCCAAAGTGCGGTGAGCCATCAAAACCGGCGCCTCCACTGCATCCGTCCCGCGCCGAAGCGTGTGGGTCATTACAACACTTAACGAGACAGGGGGCAATACAACGTTCCGAAGCTGGTCACAATGTCGCCCGGGGCGCCCGCTTGCGTCAGACGAGAACATGTTCTACCATCTGCTACTTGCAGCATACGAGAACATGTTCTAATTTCGCAAGGGCGAGCGGAGTTGGCGGCGAGATGACCGCTGGGGAGGGCTGATTGGCTCTGGGGCTTTGGGGCATCGCGGATGAGACCCCCGACAAGCTGGCCTTGACCGCGGCGGATGGGACCCAGCTGACCTACGGGGAGCTGGCCGCGCGTTCCAACCAGGTGGTCCATGGGCTGCGAGCCCTTGGCCTGGGACATGGCGACGTGGTGGCCGCGGTGCTGGCCAACGAGCCGGCGATGATCGAGCTCTACGCGGCGGCGCTGCAGGGGGGCTTCTATCTCACCCCCATCAACCACCACCTGACCGCGAACGAGATCGCCTTCATCCTGGAGAACTCGGGCGCCAAGGTGCTGGTCTGCAGCGAGCGCTTCGGTGACGCCTGTGTCCAGGCCGTGGCGGGCCTCGATCCCAAGCCGGCCTGCTTCACCACCGGCTCGGTTGCGGGGTTCCAGCCCTACGCGGCCCTGACCGACGGCCAGCCCACGGAACGCCCAGGTGACCGTCGCGCCGGCAACACCATGCACTACACGTCGGGCACCACCGGGCGCCCGCGCGGCGTGCGCCGCCAGCTGGCCGACATCGATCCCGACATCATGGCCGAGCTGTACACCGGCTTCCTCGGCCTCTTCGGCATCCAGACCCACAGCGACAACGTCCACCTGACCAGCTCGCCGCTGTACCACACGGCGGTGATGGTCTTCACCACGATGTCGCTGCACTCCGGCCACCCATTGGTGCTGATGGATGCCTGGAGCCCGGAGCTGACGCTGGAGAACATCCAGCGGCATCGGGTCACCACCAGCCACATGGTGCCGACCCACTTCACCCGGATGCTCAACCTGCCCGAGGAGCGGCGCCGCCAGTACGACATCAGCTCGCTGCGCCACATCATCCACTCCGCTGCCCCCTGCCCCATCGACGTCAAGCGGCGGATGCTCGAGTGGTGGGGGCCGGTGGTCTACGAGTACTACGCCGCCACCGAGGGCGGCGGCACCATCGCTACCCCCGCCGACTGGCTGGAGCACCCGGGGACGGTGGGCAACGCCTGGGCCGGCGCCGAGGTCCGCATCGAAGACGACGACGGCAACCCCTGCGCGCCGGGACAGGTGGGCGAGGTCTGGATGTCGCTGACACAGGCAGACTTCGAATACCACCGGGACAAGGACAAGACCAGCTCCACCCGCAAGAACGGCTTCTTCACGGTCGGCGACATCGGCTACCTGACCGAGGACGGCTTCCTCTTCCTCAGCGACCGCAAGGCCGACATGATCATCAGCGGCGGCGTCAACATCTACCCCGCCGAGATCGAGTCGGAGATGGTCGGCTTCCCCAAGATCGCCGACGTGGCCGTCTTCGGCATCCCCGACGCGGACTGGGGTGAGCAGGTCAAGGCGGTGGTCGAACCCGCCGACGGCGCTGTCCCGGGCCCGGAGCTCGAGGCCGAGATCCTCGAATTCTGTCGCGGCAGGATGGCGGGGTACAAGGTACCCAAGAGCATCGACTTCGCGACGTCACTGCCCCGCGACCCCAACGGCAAGCTCTACAAGCGCAAGCTGCGCGATCCATACTGGGCCGAGGCCCAGCGCGCGATTTGACCCCGCAGGACGACGGGGACATGAGGCCACTTCCTGGCCTGAAGCGGAGGTCTTCCCAATGAGCGAAACGGCGACATCGCCCCTGGCGGCGACCGAGGCGGCCCTGGCCGACCTCCACTACCACTCCGGCAAGGTCCTCATCGACGGCGAGATTCGCGACCCGCTGTCGGGCAAGACCCAGGACCAGGTCTTCCCCGGCAACGGCCAGGTCGTCGGCCAGACCGCGCTGGCGGACGCCAAGGATGTCGATGCCGCCGTCGCCGCGGCGCGCAGGGCGCTGGAGGGCGACTGGGGCGCGCTCAACGTCCGCGACCGCCGCCGGTTGCTGCTCAAGTACGCCCAGCTGATCGAGGCGCACAAGGAGGAGTTGGGCAAGCTCCAGACCATCGACGTGGGCATGCCCATCGGCCTCAGCGGCGGCTGGATCCTGGGGCCGGAGATGACGGCCGACTTCTTCGAGTTCTACGCCGGCCTGGTCGACAAGGCCATCGGCGAGGTCCTGCCCGCCTACCCCAACGCCGCGCTCGACTACACCCTGCGCGAGCCGCTGGGCGTGGTCGCCTGCATCACCGCCTGGAACGCCCCCGTCTACCTCTATGGCGCCAAGGTGGCGCCGGCGCTGGCAGCCGGCAACACCGTGGTGGTCAAGCCCTCCGAGGTGGGCGCGGCGTCAACGCTGCTGCTGGGCGAGCTGGCCACCGAGGCCGGCATTCCCGCGGGCGTAGTCAACGTCATCAGCGGCCTGGGACAAGAATGTGGTGAGCCGCTGGTCAAGCACGAGGGAGTCGACGCGATCTCCTTCACCGGCGGCACCGCCACCGGCCGGCGGATCGCGGCGATGGCGGCCGAGGGCCTCAAGCGGACGGTGCTGGAGCTGGGCGGGAAGTCGGCCAACATCGTCTTCGAGGACGGCGACGTCGGACTGGGCGGGGCGCTGAGCGCCGGCATGATCACCTACGGCACCAGCGGCCAGTACTGCGCCGCCGCCACCCGCGCCCTCGTCCACCGCAGCAAGATGGACCAGTTCCTGGAATCGGCGGTCGGCGTGTTGGCGTTCATGCAGCCCGGTGATCCCTTCAACCCGGCGACCATGGCCGGGCCGATGATCAGCGAGCGGCAGCTGGAGCGCGTCCTCGGCTACATCGAGAAGGGCAAAGAGGAGGGCGCCCAGGTGCACACCGGCGGCGGGCGCATGGCCGGTGGCCTGGAGGAGGGCTATTACGTCGAGCCCACGATCCTGCTCACCTCCAACGACACCACGCCGGCGCGGGAGGAGATCTTCGGGCCGGTGCTCTCGGCCATTCCTTTCGACGACGAGGACGAGGCGATCCGCCTGGCCAACGACTCGCCGTTTGGGCTGGCGGCGGTGATCACCACCAGCGACCTCAAGCGCGCCCACCGCGTGGCCGCCAAGCTGAAGACCGGCACGGTCGGAATCAACGGCTACTCGATCGGGGCCAGCATGCCCTTCGGTGGCGTCAAGCAGAGCGGCTACGGTCGCGAGGGCTCGGCCCGGGCGATCGACGACTTCAGCTACATCAAGAACGTCTACGTCGAGCTCCAGTAGGGCGGGTTAGCGAACGGGCATGGCCGCCTTGAGGCGGGGCAGCGGCGGCCCGTGCCCGTGAACCCGCGACGACCTCAGCCCGAGCTGGCCCTGACCCCGGCGCAGGAGGCTTTCCGCGATGAGGTCCGCGATTTCCTCGGCCGGGTGGCGCCCAAACAATGGCTCGAGCCCGGCTGGCGGCCGCCATCGGACGTCAAGGAGCGGCTCGCCTTCCAGCGCGAGTGGGATGGCAAGCTCCGCGACGCCGGGTTGGTGGGAATGCACTGGCCGGCGGAGTACGGCGGGCGCGGCGCCTCCCTGCTCGAGCAAGCCATCCTGGAGGAGGAGCTGGCGTGGTGCGGCGCCCCCCAGGCGGGGCTGACCTTCGTAGGCCTCAACCTGGTGGGACCGACGCTGATAGCGCACGGGTCCCCGGCGCAGAAGACCAGGCACCTGCCCGCCATCCTGGCCTCGGAGGAGGTCTGGTGCCAGGGCTTCAGTGAGCCCAACGCCGGCAGCGACCTGGCGTCGGTGCGGACCCGCGCTGCGGTCGACGGCGACGCCCTGGTAATCAACGGCCAGAAGGTCTGGACCTCGTACGCCCATGCCGCCGACTTCTGCATGCTGCTCTGCCGCACCAACCCCGAGGAGCGCCGCTCCCGGGGGCTGTCACTGGTCATCGTCGACATGCACGCTCCCGGCGTGGAGGTGCGGCCGCTGCGGCAGGCGACGGGCGAGTCCGAGTTCAACGAGGTCTTCCTGACCGACGTCCGCATCTCCCGCGCCGACGTCATCGGCGACATCGACGACGGCTGGCGGGTGGCGATGACCACGTTGCTGCACGAGCGCGGGACCGCGCTGCTGGGGATCCAGGTACGCCAGCGGCAGCTGGTCGACCGCCTTATCGCGCGGGTGAAGACGATGGAGCGAGACGGGCGCCCGCTGGCGCAGGACCCGATGGTGCGCCAGGCGCTGGCCCGGGCGTCGATCGAGTGCGACGTGGTGCGCCATCTCGGCTACCGCTGCCTCGAGACCGCGATCCGCACCGGGCTCCCCGGGGCCGAGGGTTCTGCGGCCAAGATCTTCCTCTCCGATTTCATCCGGCGCTTCTCCCGGACGGCGCTGGACATCGCCGGCGCCGCGGGCCTGGACATGGGAGAGGAGGACTGGGGCCACCAGTACCTGGGGTCGTTCGCGCTGTCGATCGGTGCGGGGACGACGCAGATCCAGAAGAACATCTTGGCCGAGCACCTGCTCGGCCTGCCCCGAGGCTGACGGTGGCACTGGGGGCGACCGAAGAGCAGGACCTGCTGCGGACCACGGCCCGGCAGGCCTTGGAGAAGGCCTTCCCGCCCGACTACGCCCGGCGGCTGCTGGACGACGAGGTGCCGGAGGCGCCGTGGCCGCAGCTCGCGCGCCTGGGCTGGTTCGGTATCGGCATCGACGAGGCCGCCGGTGGCGCGGGTGGCGACTTCACCGACCAGGCGGTGGTTCTGCACGAGATGGGGCGGGTGCTGGCGCCCGCGGGCTACTCGGCGACCGCGGTGGGAGCCGCGCCCCTGGTTGCGGCGCTGGGCTCGCCGGAGCAGCGCGCGGCCTGGCTCGAACCCTTGCTCAGCGGTGCCCGGCTGGGCGTGCTGGTGGCCGGGCCCGACGCCTCGATCGAGGCAGCGGCCGGCGAGGGAGGGCTGGCGCTGTCGGGCGAGACCGGCCCGCTACCCGGCGTGGCAGCGGCGCAGACGCTGGTGGTGGCGACGGATGATGCCTCCGGCGGCACGGTGCTGTCGCTTGTCGACCGCGAGACCACCGGGGTGACGATCACGCCGGTGCGCGGACTCGACGCCACCGCCCAGCTGGGGCGGGTTTCGCTCAACGCGGTGCAGGTGCGCGATAGCGCCGTCCTGGGCGCCCTCCCTGACACGGCAGCCAAAGCTGTCGAGGCGGCGCTTGACCGCCTGGCGGTGGCCTCGGTGGCGGAGCTGGTCGGCGCCGGCGAGAAGATGCAGGAGATGGCGGTGGAGTACGCCAAGGTGCGCGAGCAGTTCGGCAAGCCCATCGGCAGCTTCCAGGCGATCAAGCACATGGCCGCCGACATGGTGGTGCGGCTGGAGTCGTCCCGGGCCGTGGTCCACTACGCCGCCTTGAGCATCGCCGAGGGGCGCGATGACAGCGACGAGGCGGCCAGCGCCGCCAAGGCCTACGCCGCCGAGGCGATCGGGCTGCTGGCCGAGGACGCCCTCCAGGTCCACGGCGGGATCGGGTTCACCTGGGAGCACCCGATCCACCTCTACGTCCGCCGGGCGGCGTCGGTAGCCCGGCTGTACGGGTCTGGCGACATGCACCGGGAGCGGGTGGCGCAGGCCGTCGGGCTCTAGGCCTGGGCCGCC
>DASZHA010000110.1:0-6223 GCA_035938265.1 Candidatus Dormiibacterota bacterium
CAGGTAGTCCCCCCGCAGCCGCAGGGTTGGCGCCCCCAGGATGATGCCGAAGAGCGCAGCGACGCCGAGCGCAACGAAGAGCAGGAACCAGAAGGGGATGTGAAAGGCGTGGTGGATCGGGCTCGAGGCCAGCTGCGCCGATGCGAACATGCCGTAGGTGTAGGCACCGATTGCGAAGAAGGCGGCGTATCCCAGGTCCAGGAGCCCGGCGAACCCGACCACCACGTTGAGGCCCAGCGCCAGGAGCACGTAGACACCCGCGTCGGCGGCGAGGCCGACGAGGGCCCCGCCGTCGCCCCCGGTCATGGTCTGCACGATCCCCGGGTAGAAGACGGCGACGAACAGGAGCGCCTGGTAGATGGCCCAGTTGGGGTTCTGCCGGCTCTTGCGGATCCACCACTCGACAAGGCGAGCCGGGAGCCGGATCACCCGGCTCATGCCTTGTCGCCGAGACGGCTGCCGAGCAGGCCAGAGGGCCTGAAGACCAGCACGAGGATGAGGATGCCGAAGATCAGCACCCGGGTCCAGGCCGAGGAGCAGTAGCCGTCGTTGTAGGCCTGCAGCATGCCGATGATCAGGCCACCCAGCGCCGCCCCCTGGATGTTGCCGATGCCGCCGAAGACCGCGGCCGTGAAGGCCACCAGCCCGGCCGAGAAGCCGAGCTGGAAGTCCACGCTGTTGAAGTAGAGGCCATAGATGATCCCGCCGGCCGCGGCCAGGACGGCGCCGATGAAGAAGGTGGCGGCAATGGTGCGATTGATGTCAATTCCCATCAGCTGGGAGGCGTCTCGGTCCTGGGCGGTGGCTCGCATCGCCTTGCCCAACTTGGACCGGTTGACGAACAGACTCAGGGCGATCACCAGCACAATTGCCACTCCGACGACCACCATGTCCTTGATACCCACGTACGCGTTGCCGAGCAGGTTGACCCGCGTGGCCGGCAGGATGTCCGGGTAATGCAGGTTGAAGGGACCCCGCCACAGGAACATGATCCCCTCGAGGATGAAGGACATCCCCACCGCGGTGATCAGCGGGGCCAGGCGCGGGCTGTTGCGCAGGGGCCGGTAAGCGACCCGCTCGATGAGCACATTGACGCCACCGGTGAGGGCCATGACGATGACCAGCACGAGCAGCAGAAGCAGCGCCGTGACAATCGTGAACTCCTTGCCTTCGGTGAGACCGAAGAGGCCGAGAAGGGGGAGCGAGAAGAAGGCTCCCAACGTGAAGACGTCACCGTGGGCGAAGTTGATCAGCTCGATGATGCCGTAGACCATGGTGTAGCCGAGGGCGATCAGGGCGTAGATGGCCCCGTTGGCCAGGCCCTGGATGGCGATGTTCACGAAGAACGGCAGGCCGCCCTGGGTGACGTTGCACTGTTGTAATTTGACCGACACCGCGAGGGCGACGAGCACCACTCCGAACAGAAGGAGGATGCCTAAGGCCCCGGACTGACTGCTGCGTAGTCGGGTCAGTGGGTTCATCTCGCGATGCTGTTTAGGCGGTAAGGAAAGGGAGAGGGCGAACGCTCGCCCTCTCCCGATGTCCTCTTGTCTACCTCAGAACTTGACCTGCGCCTTCCAGATCCAGTCCTTCGGGGTGGAGCCCGTCAGACCGGGGGCGGCTCCGATCGTGTAGATCGAAATGATCTTGTTTGAGGTGTCGCCGTTCGAATCGAACGACGTCTTGCCCAGGACGCCCGGGAAATCCTTGGTCTGGGCGACGCGGGCGCGCACCTGCTCGCGGGTCGGCATGTTGCCGCCGGCGTCATCGATGGCCTTGCTGATGCCATCCAGCAGGATGTTGGCGCAGTCATAGGCGGGCATGGTGTACGCACCAAAGTCCGTCGTGGCGCTGAAGTTCTTCTTGAAGTCGTCGATGGTGGACTTCGCGTCCGGGATCTGCGTTGCGTCGGCGGCGGCCACGGTGCCGTACATGTTGTCGACGTTGTCAGCCGCGTCGGTGATGCACTGGGCGGTGACGATGCCGTCGCCCCCGAAGAACGGAGCGTTGAAGCCCGCACTCTTCATCTGCTGACGCGCGATGCAGACCTTGTTGGAGTCCGTCCCACCGAAGTACAGGCCACCGGCCGCGGTGGCGCTGCTCTCGAAGGGCTTGAAGCTGTTGGTGGTCTTGGTGTCGAAGTCCTGCCGCGGGGTGGGATCACCACCCTTCTTGGTCAGCTCCCTGGAGAAGCTGTCGGCGATGCCCTTGCCGTAGGTCTCGTTGTCAGAGGCCACGGCGACCTTCTTCAGGCCCAGGGTGTCGTAGGCGTAATCCGCCATCGCAGGCCCCTGGAAGTCGTCGGTGGCGGCCACCCGGAAGTAGTTGTTTGGGCCGCTGGGCCGCAGGTCAGCCGGCTTGAAGGTGCACTCGGGCGCCGGCAGGTCCTTGGTCAGGCACTCGTTGGTGTTGGCGGGGCTGATCATGGTCAGGTGCGCCGCGTTGGCGACCGGGATCTCAGCCTGTGCCACAGCCGAGTTGAAGGGCCCGACGAAGCCAAGGACCTTCGAGTCTGATACGAACTGCTGGACGTTCTGGGCGCCCTTCTGGGCATCGTGGACGCCGTTGACGGCGTCATCGAGGTTGTTGATCTCGATGGTGAAGCCCTTGATGGTGGTCTGCTTCTGGACCGCGTACTTGACCCCGTTCAGGGTGGGGATGCCGTTGGAGGCCTCCTTCCCTGACTCCGGGAGCTCGACGCCAATCTTGATGGTTCCTTTGTTACTTGATCCACCGCCGGAGCTACCACAGGCAGCAAGGGCGATGATGGCGCCGGCCCCAAGGGCCAGCCCGCGTCTTCCGATCATTCTTCGCCTCCTCAATGGCAAGTTATGCCCTCCGGGGGCATAGCAGCCCTCTGTATACCACCGATGGCTGTCCCCGCGCCAACCCGTTCGGCCGGGCTAAACAGGCGTTTACCAAACCCCGCCTGCCGGCATCCTGTGCGCGGACCAACGGCTGACTATACTTTCCGTTGCTTTGGCGCGAACCAGCGGTGGTGCGCGCCCCTAGAACCCGTCGGAGATCGTGGTGGCCGAGATACCCGAAAGGGTCAAGACCCGCAGCCAGCTCGTGGAGGAGGCGATCAGCGCCGCCCTCGAGCGGGACTGGAAGAACGCCCTCGAGCTGAACCAGGAGATCGTCTCCCGGTTCGGCGTGGACGAGGAGACGCACAACCGGCTGGGCAAGGTCTACACCGAGCTCGGCAAGATGGACGACGCCCTCAGCGCCTACAAGGCCACCCTCGAGCTCAACCCCCTGAACACCATCGCCCTCAAGAACGTCAACCGGCTTGAGACGCTGATGGAGGAGAAGACCGACCTGCCCAAGGGCGGCTCGGCCGTGGACGTGGGCCTGTTTGTCGAGGAGACGGGCAAGACTGCGGTCGCCAATGTCGTCCTCGACAAGGGCGCCGGCGCCGGCGTGGTCTCGGCCGGCGACCAGGTCAAGCTGGTGCCCGCCGGGGACGCCCTCAATGTCGAGACCTCGACGGGTACGAGGCTGGGGCACGTCGAGGCCAAGCTGGCCCGGCGCGTCCTCAAATTCATCGAGGGTGGCAACGAGTACACCGCCGCGGTCGCCACCAGCGACGGCAAGGCTTTGCGCATCATCATCCGCGAGACCAAGCAGGCGGCCCAGTTCGCGGGCGTCCCCTCCTTCCCGGTTCGGAAGGGCCAGGAGTTCCGGGCCCATGCCCGCGACTCCCTGCTCCGTGATGCCGACAGCGAGGCTGGCCTCGAGGACGGCGACGACGAGGACGCCGGCGCCGAGGGCGACGAGGACCTCGAGGGCATGCACCCGGTGGAGCCGGGTATGGAGGACGCTGCCGACCTCGCCGACGAGGACTCGCGGGCCGAGGACAACTACTAGGCGGACGGATATGGCGGACAAGGGTGCTGTGGTCATCACGGGCGCTTCCACCGGTATCGGTGAGGCCACCGCGACACGGCTGGCCGCCAGCGGCTACCAGGTGTTCGCCGGCGTTCGCAAGGAGGCCGACGCCGAGAAGCTACGCAGCCAGAGCCTGCCCAACCTGGTCCCCGTCATCCTCGACGTCACCGACCGCGAGACCATCGACGCCACCTACGAGCAGGTGCGGGAGGCGGTCGGCAACCGCGGCATCGTGGGGCTCTTCAACAACGCCGGCGTCTCCTGGGGCGGCCCGCTGGAGTTCCAGGACATGGCTGAGATCCGGGAGCTCTTCGACACCAACGTGATCGGACTCCTGGAGGTGACCCAGGTCTTCATGCCCCTGGTCCGCAAGGGCCACGGCCGCGTCATCTGCACCGGCTCGATCGGCGGGCGGATCACCTCGCCCTTCGTCGGCATCTACTCCGCCAGCAAGGCGGCGGTCGCCTCCCTCTGCCACGCGCTGCGGCTGGAGCTGCGCCCCTGGGGGATAAAGGTGATCTGCGTCGAGCCGGGGTCGATCGCCACCCCGATTTGGGAGAAGGGGCTTGATGCCTTCGACAAGGCCCTGGCCGCCATGCCCGAGAAGGCTACGGAGTACTACGGCGACATGATCGAGCCGCTGCGCAAGCTGACCATGATGCAGGCCCAGCGAGGGATCCCGCCATCCAAGGTGGCCGAGGTCGTGGAGCGCGCCTTGACCGCTGCCCACCCCCAGCCTCGGTACCTGGTGGGCAATGACGCGCGTGCCATGTCGGTGCTGGGCCGCATGCCCGACCGCGCCCGCGACGCCGTGCTGGCGCGCTTCATCGGCATTCCCAAGGAGAGCTGAGCTCGGTTTCTGCCTCGGCCCGAGGTGCCGGGGGCGTTGACGGGAGGCTCGCCGGCCGCTACACTCCTCGGAACCAGACTGTATCGTGATAAAGCAATGAATGAAACCGTGAAACAAGACGGGCCGTCCACCGACCGCGCCCGGGCGGGCAAGCCACCGGGCTTCGTCGACCTGCTCCCGGGCCAGGCGCGTTTCCGGCGCGGGCTGCAGCAGACCATGCTGGAGACCTTCGAGTCCTGGGCCTACGACCTGGTCGAGACCCCCGCGGTAGAGGAGCTGGCCACCCTCGAGCTCGGCGTCCAACCGGAGATGCTCCGGCGGCTGTTCAAGTTCACCGATGGCGACGGTCGGCTGCTGGCGATGGTGGGGGAGCGCACCGTGTCGGTGGCCCGGGTCGCGGCTGGCCAGATGCGCCAGGCGCCGCTGCCGCTCCGGCTCTGCTACCTGGGACCCACCTTCCAGGGCCACCCTGCGCCTGGCGCCGGCCGCGAATCGTTCCAGGCCGGGGCCGAGCTGATCGGGACCCACAGCGCCGCCGCCGACGCCGAGGTGGTGGCGATGGCGATCCGGGCGCTGGAGGCATGCGGCCTGGACGGCTTCCAGGTCGAGGTCGGCCACGTCGGCTTCTTCGGCGGCTTGATCGCGGGGCTGGCGCCCGAGGCCAGGGGACGGGTGCTCGATGCGCTTGCCGGCCGCGACCTGGTGCTGCTGGAGCAGGCACTGGCGGAGACCGACCTCGGCGCCGCCGAGCAGGAGCTGATGCTGCGCTTCCCGGCCTTGCGCGGCGGCACCGACATCCTCGACGCCGCCGGGGGGATGGTCGACAACCCGACGTCGGCGACGGCGGTGGCCGAGCTCCGCGAGGTGCACCGGCTCCTGGCCGAGTACGGGGTGGCGGAGCGCGTCAACCTCGACCTCGGCGCGGTGCGTGATTTCGACTACTACACGGGCGTCATCTTCGAGGTCTTCGCGCCGGGGGTGGGCGCGCCGCTGGCCGCGGGCGGGCGCTACGACGGGCTGCTCAAGCGCTTCGGGGCGCCCTGGCCTGCGACCGGCCTGGTGGTCTTCGTCGATCGCGTCCAGGCCGTGATGGGCCGTCTCAACGGGGAGCCAACGCCCGCCCGCATCCTTGTCGGCTACCGCGACGACCCCGCCCCGGCGCTGGCCCTGGCGGGTCGGCTTCGGGCCGAGGGGGCGACGGTCGCGGTGGAGGTCGAGGGGAGCGACAAGGCGGCCCTGGTCGAGCGCGGCCGGGCGCTGGCGGCAACCCGCGTGCTGTTCTGCGACGGCCAGGGGATCGAGGAGCTGGGTCCGCGATGATCACGATGGCGATCCCCACCGGCTACCTCCTGCCCGGGGCGCTGGAGGTCATCGGCGCGGCAGGCCTGGCGCGGCTGAACCCCGAGGACCTGGGGCGGAAGCTGGTCCTCCAGCCCACGGCGGACCTGACCCTGGTCACGGTGCGCCCGCTCGATGTCGCCG
>DASZHA010000111.1:0-9197 GCA_035938265.1 Candidatus Dormiibacterota bacterium
AGGTTCACACCGTCTGCCGGCGGTCAGCCCCCTCCGGCGTGGACCACGACCGGGCCGTCCCACTGCTCGAGAAACTCAATATCCATGTCCTGGAGCGCGGCGCCCACCCATTCGGCACTGGCCTCGCCGGCCGCCTTGGCGTCGGCCTCGTCGACAAACGCCGACATCGATGTCAGCCGGTCCTCCGCATCGCGGACGACGTGGTAGCTGACGAACCCCCTCATTCGGCGGATCTTCTCCAGCCAGAGGTCGTCGACCCTGCGGACGATCTCTTCCGCCTGGGCGGGCGGCACTCGGTAGTGACGGATGTTCATGTGCATCGGGCTCACCTCCTCGCTGCCAGAGCGGTGGCGGCAGCGGAGTCCTGAGTTTACGTAGATCTACGGACGAGTCGGTCGAGGTCAGAGGTTGTAGGCGGTCGGGTGCTTGGGCTGGTAGAGGCCGAGCTCCCCACCGCCGGGAAGCTTGATCGCGGTAAGGATGCCCCAACGCTCCTCATTGACCGGCGTGGCAAACTCCACGCCCTTGGCGGCCAGGTCCGTCATGGTGGCGTTGATGTCATCGCACATCAGGTAGAGCTCGGTCCTCCCCGGGCCGTCGGAGGGGTGCACAGCTACTTCCGCGGGTGGCAGCTTGAAGATCAGCCACCCGCCGCCCGCGTCGACATTCCGGTAGCCGAGGACATCGCGTATGAACGCGCGATCCGCCTCCGCGTCCTCGCTGTAGACGATGACGTGGCTTCCACTGATCATGCCAGGACTCTAGACCTCCTACCCCGTGAGAAAGTCGATCGTCGCAGAAGCGAACTCCGGCGTGGTGGTTGCCCTGATGTGGTCGGTGTCGAGCATCTGAACCGTTGCGCCGTGGATTGCCGCGCGCAACGCGTCGGCGCCGCGGGTCAGCCTGTCGCGATTACCGGCGATGACCAGCGTGGGAGCCGTGATCCGGTGCAGCGGAATGGGGCGGTCGTGTCGCGACCGGGCCAGCGCCGTAAGCGCCAGGCGGTCGGATTGGGCCACGTCGACCAGGGCGCGGAAACCGATCTCGGCCGGTGAGGTCAGCTCCGCCGGGTCATCCGGGATGAGAGCATCCACCATGTAGCGCGGAACCACCCGGCTCTCCTCGACGCCGAGCTCGACCGCGCCGGCTCCCACACCGCCGACCACCAGGCGGCGGACCCGCGGCTCCTGCGTGGCAGCGATTAGGGACACGATGGCTCCGTGGGAGAACCCCACCAGGTCGAACTCGTCACCGCCAAGGGCGTCGAACAGGCTGGAGACGTCACCGGCCAGCGTGTATTCGCCGTAAGACCCGGGGTCGTGCGGCTTGGCCGACGCGCCACTGCCCCGGACGTTGATGGCGACGACGTGCCGGCCGGCGTTGGTAAGGGCGTCGACCACGCCGGTGACCACCCACCCCAGGTGGGCATCGACACCGAAGCCATGGTGGAGCACGACCGGCGGTCCGGGAGCGGTCGCGGCCCACTCGTCGTAGGCGATCTCCAGACCGTCCCGCGACACGAAGCTTCTCATCCTGATGGCCCCATCGATGGTCGCGATATTACGGCGGATGTTATGCCCCGCCGCGTATCAACAGGACATGAATGGGAGCGACCGCACGGCCTACCAGCGGGGGCCTGACCACGCGTTGGCGCCCTGCTCCGCGGCGGCTGGATCCATTTCTTGGCGCTGATCGAACTCGTCCCACCGCAGCCGGTCGCCCTCTCGGCGGTCGGCGAATCCGACTACGCGGTACTGAAGAAGCGGGTCCAAGCGGCCGGCCTCCTCCGCAAGCGGCCGGGATACTACGCCATCGTCATCAGTGCTAACGCGGCCCTCGTGGCGCTGGGCGTGGCCGTCCTGGTGCTGGTGCACAACCCCTGGCTGCGAGTCCTGGACGCCGCCTTCCTCGGGCTGGTCTCCGGACAGCTGGGTTTCCAGCTCCACGATGCCGGCCACCGGCAGATGTTCAACCGGGGCTGGATGAACGTGGCGGTTGGACTGTTCACGGCCGACGCGCTGCTGGGCTCGAGCTACTCCTGGTGGGTCAGCAAGCACAACCTGCACCACGCCAACCCCAATGACATCGATGAGGACCCTGACATCAGCTCTGGCGCCCTGGTCTACACCCGCGAGGAGGCGCTGCAACGGCGGGGTGCCATGCGGACGCTGACCGCGTACCAGGCCTTCCTGTTCTTCCCGATGCTCTTCCTGATGGGCTTCTCGATGCACGTGTCCAGCGCCGGCTACCTCGTCCGCAACCGCGCCACCCATCGCCGCCTCGAGGTCGCCGCCCTGCTGCTCCATGCCCTGGTCTATGTCGGCGGCCTGGTCCTCCTCCTCGGCCCCTGGCTTGGCCTCATAGTGCTCGTGGTCCACCAGGCGGTCGGCAGCTTCTACCTGGCCTCGGTTTTCGCCCCCAACCACAAGGGCATGCCCCAGACGGCCGGCTCCCGCCTTGACTTCCTCCGGGCCCAGGTGTTGACCTCACGTAACGTCCGCGCCGGGGCGGGCACCGACTTCCTCTACGGCGCGCTCAACTACCAGATCGAGCACCACCTCTTCCCCTCCATGCCGCGCGCCAACATGCGGAAGGCCCAGGTGATCATCCGGGCCTACTGCGCCGAGATCGGTGTCACGTACTACGAGACATCGATCGCGCAGTCGTATCGCGAGATCCTCGGCTTCCTGCACGAGATCGGGCAGCCGCTGCGTCCGCGGACCAAGAGCGAGCAGTCCGCTGGCTAGCCAACCCGTTGCGAATCGCCTGAAGGCGTAAGCTATAGGCAAGATGTCGTCCACTGTGGACGACGCCTGCGTGTGGTCTTCACCCCTCTTCTCGAACAGGCCTTTCGCGTAGTTTCACGTTTCGAGGAGAAGGAGCAAGTGATTGTTGACCGGCACAGTTAAGCGAATCGTCCCGGAGCGCGGATTCGGTTTTATCGAGGACAGCCGCGGGACCGAGTATTTCTTCCATCGCAGCAGCGTCGATAACTTCGACAGCCTGCAGGGCGGTGAGACCGCCAGCTTTGAGCCCGAGGACGGGCCCAAGGGCAAGCGCGCCAACAACGTGCAGATCGGTGTCGCGGCAGCAGCCGAGAGCACCGCGCCCGAGGCCCCGGCGGCGGAGGCCACCGACGCCGGCGCCGAAGCCGAATCGGCACCTGTCGACCAGGCCTAAGCAGTACCAACAAGGAGCGGTCCCTTTCGGGGCCGCTCCTTTTTTTTGCCCATACTTGACGGCCAATGACGTCCGATTCCCCTGACGTCCTGCGATGACCATCGCCCTGGTCGCCGTCCACCTCGTCGCCGCGGTCGTCCTGCTGGCGCTGGTGGCGGTGATCCTGGCCATCGCCCTTCCGGCCGCATTCCGTGGGCAGCCCCCGCCGGGTCTATACCATCCGCTGCAGCGCGTCGTCGCGGCGCTGATCCTGGCCCAGGTCGCCGTTGGCGGAGTCCTGTTGCTGGCCGGCCGGCGGCCCCTCACCAACCTGCACCTGGTCTACGCCCTGGCCGCCATGCTGGTCATGCCCGTCGCGCGCCTGCTGGTCCGACGCGATCCTCGGCGGGCGCGGCTCTTCCAGTTGGGCGGTACCCTGCTGCTGCTCGGCGTTGTCTTCCGGCTGCTGACCACGGGCTAGACCGGGTTACCTCTGCTCCGTCACCACCGGCATGGTCTGGGCGATCACCTCATACGCGTCCACCGCCTCGAACGTCGCCCCGGTCACGGCCGCGGCCCGCGTGCGGCGCTCCGCTGAAGCGATCAGGCTCTCCTTGGCGGCCACCTCGTCCTCCCAGAAGGTGATCGATATCCCGGTGGCCTTCTCCCGGTCGGCCAGGAAAAAGGCTCCACGGAACCCCGGGACGTTGTGCAGCGACGGGATCACCTCTTCCTCTATGAACAGCTTGGCCTCGTCCGCGTCCGACCGCCGTGAGGTCGTAACTCTTGCTACCATCCCGAACCTCCTATGAACTTGGCTAGGGTTGCAGATTCTGCCAAGGTTTGTCGACTCCGGTAGTCTGGCGCAATGCTTTCGGTAGGAGTGATCGGGGAGACAGCGGCTGGAGAGCGCCGCGTGGCCGTCACACCCGCGGTTGTACCCGCACTCACGAGCTCAGGGATCGAGGTGGTCCTGGCCGCCGGTGCCGGTCAGGCCGCGGGTTATTCGGACGACGCATATCGCGAGAAGGGCGCCAGGGTGGTTGCCGGTCGCGACGAGGCCTTGGGCGCCGAGGTTATCGCGCGGGTACAGGCGGTTGACGCCGGCGGCGACGACTCCGACAGGGACCTGGTCTCGCCGAATTCCGCGGTCATCGGGCTCTGCACCCCCCTGGCTGCCCCGCCAGGCCTGCTGCGGCTGGCCGAGCGCGGCAACACCGTGTTCGCGATGGAGTTGATGCCCCGGATCACCCGAGCCCAGAGCATGGACGCCCTTTCCTCGCAGGCATCGATAGCCGGCTACAAGGCGGTTATCCTGGCCGCCCAAACCCTGCCCAAGATCTTCCCCATGATGACCACCGCGGCGGGCACCCTGGCACCGACGAAGGTGCTGGTCATCGGCGCGGGGGTGGCGGGGCTGCAGGCCATCGCCACCGCCCGGCGGCTGGGCGGCGTGGTCGAGGCCTACGACGTCCGGCCGGCGGTCAAGGAACAGGTCGAGAGCCTGGGGGCGAAGTTTGTGGAGCTTCCCCTGGATGCGGGCGACAGCGAGGACCGGGGCGGCTACGCCAAGGCCCAGGACGAGGAGTTCTACCGGCGACAGCGCGAGATGATGGCCCGGGTGGTCGCCGGCAGCGATGCCGTGATCACCACCGCCCAGGTACCGGGTAAGACCGCGCCTGTGCTGGTCACCGCGGAGATGGTCGCCGGCATGGCGCCGGGCTCGGTGATCGTCGACATCGCCGCCTCCCAGGGCGGGAATTGCGAGCTCACGCAGCCGGACCAGGCGGTGATCAAAGACGGCGTGACGGTGCTTGGGCCCACCAACCTGCCGGCCACCGTGCCCTATCACGCGAGCCAGGTGTACGGACGGAACATCTCCGCCTTCCTGGCCCACCTGGTCAAGGAGGGCGAGATGCGGGTTGACCTCGAGGACGAGATCACCCGAGAGACCCTCGTCTCCCGCGGCGGCCAGGTCGTCAACGCCCGGGTGCGCGAGGCCTTCGGCCTGACCCCGGTCGCCAGAATGACGGGGCAGGCATCGTGAACGTCAGCAACCTCGAGATCGGGCTGTACATATTCGTGCTGTCCGCGTTCCTGGGATTCGAGGTCATCCGGCGCGTGCCGCAGCTGCTGCACACGCCGCTGATGTCGTTGACCAACGCCATCTCGGGCATCGCGCTGGTGGGATCGTTGCTGATCGCCGGCGCCCATCGCAGCACCCTGAGCACGGTCCTGGGGACGATCGCCGTGATCGCCTCGACGATCAACGTCGTCAGCGGTTTCATGATCACCGACCGGATGCTGCGGATGTTCCGGAGGCGGGACCAGAGAGAGCCAAAAGAGCCATCGGCAAAAGAGCTATCGAATAGATGAGCGAGCACATCATCGAGGTCGCCTACCTGGCCTCGGGTGTCCTCTTCATCCTGGCGCTCCGGTGGCTCAGCGCTCCGCGAACTGCGCGGCGCGGGGTGCAGGCTGGGGAGCTGGGGATGCTGATCGCGGTCCTGGCCACCCTGATCCGGGCCGAGATCGTGAGCTACGAGTGGATCCTGGTCGGCCTCTTTATCGGCTCGGCGATCGGCGTCCCGATGGCGCTGTTCATGCCGATGACGGCGATGCCTCAGCGGACCGCGCTCTCCCACGCCTTCGGTGCCCTGGCCGCCGCCCTGGTCGGCATCTCCGAATATTTCCTGCAGGCCCCCCACGTCGAGCGCTTCACCATGGGGGCGCTTGGCTTTGAGGTGCTGCTCGGCAGCCTGACGTTCACCGGCAGCCTGATGGCCTTTGGCAAGCTGCAGGGGATCCTGCCCGGCCGGCCGATCGTCTACCGCGGCCAGAACGTGATCAACCTGTCGCTGCTGGCGCTGGCGGTGGCCCTGGCGGTCTACCTCGTCGTCGACCCCAGCCAGAGCACCCTGTTCCTGGTCGTGGTGGGGCTGGCCCTGGTTTTCGGCATCTTCCTGATCATTCCCATCGGCGGCGCGGACATGCCCACCGTCATCTCCCTGCTCAACTCCTACGCAGGGTTGAGCGGGGCAGCCATGGGGTTCGCCCTCAACAACAAGGTCCTGATCATCGCCGGGGCGCTGGATGGGGCGTCTGGCTTCCTGCTTTCGCTGATCATGTCCCGCGCCATGAACCGGAGCTTCCGCAACATCATGTTCGGCGCCTTCGGCCAGGTGCAGGCCTCGACGATGGAAGCCATCGACGACCGCCCGGTGCGGAGCGGGACGGCGGAGGAGGCGGCCATGATCCTCGAGGTTGCCCGGCTGGTCATCATCGTGCCGGGCTACGGGATGGCGGTGAGCCAGGCGCAGCACAAGGTGCGGGAGCTCTCCGACCTGCTCACCAAGCTGGGGGCCGACGTGAAGTTCGCCATCCACCCGGTCGCCGGCCGCATGCCCGGGCACATGAACGTCCTGCTGGCAGAGGCCGACGTTCCCTACGACCAGCTGATCGAGATGGATGAGATCAACTCCGAGTTCCCGCGCGCCGACGTCGCCATCGTCATCGGCGCCAACGACGTGACCAACCCCGCCGCCAGGCACAGCCAGGGCAGCCCGATCTACGGCATGCCGATCCTGGAGGTGGACAAGGCCCAGTCCGTGATGGTGATCAAGCGCAGCATGGCGCCGGGCTTTGCCGGCATCGAGAACGAGCTGTACTACCTGGACAAGACGATGATGCTTTTCGGGGACGGCCGAGCCGTCGCCGGCGATCTCGTCAACGAGCTTTCGCGTCTGCGGGTCGAAAGTTGACCGGACCATAATGACGAGGATGCGCATAGGACCTGTCGTCAACCGGGCGGTGCTGCATGTGGCCCTCGGTGACAGCCTCGTAGAGGCCGCCCGACAGATGGATGCTCGAAAGGTTGGCTCGGCGATCGTGATGACCGAAGAGGGCCCCGGCATCATCACCGAGCGCGACATCCTGCGGGCCGTGGCGGCCGGCAAAGACCTCAACAGCACCACGGTTGAGGAGTACATGACCCACAACGCCATCACCGCCTTCGAAGACTGGGACCTCCGCGAGGCCGCCCAGCGGATGTCAAACGGCGGCTTTCGCCACCTGATCGTGCTCGACAGTGGTGGTCAGGTCGCTGGAGTCCTCTCCATGCGCGACCTGATGATGGCAGTGCTCACGCAGACCAGCGAAGTCGTTTCGAAGTAGGTCAAGGCGGGCCTAGCGGGCGGCACCCCGCGCAGGCGCCTCAAAGTCGGACCGGGTGAGTTGGAGCACGTCCGCGATCGATGCCAGCTCGATGTCGGCGATGGGGTCGTCTTTGTGGGATTCGCGGGCGTACTTCCCCTGGTGGACGTGCACGGTGACGATGTCCGAGCTCATGTCCGCCTTGGCCGCCTCGAGGATCGCCGGCTTGTCGTCGATGAGGACGTAGAGGTCGGCTGGAATCCGCCGCCTGACATCTGCCAGGCGCCGCTCCTTGTGGACGTAGATCAGGACGTGGTCCTCGACCGCCGCCGCCAGCCCGGCGCGCGCGATCTTGGCCGGCTGGAAGACAGGGTCCCCGTCCGATACGATGGCGATCGTCCCCAGGCCCCGCAGGTGCTCGAGGACATCCATGGCCCCCGCATAGAGGCACTCCTCGAAGGGGTAGAAGAGCACCGCCGCGGCCAGCTCGGCGAAGCGCAGCATCCCGGGACTGGCCTGGCGGAAGCGCTTGAGGGTCACGGGCAGGTCGACATAGTCGAGCTCCCCACGCACCCGCTCGTACTCCTCCCAGAACCTGGGCGCGTAGTCCGTCCCGCCGTAGCGCAGGATGCGTTCCTCGAGGTCGGCCTTGACCTTGTCGTTGTTGATCAGGGTGTTGTCGACATCGAGCAGGAAGGCGATCTGGGTCACACCGGTCGCGCCTCCAGGGCGGCTGTGGCGTAAACCTCGATCTCGCGCAGGTAGCGGGTGGCGATGCGCTCCTCCGCGACGGCTGGGCTGATCTCCCCCGCGAGCAGCGCCTTGAGGGGCTCGAACCAGATCGTGCGCCCCACCGCGAAGCCACAGAAACCGTCGGCGCCGGCGCCGACTCGGAGCCACTCCTCGACCTGTGCCTCATCGGCGCCTCGGCCCAGGACGATGCAACGCACGTGCTCGCGACCGTCGATGCGGGCCTGAGCCGCGATCTCCTCGCAGTCTTGGCGACGGTACAGGCCTTCGATCTTCCAGACATCCGGCTCGACGTCTGCCCGCTGCAGTTCGGCGACGGCTTGGACCACCAGCGCCGGGCGGCGACCGTGATCGAAGGCCTCGACGCTGCCCAGCTGCTGCACCTGCTCGGCCGTCGGCGGTACCAGCAGCTCGAACAGGAACTGGTATCGGGGGCGCTGCGCCAGCCAGGCGCTCAGCTCTTTCAGCCGGGTGGCCTGCCGGGCATTCAGATCCCGGTCGCCCTCCGCGTTGTAGCGCACCAGGACTTTGACGTAATCGGGTTCAAAGGCATCGATATGCCTGTCCCAATCGGGGTATTCGAACTTGAACTCATCCTGCCCGCTGAGCTCGGCCGGCATGGCGAGGATGTGGCCTCCGCTCTTCGCGGCCCTGGCGACCTTCGCCCCAACCTCCTCGTCGACCAGGATTCCAGCTGACACGGGCGGGGCCCCCCGGGCCAGCGCCAGCTGGTAGCCGGCGAAGATCGTTTGCTTCGCCGCGGCAAGTCGAGCCCGGGCGGCTGCGTCAGGCGACCCCTCAATCCCGAACAGGTCCTCCTCGAACGACGCCCGGTGATCGAAGGCCAGCAGGTATAGAGGCGGCTGGGTTTCCCGTGTCGTCACGCTTCAGTCTACGAAGCGTTCACCTCAATGCGACTTACGAGACCGCCGGCCCGCGGTGGCAAACATCACAACACCGAAGAGGATCAAGCCGGCGCCGACGATGAAGTGGCCAAGCAGGAGCCCACGCCCGGTGTTCGGGGTGCTCACGTCAGGTGGACCTGCCGTCACCGGGATTCGTGGGGATGGCGAGACACTCGGCGTACCAGGCGATCCGACTGTCGGCCCGCCGACCGACGGTGTTGATCCGGGCGG
>DASZHA010000112.1:0-35941 GCA_035938265.1 Candidatus Dormiibacterota bacterium
TTGGCAGCGCTCGCGACAGCGGGCATCATGCTGCTGGCGGCCTGTGGCAGCAGCAGCAGCAGCAGCAGCGGTGGCAGCGCCGCGGGTAAGAAGATCGCGCTGCTGCTACCCGAGACCAAGACGGCGCGCTACGAGAGCAAGGACCGGCCCCTGTTCACCCAGGCGGTCAAGGACAAGTGCGGCGCCGACGTGCTCTACAGCAACGCCAACCAGGACGCGCCCACCCAGGCCAACCAGGCTGACGCGGCCCTGACCAACGGCGCCAACGTCATGGTCCTGGACGCCGTCGACGGCGCCGCCGCGGCCACCATCGCCACCAAGGCCAAGGCCCAAAAGGTGCCGGTGATCTCCTATGACCGGCTGGTCCTGAACGCGCCCGTGGACTACTACATCTCCTTCGACAACGCCGGCGTGGGCAAGCTCCAGGGAACCGCCCTGGTGACCGCCCTCAATGGCAAGCAGAACGCCTCGGTGGTGATGATCAACGGTGACCCCACCGACAACAACGCCACCCTCTTCAAGCAGGGGGCGCACAGCGTTTTGGACAGCGCGGTCTCCATCAAGAAGGAGTACGACACTCCGATGTGGAGCCCTGACAACGCCCAGAAGGAGATGACCCAGGCGCTGACCGCCCTCAACAACAAGGTCGACGGCGTCTACGCCGCCAACGACGGCACCGCCGGCGGCGCCATCGCGGCCATGAAGGCGGCCGGGGTCACCCCCCTGCCCCCGATCACCGGCCAGGATGCTGAGCTCGCCGCCATCCAGCGGATCGTGGCCGGCACCCAGACCATGACGGTCTACAAGGCGATCATCCCCGAGGCCCAGAAGGCAGCGGAGATCGCCTGCGCCCTGGCCAGCGGCAGCACCGTCGCCGCTGATGTCACCGGCGGCAAGACCACCAACAACAAGGCCATCGACGTCCCCTCGGTCCTTTTGACCCCGGTGGCGGTGACCAAGGCCAACGTCAAGGACACCGTGATCAAGGACAACTTCTGGTCCAAGGACGAGATCTGCACCGCGGAGTTCGCCTCGGCGTGCACCGCTGCGGGTATCTCGTAACTCATCGTGGCGGCGGTAATCGGGCCAACGCCTGAAGAAGGCGCCGCCCAGGCGCGCCGGCCCCAGGAGGGGCCGGCGCGCGAACCCCTGCTCGAGCTCCGGAACATAAGCAAACGGTTTGGCGCGGTCCAGGCGCTGACCGACGTCAACCTCAAGGTCTACGCCGCCGAGGTCATGGCGCTGGTTGGCGACAACGGCGCCGGCAAGTCGACGCTGGTCAAGACCATCGCCGGCATCAACATCCCGGACACTGGCGAGATCCTCTTCGACGGCAAACCGGTCAAGTTCCACGGGCCCAAGGACCCGGCCGCCCTCGGAATCTCCACCGTCTACCAGGACCTGGCCCTGGCGGACAACCTCGATGTCGTCGCCAACCTCTACCTCGGTCGCGAGGAGACCAGTACCCCGGTGCCCTCCATCAGCGAGGAGCAGATGGAGAAGAAGGCCCGACAGGTGCTCAAGGACCTCAACGTCACCACCCTTAAGAGTCCGCGGCTGGTGGTGGCGTCCCTTTCCGGCGGGCAGCGCCAGTCGGTGGCGGTGTCGCGGTCGGTCATGTGGTCGGCGAAGCTGGTGATGCTGGATGAGCCGACCGCCGCGCTGGGGGTCGCGCAAACCCGCCAGGTCCTAGACCTGATCCTGCGGCTGAAGCAGCAGGGGCATGGCGTGATCGTCATCAGCCACAACCTTGCGGACGTTTTTGAGGTGGCCGATCGGATCGTGGTAATGCGCCTCGGCACCAACGCCGGCGACTACGACGTGCGCGACACCAGTCGCCAGGAGGTGGTCGCCGCCATCACCGGCGCGGAGTTCGGCAAGCTCCACGCCGGGGACGCAGCGGACGCCTAGGGGTGGCCACCGAGAACGTCCCAATCGCCGCCCCGGCGATCGTCGCGGATGAAGCCGGCGGGCTGACCCGGCTTCGCCGGCGGGTGACCCAGGGTGAGCTCGGCTCGCTGCCGGTCATCATCGGGCTGATCTTGATCTGGTCGGTATTCGAGTACCTCAACCCCAACTTCCTAACCGCCCGGAACCTCACCAACCTCATGGTCCAGATCGCCGATATCGGGGTCATCGCGATAGGGATCGTGCTGGTGCTCCTCCTCGGCGAGATCGACCTCTCGGTGGGCTCGGTGAGCGGCCTGGCCGCCGGGGTGATGGGCGTGCTCAACGTTAAGAACGGGGTGGCCGCACCGATTGCCATCGCCGCCGCGATCGTGACCGGCATGGCCATTGGCCTCTTCCAGGGCTGGTGGTTCACCACCTTCAAGATCCCCTCCTTCGTAGTCACCCTTTCCGGCCTGCTGGCCTGGGAGGGACTCCTCATCCTGATCCTGGGCACGACGGGGACGATCAACCTCTTCGACCCCGGCATCGACTCCATCGCGGGCAACTTCCTCACCGCCGAGCAGGGCTGGGCCGTCGCCGGCGCCTCGCTCTTCGTCTTCATCGGTGGGATGATCCTGACCAGGCGGCGGCGCGCCAAACACGGGCTGGACGTGGCCCCTGTCTACGGCCTGCTGATCCGCGCCGGCCTCACCACGGTGATCGTCCTGGCCGTCGTCGCCTTCCTCAACTCCAACCGCGGGGTCCCGCTGGCGGCGCTGATCCTGGTGGGCTTTGTCGTCGGCTTCGACTACGTCATGCGTCGCACCCGATTCGGCCGCCACGTCTTCGCCGTCGGTGGCAACGCCGAGGCGGCACGCCGCGCCGGTATCAGCGTGAAGCGCATCCGGTTGGCGGTCTTCACGCTGGCGGGAACGATGGCCGCAATCGGCGGCATCATCGCGGCGTCACGGCTGCTGGCGGTCAACCAGTCCTCGGGCGGAGGAGACGTGCTCCTCAACGCCATCGCGGCCGCGGTCATCGGTGGCACGTCGCTGTTCGGAGGGCGTGGAACCGTGTGGGCCGCTCTCACCGGCGCGCTGGTCATCGGCTCCATCAACAACGGCCTCGACCTGCTGGCGCTGCCGGCGTCGATCAAGTTCATGATCACCGGCGGCGTCCTGCTGGCAGCGGTCACGGTCGATGCCCTGTCCCGCATCGGGAGGCAGTCGGCGGGGCGCGCATAGCCACCGGAACCAGGACCAAACCCGAGCTTCACGATCCGGACGCGGGTAATCACAACCAGGAGGTGAAAGATGCACCACGATCCCTATGAGTTCTTGCCCAAGCTACCGGCATTCCAGCTCACCAGCACCGACGTCAAGGACGGCGAGAAGCTGGCGATGCCCCACCTCAGTGGCATGCTCGGAGCCGGTGGCCAGGACACCTCACCGCAGCTTTCATGGAGCGGCTTCCCCGCGGAGACCAGGGGATTTGCGGTTACGGTCTACGACCCGGACGCGCCCACCCTGAGCGGCTTCTGGCACTGGGCCGTGGGCGACATCCCCGCCGACGTGACATCGCTGCCGACCGGCGCCGGCGATGAATCCGGCAGCGGTCTGCCCGCAGGCGCCTTCCAGCTGCGCAGCGAGCCCGGGGTCGCCCGGTTCGTGGGTGCGGCGCCGCCCCCAGGTCACGGCCGGCATCGCTACTTCATCGCGGTCACGGCGGTCGATACCGATGCCATCGGCGTCCCCCGGGAAGCCACCCCCGCGATCCTGGGCTTCAACCTCTTCTTGCACGGTATCGCTCGCGCCATCATCGTCCCCTGGTACGAGCAGACTTGAGCCGAGGGTAGCGGCAGCTCCCGGCCGGCTTGACGGCGCTGGGTCAGCCTCGGCGAGCAGGCCCGGCGGCGCTTTCCACCGTGATGCCGCCGATCTCGTAGCATCGCCGCAGCAGCCGGGCCAGGGCGAGCTGCGCCGGCGCGTATCCCAGCCGATCGGCGCCCTGGAGGCCGGCGCCGACCACTCCGCCAAAGGCGTCCGCGGCGCGGGCGCTGCGGCGCCAGGCGAAGCCCAAGACCCTGTCGAATGGCCGGTCCACCCTGCCGCCCAAGAGGCTCTCGATCGAGCGGCCGTGCTTGCTGGCGATCCTGACCAGGGACCGTCCCTCCTCGAAATGCTGCCGCCGGAACGACCGGATGCTGATGGCGTGGACATGGCGGGTAAGGGCGCTGGGTTCGAAAACGAAGGGCACGCCGCTGGCCACCACCCTGAGCCCGAAATCGAGGTCCTGGCTACGCTGAAGGCTCTCGTCGTAGCCTCCGACGTCGGCCCACGTCTGTCGGGGGACCGAGACGTTGAGTCCCCACAGCCCGCCGCCGTGCGCCAGGTCGGGCGCCGGCTTGCCGATCGTGGACCTGAGCGACCGCTCGTAGACCATCGACGTGCCGCTCCGGGGGCTGGGATCGACCATCGGCGAGAAGCCCTGGACCAGGACGGCGCCGTTGCCGGACTGGGCCACCATGTGAGCCTCCAGAAGCTGGGGCGACGCCAGCTGGTCATCGTCGAGGAAGACCAGCACCTCGGCGGCGGCGCTGGTCGCGGCGGCGTTCCTGCCCGCCGCGCTGCCACGGCCGCCAGACTGCACCACAGAAAGCCGGTAACCCGTCTTCAGCGAGTCAAGTGCCTCCAGGGTGCCATCCGTGGAGCCGTCGTCGGCGACGATGACGTCGAAGTCTTTTGCCGGCAGCGTCTGGCGATCAAGGGTCTCCAACGTGTGCAGCAGCAGGGCGCGGCGGTTGCGCGTTGGGATGCAGACGGTGGCTCGGAGGTGGGATGAAGGGCGGGATTCAGGCATCTTCGACCGAGTGAATGCTACTCAGGTGGCTCAGTGCTAGGACAACTCCCTACAAATCGCCTTGGGCGATCGCACGAGACCTATAGTGTGGCGACTTTGACGTTTACGTTAGCCGCCGGAGCTCTACTGGGCGTCGCGGGGCCGCGAGGCGGTGGTCCTTTCCCCCGACCCCGACCCGGGCACCTCGACCACGCCTTCCTGGACCGCCAGGATCACGGCCTGGGCGCGGTCGTAGATCCGGAGCTTGTGGTAGGTGTTGCTGATGTGGTTGCGGAGGGTCTTGGGGCTGATCTTGAGGTCGCGGGCGATCGCCGCGTAGGTCTGGTCCGAGGCCAGCGCCCGGAGGACCTCGAACTCCCGCGGCGTCAGCGTCGCCAGGACATCCGAGGCGGGCTGGTCGTTGTGAGCAACGCCGTTGGCCATGGGATCGATAGGCTCCCCAGCGGCCAGCCGCGCCACCGCGCTGCACAGCTGCTCCGGGGTCGCGTCCTTGGCCAGGTACCCGTTGGCGCCCGCCTCCAGCGCTCGGCTGACGTACTCGTCGGTTTCGAAGATCGAGAGCACCCCGATCGCGACCTTGGGGTCTCGGGCCCGGATCTGCTTGATCGCCTGTTCGCCCGACATCCCCGGCATCCGCAGGTCCATCAGCACCAGGTCCGGGGACAACTCCTCGACGATGGTCACGGCCTCGGCGCCCGTGGCCGCCTGGCCAACCACCCGGAAGCGGCCATCGGCCTTGAGGATGCGCGCTACGCCATCGCGAAATAACGCGTTGTCATCCACAAGGACCAGCTTGATTCGCATCATCGGCTCCAATCCTAAAGACGTGATACGTCCCGGGTTTCTTGCCTACCACGGCAACGCCGCCTCGACAGAGTTGGCCAAGCTAGAGGAACTTGGAGCCAGAATTAGAGCCAGATGCTGATCGACAAGTTTCTCGAGATCCTCACCGCCCAGTACGGGTCGGATCTGCTGATCCAGTCTGGCGGCGTGCCGGTCATCCGCGTGGACGGTGCCCTGCGGCGCCTCGACCATCCAACCCTGACCAACGCCGAGACCCGGAACATGCTGGCGGAGCTGGTCACGCCCTCACAGCTGCGGACACTGGAGGACGAGCGGCAGCTGGACTTCGCCGTGACGTGGCGGGATGGCGTGCGACTGCGCGGCAACGCCTTCTACCAGCGGGAGACCGTCTCGGTGGCGCTGCGGATGCTGCCGCGAGAGATCCCCTCGTTCACCGACCTCCACATGCCGGAGGTCGTCAACGATTTCGTCGCCCTGCCGCGCGGCCTGCTGCTGGTGACTGGGCCGACGGGGTCGGGCAAGTCGACCACGCTGGCGGCGATGGTCGACCGCATCAACCATGACCGGGGCTGCCACATCATCACCATCGAGGACCCCATCGAGTACGTCCACAGCAATGACAGGTCGGTGATCGAGCAGCGCGAGGTCGGACGCGACGCCGCCACCTTCAGCGCCGCCCTGCGGGCGGCGTTCCGCGAGGACCCCGACGTGGTGCTGATCGGGGAGATGCGAGACCACGACACCATCTCGTCCGCCATCACCATCGCCGAGACAGGGCACCTGGTGCTGGCCACGCTGCACACCAACGACAGCTCGCAGACCATCGACCGGATCGTGGACGTCTTCCCCGGCAGCGAGCAGCAGCAGGTGCGGACCCAGCTGGCCAACTGCCTCGCGGGCGCGATCTACCAGCAGCTGCTGCCGGCGATGGGCGGCGGCCGGGTGGCCGCCTTCGAGATCCTGGTCGCCTCCAGCGCCGTCCGCAACCTGGTCAAGGAGGGCAAGACCAACCAGATCCGAAACGTGCTTCAGACGAGCGCCCAGGACGGGATGCAGACGCTTGAGCGCTCCCTTTCAGGGCTTGTCCAGGAGGGGCTCGTCACCCTCGACCAGGCACGAGCGCGCTCGATGTTCCCGGACGAGATAACCTGAAAATAGAGGGAGGGTATCCAATTGGATACCCTCCCCCAACACGGGATCTCAGTCCCGCCGAAGCGGGACAGCTAGGCGTGTTTAGTGTTGAACGACCTTGCCATCGGCGTCGCAGGAGTAGGTGGCCCCGCTACTCGTGTGGTCGTCACGCAGGTAGTGGGTGGCCAGAAAGACTGCCTTTCCGCTATCCGGATTGCTATAGGTCTGAACGCCTGCCCCTGGCGGGAAGGCGGTGAAACTGCCGGTGGGTCCGCCGCCACAGTAGCCAGCGATGTCCTTGTGGGGAACCTGCTGGTCGGCCAGCATGGCGTCCATCGCCGACTGTACGTTCTGCAGCTCGGCAGCCCTGGCCTTCTCGCGCGCGCTGGCTGTGATGCCCAGCAAGCTGATCGAAACAATCGCGGCCAGGATGCCCAGGATGGTCATGACCACGAGGACCTCGATGAGGGTGAACCCTCGCTGGTCCTTATGGAGCCTTTTCAGTGCCTTGAGAATCATGTCCTCCTCCTACGTGAGTCCCTTCCGACTCTCGTTTTCATTTCTTTCCTCTTCTTTTCTCTAATCGATCGTCGCTGCCTGTCCCCCGCGCGGAGGCCTCCCCTCATCTCCCCATCTGCTGCAGCAACCTCGGAATGAGCTCCATCGCCATTACGGCGATCAGGACCAGGACCGAAAGGGCGAGCATCACCCAGAACCATGGCCTGACCTTCGGCCGGTAGCCGCCCATAACCCGCTCACGGTCCGGCATAAGGTTGATCGCGGGGAAGGCCTCTTTCGAATCCGCCGCCATCTAGTTCCTCATCAGAATGCCGACGTTGGCGAGCTGACCAGTCGCGGACAGCTGCTCGTACGGTTTTGGCGGACTCCAGTCGACTGTGGCGCTCAGCTTGCCGGCTGCAAGCTGAGTCTGCATCTCCGATGTGATGTCCTCCCGACCCTGGAGCTTGCCCAGCAGCACCATCTCGGTCGGCTCCGAGCTGCGGCGAATTCGGGGCAGCAGTCCAGAGACCAGACGGGCGACCCGCTGTGGAGACTCCCCCATGCCATTTTGTAGAGGGACGCTGGCGGTGTAAGCGATGCGCGCGTCCTGGACCTGGGCGACCTGGACCCGGTCGTTGGCCCATTCGCAGAGGAGTGAGTTTGGCTTACCCACCGTCCGCGCCAGGGCAAACGCCCGCGGCTCAACCACGCTGACGAAGCCAATGCCGCTGACCGCTTTGAGGTAGTCCTCGACGACATCGCGCCAGGCAGCGGTCAGCAGGACCTTGCGTCGACCGTCCTCTTCCCCCACGACTTGCCAGGCGAGGTAAGCGCTCTCTGGACTCAGCGGCAGCTCGCGACCGGACTCAATGCGCAGGGACTTTTCCAGGTCCTTGTCTGGCATCGCCGGGAAATCCAGGACCCGCGTTACACACGCCGAGTCCGAGAGGCATACGCGCACCTCACAGTTCTTGCCCTTTACGCCCATCTCCGCAAGCAAGCGGACGAGGTAGAACTGCACCGCGGTGGGCTGCATCAGCTTGCCGTCTTCGATCGCCTCAGTTGGCAGCAACGCCTCGTTGCTGGCGATCTCGCCTGATTTCTTGCGCAAGAGGACCTGGAGCACGTTGGTGGTGAAGTCGACGGCGCACACATTCCGGCTCACGGCAGCAACCGGTTGCGAATGCCGAGATGGGCCCCCGGAAGCCCACAGCCAGTCGGGGTGTCAACTGGGAGCCCGGGAAGAATGAGGTCGCCCTCATCGCTCGCCGCCGCGCTCTGCCCGATCACGGTGGCAACGCAGTCGTGACCTGAGTTGGCCTCCCGTACCACAAACGGGCTGACAGAGGCCGGCCCTCCGCTGAGGTTCACCACCCTGACCGAGTACGGGGTATTGGGGTCCATGTGGAAGGAGCATTGGAAGTAGAGCGGGCCTGTGGTCGCCGTCGCGGCGGCGCAGGAGTCATCGTCGTCAAGGTTGTTGGGGTCGCACGAATTGGCCGAGTCCACGAACACGTCGATCTCGGCAGGCGAGCCACCGGTTGATCGCCAGGCTACCGAGGTCCAGACACGCACATCCCGCCCGCCGCCAGATCCATTGTCGTTTCCTCCATCGCCGTTCCCCCCGCCCTGTCCGCCGCCACCCTGAAGCGTTGTCGTCACGCACTGGCCCGAAGCAAGCACCGTCTCACCATTGGAGGAGTAGCGGACCTTGCCCGGGCCGGCATCGACCGCTGTGATGTTGCAACGCTTCGCCAGGAGCATCTGGCCGTCGAGCATGCCTGCCGACATCTGCGACTGGCACCCGTCCTGCGTGGGAGCCGAGTCGATGGCCGCGAGGCCACGCGCCACCGCCGCCTCGGCCCCATACCTGGCTGCATCCTGCGCGGCGCCCTGGTCGAGCCGATGCAGGCTGCTCGACACGCCTAGCGCCATGGCACTGCCGAGCAGGAAGACGATGGCCAGAAGGACCATCACGCCAACCAGCATCTGTCCACCCTGCTGCCGCTCGACCGGCCAGCGGCGCCTCATGCGCACACCGACCCTGTCTGGTTTCGAGAGGCAACATCGAAGCCCGGCACGTCGTCGACCGTTTTTGCGTCATTCGGACCCGCCCCGACCGCAGCAATGGACAGGAGTACGTGGACCACGCCCTTCTGCCCGGTATTGCAGCTCGCGGTCATGTTGGCGACCCCGTGAGCCACGACGGTCTGGCTGTTTCCCGGCTGGACGGTGCGGATCAACTCCTGGCCTGCCTGGTTGACGGAGTAGCTGACGGTGAAGGTCGGTCCGTCGCCATCGGATGGGGCTTGCAGCACCAACGTCGCCCCGCTGGCACTGACAACCCGGTAGACGCGTGCGTCCCGTACGATCGCCTCCTCGGCGACGACGCTCACCGCCCGAGCCTGGTTGCGATCGCGCCAGGCGGTCTGGACGCGGTCGAAGATCGCGAACGTCGAGACCATGCCTCCGGTCACCACCGTGACCAGCGCCATCGTGACGATCATCTCCACGGCGGTAAACCCAGACTGCTCGTGCAGCAGCCGACGCAGCGCTTTCACGGAACCCACTTTCCGGCCGAGAGGCTGTAGCTTCCGGAAGGATCTGTGACGGTGACCCGGTACTCGGTGTAGTGCGAATTACTGGTCGCCGGGCAGTCCCAGCTGATCGCATACTTGGTGCCGTCGATGGGCTGTCCCGTCGGTGCGCTGCCATTGCTGCAGGCGCCACCTGCCTCCAGCTGCTCCAACTGGTTCCGCGCCAACCGCTGCTCGACCGTCCGACGCTCGGCAGTGTTGGCGCCGACAAGGATGGTGCCGCTGGTTCCGAGCAATGCCGAAACGGCGACGGCGAGAAGCGCCACTGATACCAGCACCTCGACCAAGCCCATTCCCTGCTGCCCAGACTGCTGGCGGGAAGGCCGCCGCTCACTTGATCGCACGAACCAGCCCGTACATCGGAGAGATCACGGATATGGCGACGAACGCCACGATCAAGCCGATGAAGATGACCAGCCCAGGCTCGAGGACGGCGACCATCGACTTGGTCCTGAACTCGATCTCGTGGTTGTAAAACTGCGCCGCCTGCTCCAGGTTTGCGTCGAGCGTCCCTGTCTCCTCTCCCACCCGGATCATCTGGATCACCAATGGCGGGAAGAGCTCGGTCTGGCGCAGCGGTCCGGCGAAGCCCTCGCCGGCGATCATCATCTCCTTGACGTTGCGCAGGCGGGATTCGAACACCAGGTTCCCCGTCGCCTCGATGACCGCGTCGAACATCTGCGTCACCGGGATCCCGGCTTTGGTCATGGTCGCGAACGTCCGCAGGAACCGCTCGATGATCGCGTAGTGGATGATCCTGCCGAGGTACGGGAGGCGGACAATGTTCCGATCCCAGAAGTACTTCCCGGTTTGGCTGCGGAGGAACAGGACCAGGCCAGAGACCACGAGCAGGAACCCAAGCCCAAGCTGCACCCGGTAGGTGCCCATGAATCCGCCAATGCCAAGCAGAATCTTGGTGGGCAGGGGCAGGTCGGCGTTGAACTCGTTGAAGAGGTGGACAAACGCCGGCAGGACGAAGACCAGCAGCACCGTGATCACGCCGAAAGCCAGCGAGATGACGATGGCTGGATAGATCATTGCGCTGCGAATCCGCCGCAACGCATCGTCATCACGAGCCTGGTAGTCAGCGATCTGGTACAGCACGATGTCCAGCTCACCGCTTACCTCGGCGGCACGGACCATGTCGACGTACAGGTTGCTGAAGATCCGTGGATGACTCTTCATCGCGTCCGACAGACGCCGGCCCTGTCCCAGGTCGACCATCATCTGCTGGAGCGCAATCCGGAGCTCCTTGGAGCTGGTCTGCTCGTGGATCACGGCCAGAGCTTCCAGCAGCGGAACGCCGACCTTGACGAAGGTGGCCAGCTGGCGAGTCAGAAGCACGATCTCGCTCTTGCGTACCTTGAAGAAGCTGGGGAAAACCTCGTGGAGGGTCGGCATCTTCAGCCGCCCGGACTTCATCTCGACGATGCGGAAGCCGTCGTCCCAGAGCTTGCGCTGGGCATCCTCGGCCGACGGCGCGCTCACCGTCATCGCCTGGCGGGCGCCCTCGAAGGAGTAGGCGACGACGCGGAACTTGTGCATCGCCGCCATCAGCCGCGCACGTAGACCGAGCGGATCATCTCCGCCATGGTGGTGACGCCAAGGTCGACCTTGGCCACGGCGTCCTGCCGCATGGTGGTCATGCCGTCGCGGACCGCCTGGTCTCGGATCTTCTTCTGGCTGGCGCGGTCGGTGATCAGCCGGCGCACACCCTCTGTCACCCGGAGCACCTCGAAGACCCCGATGCGCCCGTGGTACCCGGTGCCGGCGCAGTGATTGCAGCCGACGCCGTGGGTGAACTGGGTGTCCGTGACCAGCGAGTACTCCTTGTGCAGCTGCAGCTCTTCCAGGGTTGGCTGGTAGGGCTCGCGGCAGTGGTCGCAGATCCGACGCATGAGGCGCTGGGCCACGATCCCCACCACCGCCGACGAGATCAGGAAGCTCTCGATGCCCATGTCCATCAGGCGCTGCAGCACCCCGGGCGCGTCGATCGCGTGGAGCGACGACAGCACCAGGTGGCCGGTCAGGGAGGACTGGATGGCGATCTCGCCGGTCTCGGTGTCGCGGATCTCGCCCACCAGGATGACGTCAGGGTCCTGGCGGAGGATGGCCTTGAGGCCGTTGGCGAAGTTGATCTGCGCCATCTTTCGGATCTGGACCTGGTTGAGGTTCTCAAAGGTGTACTCCACCGGGTCCTCGATGGTCATGATGTTGCGGCCGACCCCGTCCAGCTCGTTGACCGCGGCGTAGAGGGTGGTGGTTTTGCCGCTGCCGGTCGGCCCGCTGACGATGATCATGCCGAAGGGCGACTGCAGCAGCGAGGAGAGGTCCTGGTATTGCCGCCTGCCACATCCCAGTTCGTCCAGTTGGAGCAGGGTGCGGGCCTTGTCGAGGAGGCGCAGCACTATCTTCTCGCCCCATATGGTCTCGACCGTGGAGACCCGGATGTCGACGGGGCGGCCCTCCGCCTCCATCTGGATCTGGCCGTCCTGGCTGCGATGGCGTTCGACGATGTCGAGCTCGGCCATGATCTTGAGGCGCGAGGCGATGCCCGGCGCCATAGTGAGGGGCAGGCTGGCGACGTCGGTGAGGACGCCGTCGATGCGGAAGCGAATCCGCACCCGGTCCTTCTTGGGCTCGATATGGATGTCGGAGGCGCGGTCGCGGAGGCCCTGGGTGATGAGGAGGTTGACGACCTGCACCACGGGGGCGTTCTCGGTCAGCGCCAGCATCTCCGACGACATGGCCTCCGCCGGCCGGACGTCGGTTGACTCGAACTCCCGGACGAACTGGTCTACCCCCGGGAGCACGCGGTAGCGCTCGCGGATCGCGCCCGGCAGCAGGCTGCGCTGGGCGATCGCGGGACGGACCTCGTGCCGGGTCATCACCCGAAGCTCGGCCATCAGGGGCTGGTCGGTGGGGTCGGGCACCGCCACCAGAAGCTCGTTGTCCTGGATGCTCAGGGGCAGGACCAGGTGCGCCAGGGCGTAGGACTCGCTGATCAGCGCCAGGGCCTCGTCGCTGCTGGGCGTCTTGTCGATCTCCACCACGCGGACCGACAGGTGCTGGGCCAGGACGCGGTTGAGGTCACGCTCGGACACCATCCCCTGCTGCAGCAGGATCTGGCCCAGCGGGTCGCCGGTGCGCTCCTGGATCTGCAGGGCGTGCTCCAGGTTGGCCGTCGTTATGTGTCCAGCGGCAACCAGAGCCTGCCCCAGCTGTTCCTGGGGAGCCGACTCCGCCAATAGCGACGCAGGTCCCTCCAAAGGCATATCTCCCGACCGTGAAGCGGCCGGTTCCTCCCGTGTGGAATCCATGCTAGGAATGCGTCGTCGCTAGGTAAATGGGACTTATGCCCAGCCCCGGATCAGCCTTCGCGGACTCCCAGTCCAAGCTCGGCTGCGTACAGCACCAGCTGTCCACGGTGCTGAAGGTTCAGCTTGGCGTAGATGTTGCTGATGTGGTTGCAGACCGTCTTGGCGGTGACGTCGTAGTCCCGGGCGATCTCCTTGGAGCTTCGCCCCCGGGCGACGGCGCTGAGGACCTCGAGCTCCCGCTCGCTGAGTTGGACCTCGGTGCTCGGGTTGCGCTGCGCCTCTTCTGAGGCCCATAGGATCCGCCCCACCAGGACCGGGTCGACGTAGTAGCCGGTGTCCCGGACCGAGTACATCGCGCTCCGCAGGGTCGGCTCCGAGGCCGAGTGCGACAGGTAGCCCTGGACCCTCGTGGCGACCGCCCGGACGAAGACCTGGGGCTCCTCCTCGGGGTCGAGCAGGAGCAGGACCCGGCCGCCCCATTGCGAGGGATCGATGCCCGCCGACTCCCAGCTGCTGTCCCCGATCACGATATCGGGGCAGTACCTGCCCAGCAGGGTTCGGACGTTGTCAGCGCCATGGGCGGTGTCGATGACCGTCGCCGCGGCGGTGCCCAGCAAAGCCGCCACGGCGGCAACCGAGAGCCTGCGGTCGGATACGACCGCAACAGAATCGGTCAGGGCCGCGTGCTCGTCCCTGGCGATGATCGCCGTGGAGATCGCCTGCCCCACTCTTCGGTGCATCAACGTGTTAATCCCTTAACCCCTAGCGAGGGAATCCGATCTTATTGGTTCCGTCCGCTCCTGCACATGAGACAAATGTCCCGAAGCAGGCCCGAATTCTTGCGTCTTTTTACAGCCAGCTTGTTGCCAGCGCCATGCTGGCGACTCATCCCCCCTGCTAGGCATGCCCAGGATGCTCACCGCCGCGGCCCTGTGCCCATGGGGAGGCGTTGCTCCGGCCTGCTGGGCACCTCGGTGCCCAGGCCATTCTGGATCGCGTAGACCACGGCCTGGGCCCGGCCACGCACATCGAGCTTGTCGTAGATGTTGGACAGGTGGTTGCGGACTGTCTTCTCGTGGATGCTCAGGTCGGCGGCGATCTCGCGGTTGCTGCGACCGGCGGTCATCGAGCGAAGCACCTGGAGCTCACGCCGGGTGAGCCCGGGGGCGTTGGCTGCCGCGCCCCCGAGGTACTGCCGGACCAGGGCGCTGTTGAACATCGAGGTCCCCCGCGCCGTGATCCTGATGGTGTCCACGACGTCGTCGATGGTGGCGTCCTTGAGCAGGAAGGCGTCGATTCCGGACTCCACCGCCCGCCTGAACAGGTCGGGGCCGGGGTAAGCCGTCACCAGCACCAGCCGAATCCAGGGCTGGGTCGCTCTCAGCCGGCGGCAAACCTCGATGCCGTCGATGGTGGGCAGGCCGACATCGACCATGACCAGGTCAGGCTCCAGCTGGGCGATATCACGCAGGGCCTGGATGCCCTCCCCCGCCTGGCCGACGACGTCAAGCCCCGGCCGGGACGCCACAACCTCGGCCAGCGTTTGGCGGAACAGCACCTGGTCGTCAAGAATGTATACCCGCACGACGTGGCTGGCGGCGCCCACGTCGGCAACCATCTTCCTGTTCATGAGGAAGCTGGGACCTCGATGCTGACCCGGGTCCCACCCTCGGCGGGCTGATGCACCTCTAGCGCTCCGCCCACCCTGGCGATGGCCTCGGCCCGGGCTGCCAGCCCCAGGCCCCGGTGTCGCGAGGCGGAGGCGCGGCTCCGGGTCATGCCCCGGCCGTCGTCGGCGATCGTGGCCACTACCCGGTTGCCATCGTCGCTGATCTCGACGTGCACGTTGAGGGCGCGGGCGTGGCGGACGATGTTGGCCACCGCCTCCCGGATGGCGCGGGCAAGCTCCTGGGCCACCTCGGGCGACAGCGCCTCCCGGTTGCGAACGTCAGACCAGGTCAGGTGTTTGCCGGTCGAGGACAGCAGTGTTTCGGCGGTGATCTTGGCTGCTTCGATGGGGTCGGCCTGGCTCCGCCGGCGCAGCTCGTAAGCCAGCGCCCGCGCCGCCTCCAGCGCATTCTGGGCAGCGGTCTCGAACATCCTCAGGTCGGCTGGGTCGGCGCGGTTCTCCTCGATGGCGAAGCGGACCTGCATCAGCAGCCCGGTCAGCGCCTGGCCGACGTCATCGTGGAGCTCGCGAGCCAGCTCCCGCCGCTCGTTCAGCTTGATCACGTGCTTCTCGCGCTCGAGACGGTCCAGCTGGCGCTGCTCGATGGTGTGCGCCACCATCAACACCTCGCCGAGGTGGTGCGCCACGAGCTGCAGCACCGCCAGGCGGTCCGGCAGCAGGTGCTGGGCCCGGGCGCGTTCCTCACCGATGAGGAGAACGCCGTCGACATCGGGCCCGGCGAAGAAGGGCACGATGATCCCGGTCAGCGTAGTGGGAGAGAAGAGGGCTCGACGCTCGACGTTGGTGGAGCCAGGCTCGAAGCGCAGGACCACCGGCCGCCCGGTGCGCATTGCCTCGGCACAGCGCGGCAGGCTTGCGATCGTCGGGCGTCGCCCGCGCGCCGCCGCCGGCGGCCGCGACCCGGCGGTGGCGTGAATCTGGAAACGGCCGCTGCCATCCAGCGAGGCCAGCCGGCAATAGGTGGCCTCCACCGACGAACCGATGGCCCGGGCGATATCGGGGAAGTTCGCGCCCGACTGACTGGTCTGTCCCAGGGAGGCGCTGAGCTTAAGCCGGGGTTGAACATCGATGAGCTGCTTCCACAGCCCCGCCAGGCGCTGGTCGGACTCGAACGCCTGAGCCGCCATCCAGGCGCCCAGGGCCAGCGCCGAGAGGTCGGCCTGGCCAAGGCGGGCCTCACCGGTGGAGGCCAGCAGCATCGTCCCCACGGCGCGGCGACCCTGGAGCACCGGCGCGATCCCGGCTGACGTGATGCCGTGCGAGCGGCACCATCCGGGCCAGCCCCCACCGGTGCTGGTGCTGGTGATCAGGCGCGGGCGGCTGGGCGTCGGGGGCAGTCGTGAGCCCTCGCGGAACGGCGAGTCGGGTCCGGTGCTTGCGCCGACCCCGGCGGACAGCGCGCCGTCGATCTGCAGGTAGGCGCTGTCGGCGGCGGTGCCCGCCAGCAGCCGGTTCAGCAGCTCACTGTATTTGGCTACGACGGCGTCGTCTGGCTGCGCGGCGGCCGACTGCGCCAGCAGCGATACAGACGAACCTATAACCCTTCCCAAAATCGAGCCCTAACCCCGTGCATTCCCTCTCGGGCCTCGGTGTAACCGATATGTTGCCCTTTCCAGCCCCCTCGAGGACTAGGACGAAAAGCCTAGTCAGACCGGGACAACCGTGTCAAATCAGTATGTGCTAGGGGCAACGATAGGTGCTTGGAAAACTTGCGCCGGCCCCCCCTTGTGGCGGTGACGGCCACACCCTGAGGCGCTTTGGGACATCTCCCCACATTGGTCACCAAGCCCTTCGCATACGTTAACGTAACCGCCGCAAGGGATTAACGGGAGGGGGCGTACCGCGATGTTGGAAGGGAGGGGAATTCTCGGGACTTCGGCACGGCCGGCCTTCGTCCACGCCACGGCCGAGGTCGACGAGAGCGCTGTGATCGGCCCGGGCACGTCCATCTGGAATGAGGCCCAGGTGCGCGGTCGCGCCCACGTCGGCGCCCAGTGTGTGCTGGGCAAGGGCGTCTACATCGACATCGACGTCGTCGTCGGCGACCGGGTGAAGCTGGAGAACCGGGTCTCTGTCTTCAAGGGTGCCCGCATTGAATCCGGCGTCTTCATCGGCCCACATTCGTGTCTCCTCAACGACAAGCGCCCCCGCGCCACGCTGCCCGACGGGACCCTAAAGGCTGAGGTCGACTGGGAGGCGACGGGAGTCGTGGTCGAGGAGGGTGCCGCGATTGGGGGTGGCTGCACGGTGCTGCCCGGCGTGACGATCGGAAAGCACGCCATGGTCGGCGCTGGGTCCGTCGTCACGCGCGACGTGCCCGCCCACAGCCTGGTGATGGGAAACCCGGCCAGGGAGGTGGGAATGGTGTGCGTTTGCGGCGGTCGCCTCGACACAGACGACACCTGCCCGCTCTGCGGACGGGCCTACGACTTTGGTCCCCCGAAATGACGTTGACGTGGACGCCGATCCCTATATCCATTGCCCGGCCGGAGCTCGGCCCAGCCGAGGAAGCCGCCGTGCTGGAGGTGATGCGATCGGGCGCCCTGGCGCAGGGGACGCAGGTCAAGGCCTTCGAGGAGGCCTTCGCTGCCGCCACCGGGGCCCGGTTTGCGATCGCCACCAGCAACGGGACCACGGCCCTGCAGCTGGCCATGATGGCGCATGGAGTCGGCCCTGGCGACGAGGTCATAACCACGCCGCTCAGCTTCATCGCCACCGCCAACGCCATCGTCCACACCGGCGGGCGGCCGGTTTTTGGGGACGTCGACTCCACCCTCAACCTGGACCCGGCGTCGGTTGAAGCGCTGATCGGGCCGCGGACCAGGGCCATCATGCCCGTCCACCTGCACGGCAATCCCTTCCGGATCGCGGAGTTCCAGCGGATCGCGGACGAGCACGGCCTGGCGCTGGTCCAGGACGCCTGCCAGGCCATCGGCGCCACTATCCACGGCGCCCAGCTGGGCTCCTTCGGCACCGCCGGCTATTCGCTGTACGCCACCAAGAACCTGACAACCGGCGAGGGCGGCATGATCACCACCAACGACCCTGCGGTGGCCGAGATGTGCGCCAGCCTGCGGAGCCACGCCTACTCTGACGATGTGCCATATCTCCACACCGCGGTCGGATACAACTTCCGGATGACGGAGATCGAGGCTGCCATCGGCCTCTGCCAGCTGGACCGGCTGGAGGAGATCAACCGGCGCCGGCGCGAGAATGCCGGCTATCTCGACGAGGCCATCGACCAGCAGGCGTACCCGCGCCCGCTGCGCAACCCCGGCCACGAGCACATGTTCCACCAGTACGTGATCACCGTCCCCAAAGGGAGGCGGCTGGGCCGGGACGACGCGCGCCAGGGGCTTGCCGCCGCGGGGATCGGCAGCGGCGTCCACTACGGCATCCCGATTCACCAACAGCCGCCCTACCGCGACCTGGAACAGGGGCCGTTCCCCCTGGCTGAACGCGCGTCAGAGGAGATGATCTCGCTGCCGGTTCACCCGCTGGTGACCGAGCCGGAGCTGGAGCGGATCGCGCAAACCCTGCAGGGCTTGCTCGCGGCTAGCTGATCTCGCTCGGGTGCAGTGACCGGGACCAGGCGCTCTCGAGGGTGACCAGGCCCTCCTTGTAGAGGTCGCTGAGGGAGCGCTCGAGGGTCTGCATCCCCTCGCGCAGGCTGGTCTGGAGGACGTTGCGAATCTGGTTGGTCTTGCCGTCCTTGATCAGGTTGCGGATGGCATTGGACGCCACCAGGACCTCGAACGCAGCCACCCGGCCTCCGCCAACGGCCGGTAGCAGCTGCTGGTAGATCACGCCCGCCAGGCTGGCGGCCAGCTGGGTGCGGATCTGCTGCTGCTCCCCGCCGGGGAAGACATCGAGGATCCGGTCGATGGCCTGGGCGCTGTCGTTGGTATGCAGAGTGGCCAGGACCAGGTGACCGGTCTCCGCGATCGAGATCGCGGAGCTGATGGTTTCCAGGTCGCGCATCTCGCCGATCAGGACCACGTCGGGGTCCTCCCGGAACACGGCCCGTAAGGCCATCGGGAAGGAGGTCGCGTCGCGCCCCACCTCCCGCTGGTCGACGATCGCCCTGATCTTGGTGTGGACGTACTCGATGGGGTCTTCGACGGTGATGATGTGGCAGCTGCGCCGGCTGTTGATGGCCCCCACCATGGCCGCCAGGGTGGTCGACTTGCCCGATCCTGTGGGACCGGTGACCAGGATCAGGCCCTGCGGCAGGTCGATGAAGCGGCGGGCGATCTCAGGCAGAGCAAGGTCGGCCATCGTCGGGATCTGAGAGGGCAGCAGCCTCATCGCCAGCGATATCGAGTCCCGCTGGAAGAAGGCGTTGGCTCGCAGCCGGATCCCCCTGCCGAAGCTGACGGCGAAGTCCATCTGGCGCTCGCGCTGAAGGGTGAGGAGCTGGTCCTTGGTGACCAGGCCCCTCAGGGCCTCCTCCACCTGCTCGGGCATCAGAGGCGGGTAATCGAGCTCGACCAGGACCCCGTCAACTCGGATCATCGGCTCGCTGCCGGCCTGGAGGAGGAGGTCCGAGCCGCCGCGTTCGACCAGGGTCTGCATGTAGCCATGGATCGTCATGGGGGGCTTCTCCCGCGCCGCAGCGACCCGCTGCCGCATCACCGCAGGTCCATCAACCTTGGTCATCAGTCCAGAGCCCCATCGGTATTGGTTCCCTCCAAACCGGCGCCGGCGCGACCGCCGTTCTGTCCGTAATTCTGACCGATGAGAATGGCTCGGCTGTGGCTCCCAAGACAGCCGAGGCTGCGGAGAACGCCGACCTCGGTTAGCCAGTCAGGGGGTCCCAGGAACAGGACCGGCGTCGTGGCGCTCAACGACCGACGGCCAGTTCCTGGATCGGTGGCGCTACGGCGGCCGCTCTGGCCTCCATCAATGCGGCCTGGGCGTCGCTGAAGGTCGCGGTCAGCGGCACATCGTCGACGTGGCCCAGCACGAAATCGACGTCGACGGCGTGGCCCGAGGCCCGAAGGTACTCGGCGCTCCTGCCGGATGCAATCAGCTCGAGGGGCGCATGGGCCCAGCGGATCAACTCCTCCCAGGTGCGCTCTGACTCGGGCTCGAAACCGGCGTCCAGCAGCAGCGTGCCGATGCGGGCACAGGCCAGCTGGTCCTCGACGCGGGCCTCTCCCCGGGTACCGGCGCCGATGAGGACAACCCGATCCTCGGAGGCCACTAGCTCCGACGCGGTGGCGGTGAGGTTGCGGAGGCAGGCTACGTACACCTTGGCTGCCCCCTGGGCACGGGCCAGCAGCTTGGTCCCCGCTGATGTGACCAGCACCAGAGGACGTCGGTCGTCCAGTCCCGCCAGCGTCGCCGGCGAGTTGTCGATCTCACACTCGCGGGGCATCACCCCACCCTGCTCACCCGCAAGGAGGGGGTTGTCTAACCCGGCGCTCACCGCGACAGCCCGGGCCACCGTGTCGACTGGGTACACCTGGCGCCCCCCCACCAACCCCGTGACGATCACCGTGTTGGCGCGCAGGACGTCGATGGCGACGATGGCATGGCTGCCTATGAAGCCATCCACGCTCTCCGGGAGCGCGTCGATCGCGAAGCTGCGGCCGGTCACGCGGTCGGCCCGGGGGGTCTGGATGCGAGCTCGCGCTCGTATGAGTCCGTGTGAAGACCGCGGCGGTAGATCTCGACCCGGAGGATTTCCTCGAGGCGCACATTGCCGAGGTGCACCTCGGGCCCGAAATGGCTGATGAACTCGAACTGGCTCTTCTTGGTGGGCGCCTCGAAAACGATCTGCTCCAGCCCCCAGGAGCAGGCGAAGGCCTCCGCAGCAGCGACGTTGAGACTGGTGCCTTCGTCGAAGAGCCCAACCCCCTGGGCGCTCTCACGAGCCTCGACCACGATCTGCGTGGCACCGGCGTCGAGCCAGTCGAAGCCCCGCTCGATGATGTGACGGACCGTGCTCTCGTTGAAGGCCCCGCCGGGCTTCTCGCCCAGCTCGGCCTGCACGTCGAGGTGGTGGCGGGCCGCCGCGTCGACCACCTTGTGCGGGTCCTCGATCTCGCGGGTAAACCCCTCCCCGGCCTCGATACGGTCGACGCCCAGCGCCTGACAGAGCTCAAGGAACTCTTCGAAGCGGCCTCGGTCGCGCGCGATCTCAAACGACCCTCCGCCGGTCACCACGGGCACCCCCATCCGCCTAGCGGCCAGCACCTTGTGCTGCGTCGAGGCCTGGTCGGCGACCATCCAGCTTCCCATCGACAGCTTGAGTCGGGCGATCAGGGCCCCGCTCTGCTGGAGGTGGCTGATGACCGTAGATGGGTCGTAACCGGGGTCGAAGGCACAGGTCGTCCGGGGTAGATCGGGCACACCCAGGGAGCGCACGAAAGCGGCCGTGTCGACTTCCTTCGCGGGCTGCTTCGACACTTCCGAACGCGAGAAATTGATAACGTCGGCTGGCTTCGGCTGGTGACTCATTTGTTACGGCCCCCCTGGTCTGCGCCGTCCACCATAAAGGTAGCTTCCGCCGGGCTCCGCGAGGGGCTGCTGGGTACATGTCCTACCAACTTGAACACGCTATGGCCCGCCAGGCCTGCATCATTGGTGAGTGGACGCTGATGCCTCGGCTCACCGCCTCCCGGAAGGCCCGGCACCGGCGACCACGGTCGTCCAGACATGGATAGGACATATGCCCTATTTGCAGGAAATTCGTCGGGGTTGCGTTAGTGTCAGTGACGTTGATGCGCGCGCGGATCTGAGCGCGTTTAGGGGAGGGAGTCGTCGGCTATGAGCCTCGAGCACAGGGTCTGGATGGTCCGGCGCGCGCCGTGGAAACGGGCCCTGGACCTGGTTGTGGGTGGGACGGCGCTGGTCATCCTGTCGCCCGTGATGCTGGTGCTGGCGATCCTCATCCGGCTCGACAGCCCCGGCCCCGCCATCTTCAGGCAGCAGCGCGTGGGACTGGGTGGCACCATGTTTGACATATGGAAGTTCCGGTCGATGTACGTCGGCAACGATGACGAGAGCCATCGCAACGCCGCCGCGGCCTGGTTCGCCGGCTCCCCCGTCGCCGAGAGCTACAAGGTCGAGAATGACCCCCGGATCACCCGCATCGGCCGCTTCCTGCGCCGCTTCAGCCTCGACGAGCTGCCCCAGCTGTTCAACGTGGTGCGCGGGGAGATGAGCCTGGTTGGTCCCCGGCCGGCGATCGAGTACGAGCTGAGCCTCTACGAGCGTTGGTACTTCGACCGCTTCCGCGTACCCCCCGGCATGACCGGGCTGTGGCAGGTGTCGGGTCGGGACCGGACCTCTGCACCTGCGATGATGAAGTACGACGTGGAGTACGCCAGCAACAGCTCGCTACGCACCGACATATCGATCCTGCTACGCACGATCCCGACGGTGCTGGGCAGGTGAACATGAGCGGCGCCGGCATCTTCAAGTCGGCAACCACGGCGATCCTGCACCGCAAGGTGCTGATTGCGGCGATCCTGGTGCTGTTCCTCGCCGGCGGAGCAGTCCTGGTTCGGGTCACGCCCAAGACGTACGAGGCCGAGGCCCAGCTGTACGTCTCGCCGGGTGCCGACCAGGCGCTGCAGCAGGCCGATGGGCTACTCAGCGCCTACTACGTCCAGCAGGTGACCAGCCAAAAGGTCCTCCAGCGTTCGGCCGACACATTGGGCCACGGCGCCTCCCCGGCGTCGTTGCTGCCCAAGATCAAGGTCGCCTCCCTAAAGGGCACCACCATCATCTCGGTCAAGGCCTCCGACGGCTCGGCCGCCGACGCGGCCAAGCTGGCTAACGTCGTCGCCACCGCCGTGGTTGACCAGAACCGCGCCGACGCCACCGGGGCCAACCAGCAGAGCCAGCAGTACCTGACCAACGAGCTCAACCGGCTGAACGCTCAGATCCAGCAGCACCAGGCCGCCGGGGCCTCACCCGAGCAGCAGCTCTCCGACCACCAGCAATACGACGTCATCTACCAGCGCCTGCAGGACCAAAACCTCCAGCTGGCCAAGAAGATCGACAGCATCACGGTGCTGGAACAGGCGATTGCGCCAGACCGGGCGGTGAACCCCGACCTGCTTCGCTACCTCCTGGTGGCCGGCGTCGCTGGACTCTGCATAGCAGTGCTGGTAGCCCTCCTGGTTGAGCGCGTCGACGACCGCATCCTCGACAACGACGCCCTGGCCAAGGCCGCGGGAACATCGCTGGTGATCGCGGTGCCCAAGTCGTCGGTGTCCTTGCCGCTCGGCCCCCAGGAGCCGTTCAGCCTGGCCTATGCCCACCTCAGCGCCCGCTATCCCAACGGCAGGCGTTTCCTGATCGTCGCCGCATCCCACCGGGAGTCAGCCGAGGAAGTCGCCGAGGCGCTTGCGGTGGCTGCCAAGCGGTCGGGCAGCGAGGCGGCAGTCCTGCAGGGCAGCAGCATGATCCAGCAGCAGGCCACATACCAGGGCGAGCAGGCGCCCACGCACCGGCCCTGGCGACCCGGCGGTGGCTTCGAGCCCGAGCCTGAAGCTGAGACCCCCAGCCGGAAGCAGCCCGGGCTGCACATGCTGACGATTGCCTCGCAGCTGGCGCCAGCCCCTCAGCTCGACGAGCTCGCTGAAGACAGGATCACCTTCGTGGCGGTCCCCGCGCCATTCCTCAGTCCCTTGGCGGTGACCATGGCCGACAACGTGGATGGGGCGATCATCGTGGCGGTCTCGCGCTCAACCAGGGCCACGGACGTCATCCGCTCGGCCGAACTGCTGCGCAAGGTGGGAGTCGAGCCACTGGCGGGGATCCTGGTTCCCAAGGAGTCCGCCGGCACCAATAAGGTCTCAAAGGAACCGGCGGCGGCGACCAGCGCCGCTTAGGCGGAACGCAGCCGCATGATCGGAGTCCAGCCCCGGCTCGAGCGTTCCGACAGCCAGCAGCTGTGGGCGGTTGGCGCGATCCTGGCCCTGGCGGTTCCCCTCGGGCTGATCGCCTTGGCCACCACCAAGACGCCCCTGACGCTGGTCGTCGGCGGCCTGGTCGCCCTGGTCCTGCTGGGGGTGACCGCCTGGAGGCCCACCGTAGGGTTGCTCTTCCTGGTGGTGGCCGTGCCGCTGACCGCCGGCCTGGGGCGCGGCACCATCCTGCCCCTGGCGCGGCCCAGCGAGGCCCTGATGGCGGTTGTGATCGTTGGCACCCTGGTCCACGAGATCCCCATCCGTCGCCGGCTTGGCTACAGCGGTCTCGACGTAGCGGTGCTGGCATTCGCCGTGGGCGGCTCTGTGGTGCCCTGGGCGGTGCTCTTCCTAGATCGCCAGGCCTTCGGCACCGACACCTGGACGGCGGTGCTGGCCCCGATGCAGTACCTGGTCATCTTCCTGCTGTTCTCCCGGGTGCAGATGTCCGGCAGGACCCTCAAGCTCCTGTTCGGGCTGCAGCTGGCGGTGGGCACCCTGCTGGCCATCATCGGCCTGGCGCAGCTGGCCGCCCTTCCCGGGGTGCGAGAGTTCATCGCCGCCACGTACCCCTACGGCGGCGGCGGCATCAACATCTGCCAGTACGGCGTGTGCCGGCCAACCTCGCTGCTGGAGCACTGGAGCTCCTACGGGGCGTACGCATTGCTGACATACACGATCGCCCTGGCGCTGGTGTCGACCCCGGGGTCTGGCTTTTCCAGCCGCTGGCTACCACTTGTCATCGGAGCAAATGCCGTGGCGGTCTTCGCCAGCCAGACCCAGGCCGCCATCATCGGGCTGGCGCTGGCGACGCTGCTGGTCTTCGCCCACAGGCGCCACGTGCCGCGCCAGCTTCTTATCGCGTTCCTAGCCCTGGTCATTGGCGTCGGGTTGTTCTGGCCCCAGATCCAGGCCCGGGTCGAACAGCAGCTGGTCGGGCAGGGCTCGGGAGGACTGGCCACGCCGGAGAGTCTGCAGACCCGTGATCGCTATTGGAACGAGTTCTTCCTGCCGGTCGTCACGGACCACATCTGGGTGGGGACCGGCACCCTGGTGCCCACCGACGTACCCGAGCCGCTGGTCATGTTCGTGGACAACGAGTACCTTCGGATGGCGCTGCGGGCCGGCGTCATCGGCGTGGCCCTGTTGCTCACGATGCTGGTCTCAATCTCGGTTGCTGGCTGGCGCCAGCGGCACAATCCCGAGCCGCTCGCGCAGGCAGTCGGAGCGATGGCGGTGTCGTTTGCAGTGGTGTTGGCGGTCATGGGATGGACCGCGGAGTACCTGACCTACGCGGGGGTGGCCCAGCTCTTCTGGATGGTGGCCGGGCTCCTGGGCGCGACCATGCTTCCAATTGCCGCGACTCGCCGTCTGACAGCGGTGCAGGCGGCACCAACCCTCGCCCTGGCAGAGGAGCCGGTGGTCGATGGCGCGCACGCCCTGGCGGCCGTGGCGGTCCCAGAGGAGGAGGCGGAGCCTCTCATGCCAGGGCCCGAATCGGAGCCGATCGCGGAGACCTCACGCGCCCTGCCGGTCGTCGAGCCTGACCTGGAGCAAGTCTCGATTCCGCTCTCATCCGTCGATGAGGACGAGGAGGACATCGTCTTCCATGCCCTACCGGCGATGCTGGCGCCAGGCCAGGCGGCCGTGGCTGTGGCGGCGGAGCCTGCGCAGGAGGCACCCGCTGAACCCAGGGCCGAGAAGCTGGAGAACGCCTCTGACCAGTTCCAGCTCCAGCTCGGGTGGGGCGCCGGCGGGCCGGCGGCCGGGCACCGCTCGGGAGCAGCGCCGTGGCAGGCGCCGTCGTGGTCGGGCACCGGGCCATCAGACCCGACGCCGGTTCCCTGATCCAGCCGAACTCCTAGCCGGTAACTCGTAGCCGGCTGGACAAAAAGAAACGGCCTGCGGCAGGCGCCGCAGGCCGCTCCTTCCTATAGGCTAGGATGCCGCCGACGTGGCGGCAATGGCCTCCTCTTCCTCTTCCCGAGCCTGCACCAGGCCCGGAACTATATCCTCCGTTCGTACTCCCTCGAGTGGGAAGTCTGGGAGGTTGATAAGCTGTCGCTCCCCGTTATGCGACAGCGAGTGGGTGGCCGCCTCTAGCACGGCTACAGCGCTCAGGCCGGCGAAGCCGTCCGTCCGGGGACGGGTGCCAGTTCGGATACTGTCGACGTAGTGCTCGCACTCCAGGGCCAGGGGCTCCCGCCACTCGATGTAGGGGATCACGACCTCGCCGTGGCGGTAGGAGAGCTGGAACTCGCCGAAGTCATCGGTGACCGGGGTCTCGACGCCCTTGTTGAAGACCTTGATCTTCTCCTGCAGCGAGACATCGTTGTACACCACCATCTTCCGATCACCGACCACGGTGATGCGGCGAACCTTGGCGGGGTCCAGCCAGCTCAGGTGGATCTGAGCGCGGACCCCGCCTTCGAACTCGATTTCGAGGTAAGCGACGTCGTGGATGTCGGGTTGCACGCAGGTGCTGCCCCAGGCGCTGACCGAGACCGGCTTGCGGCCCAGCACGTAGGTGATGATCGACACGTCGTGCGGGCCCAGGTCCCAGATGACGTTGTTCCGCGCCTGGAACAGACCGAGGTTGAGACGGGCCGCGTCAACGTAGAAGACCCGCCCCAGGTCAAGCTGGACAATCCGAGCCAGCTCCTCAACCGCGGGGTTGTAGATGAAGGTGTGGCCAACCATCAGGGTCAGCTGCCTCTCCTCGGCGATCCGGTTGAGCTCGAGCGCGTCCTCGACACTGTCGGTCAGGGGCTTCTCCACGAGGACATGCTTGCCGGCCTCGAGGGCCTCCTTGGCGATCTGGAAGTGGGTATGGATCGGCGTGGCGATGACCACAGCGTCGACATCGCTGTTGAGCAGGTCGCTGTGGTCCTTGAATCGACGCACGCTGGGGTACTGGGTGCGGACATAGGCCAGGCGCTCGGGGTCCTTGTCGGCGACACCAACCAGGGTGGCCTGGGGCAGCGTGGCGAAGTTGCGGATGAGCTGCGGGCCCCAGTAGCCACACCCGACCACGCCCACCTTGACCCGGGCTCCCGGGAACCCATTCATCTGTCTTACAACTCCGGACATATCCCCCTCCCAGCATTCCTGTTATGTAACGTCGATCCATTTCCCTTGTGTAAGATCGCAGCCTTTGAGGCGGCCGTCCATAGGACGATTTGCCGGCCGCCGATGGGCATAAGTCCCATTGCCCAAACAAGGACGAGGGCTGTGCAAAACTCGACCGGCGCGCGCCCGGGTACCTCCGGCCGGGCGGGTTTTGGTCAGGCGGTGGCCCCGAGCACGCCGAGGTACCGGTCGCTGACCGTTTCCCAGCTGAGCCGCTCGAGCGCGGTGCGGGCTTGCTGCGCCTGCGCCGCCGCGCCCTGCCGATCGGCCAGCAGCCGTTCGACGCCCTCGGCCAGGCCCGCGGCATCCCCGGGATCGAAGTAGGCGACCGCGCCAGGACCGAAGTATTCCTCGACCGCCTCCAGCCTCGAGCACACCGCCGGCACGCCCTGGGAGGCGTAGTCGAGCAGCTTCATCGGCAGCATCAGCCGCCCGTACCCGTCGTCGAGGACGGCGACGATGCCGACCGAGGCCTGGCGAATCCGCGCCATCGCATCGTTCCAGGGCAGGTAGCCGAGGAAGTCGACGCGATGAGAGAGGCCCAGCTCCGCCGCCAGCCGCTCGAGCTCGCCCCGGTACTCGCCTTCACCGAGCACCTCGAGGACCAGGTCCGGGTGGGTCTTTGACAGCCTGGCGAGCGCCTCGATGGCGACCTGCACCCCATACCGCTGCACCAGGGTCGCGTGGGTGACGAGCACCTCGCGCCGGGCGATCCGAAGGCCGGTTACGAGGGCTCCCGGTTGGGTGTTGTAGATGACACTCAGCTTCTCGGCGGGCACGCCCCGGCCGATGAGCGCCCGCTCACAGGCGCCGTTGACGACCACCACCTGGTCGGCGTACCGCGTGGCCCAGCCCTCGATCCTGGTGGCCAGCCTCACCACCCGATGCTGGGCGTCGGTGCGCAGCCGGGCAACCGTCATCTCCGGCATCAGCTCGAACATGAAGAAGACCAGACGGGCACCGCGCCAGCGCGCCAGCCCGCCCAGGAAGACAAGGAAGTCGGGAAGGTTGTCGACCTGGACGGCGGCATAGCGCCGGGTGAGCGACATCGCCAGCACCCGAGGCATGGCGGCGACGAAGAACCAGAGGAACTCCAGCGGGTATCGCAGCCGGCTGTCGCGTTTGTGGGTCAGGGGGACGGTGTAGATGCGCAGGCCGGCTTTGGGAGTGGCCACCGCGCCGCCCTTCTCGCGGATGCTGACCAGGTCCACGCGGTGCCCCTGCTCCACCAGGTAGTCGACGTTGCGCCGCAGCGTGGGGTTGGTGGGATAGGGGTGCTGGCTGATCATCAAAACGCGGCCGCCGCCCCTCGCGTCAGCATGGCGGAGGGTGAGCTTGAGGCGGTTGATCCCGGTTTCGCGATCGGCCTGCAACCGTCCCTGGGCCGTCTTGGCCCGCAGGGCCAGCTGGTCGGCGCTGTCGATCGCCTGCTCGATCGCAGCGGCCATCGCCGGCGCGCTATTGGCGCAGTAGACAGCGGCCTCGCCGAAGCGGGATTGCAAACCCTCGTGGGCGGAGAGCACCAGCGGCCGACCCACAGCGATGGCCTCGAAGGCGGCCCGGTTCATGATGTGCGGGTCAAGGCTGAAGGCGGCGACGACGTCGGCGGCGGCAAGGTGCCCCAGGAACCGCCCATAGTCGAGCCAGCCGGTGAAGGTCACGTTCGCGGGGGCGTTCTCGACCATCCCGGCAGGCAGCCTGGCGGTGTCGCCGGTGACCAGGAACTCGACGCCGGGAACCAGCCGGGCCGCCTCCAGCGCCTCCGCGATCGGCTCCTGGGTATCGAGGCTGCCAGCCACGACCACCTGCGGGCCGGCAGGCGCCACGACGGGGGAAGCCAGACCGGGGTCTGGTAGCTCGTCGGGGAGGAGCACGGCCGGCGCTCCCCACGCCTCTGCCTCCTGGTACATGACGTCGTTGTGGAGGGTGACCGCAGCCGCGCGCCGGCAGAGCCAGCGATGAATCGGCAGGGCCCAACCCCAACGACGGGAGTGGAAGGCCTCCGTGTGGCAGTCGATGACCAGTGAGCCGCCGTGGAGGCGGCACCAGAGCCATGCGACCAAAGGCGAGAACACCGGCGGGGTAATCGCGAAGACGACCTTGGGGCGCTCGCGGCTGAGCGTCTGCCAGGCGACGACGGCGTCGCGCAGGTAGCGCAGCGGCAGCAGGAACCCCCTTCCCTGCAGCCTGCTCCCGCTGATGAAGTGCGCCCTTCCCCCGAAAGCCTCCGCCAGTGCAACGGTGCGCGGCTGAAAGTCGCACCAAGCAACGGCAACTGCCCGCCTCATTTCGCCTCCGCTCGCCTCCATGTCGTAACCGGCATCACACTAGCGCACGATCGGCACAAGTCTGCCCAACCGGGTATTTGTCCTATCGGCCGCCGAGAGGGGTGCTGTAGGCTCGTCGAACCGATGCGCTGGATTGCATGGCTGGCGTGTGTGGCGCTCGCCAGCTGCACCTTCCCGCCCTCCTCGAACACGACGACTTCGACCGGCGGCCCGGACCCGAACAGCCCTTACCTCACGATCAGTGGAGGCAGCCTCAGCTACCACGGCCGCGCCGTCACCCTCCGTGGCGAGAACTTCAACAACGAGCCCGCACTGGCGTGCTGCGGCGAGGCGGACATCAACCGCATCAACGTCAACGCCCAGGACTACGCCAATGTGGCCAACACCCTGGGGGGCAATTACGTGCGCCTGGGCCTCGAGTACGGGTGGTACAAGGCCGACAAGCTGACGTTCTTCCAGGTCATCGACCGCCATGTGCAATGGGCCAAGCAGAACCACCTCTGGTTGGTCCCCGTGATATTCGGTCCCCCCGGGGGATCACACGGGGACTACAGCGGCCAGGAGGGCTTCTGGGACAGCGCCACCAACCAACAGGACCTGACCGCCTTCTGGAGCGACTTCGCGACGCATTACGCTGTCGAGGCGACGGTCGCCGGCTACGACCTGTTCAATGAGCCGGCGCCGCCGAGCGCGCTCGACTGGAAGGCCTGGGCGCAGGCCACCACCGACGCCGTGACCAAGGTCGATGCCAACCATTTCGTCGTCCTCGAACAGACCTCGGCGGACTGGAGCCTGCCGGCGGTGAGCGCGCCCCGGATTCTGTGGTCGAGTCATTGCTATGCGCGGGCCGGGAGCGAAGGCTGCAACTTCCCCGGGCCCAACCACGCTTCGCCAACCGACCGGCCGTTCCTGGTTGGCGAGGTGGGTACGAAGACCAAGAGCACCGGGCTCTCCTATGTACCCGGCGACCTCGACGCCTTCAACCGCGACGGCGTTTCATGGACTCACTTCCTTCTCCGCGAGCCGGACGACGGGTTCGGCCTCTACGCCAACAATGGCGCGGGCGACTTCAGCCAGCCCCAGACGACGATGATCGATATCGTTTCCCAGGCGATGAAGGGAAGCGTCCGGCCCGGTTGAGCCGAAGCCGCCGACCGCCGGTCAGTCGGCCAGCAACGAGTCAGTCAGGCAGGGTGCACATTGGCGCGGGGCCGCCGGGGCGGGGCAGCTCCGATCCCCCGGGAATGACCATGCGCACCACGGCCCTGGCGCCCGGCATCACGGTCACGACCAGGTCGTCAGTTGCCGCCACCGATAGCGAGCCTGATCCAAGCGTTGCTCCACTCGGCGGCTGCGGCCGGCGGACGCGGTAGACGCGCGGCTCGTCGTCGGGGTTGTGAAGGCAGATCTCGTTGGCGGTCATAAGGGCTCCCCACCCTGTGCCCTCGAGCCGTTGCTGGTAGGCATGCCTGGCAATCTCCTCGAGGCCTCGCCAAAAAACGGGCCTGGGGACGCCCAGGGTATTCACCCGATCGGCCAGCTCCGCCGGCCAATCGGGCACGGTACGAAGGTTCTTGCGATGCCCAAAAGCAATCGCGGGCCGACCCAGGAAGAGGTCGAGGGCAAATCCAGCGTCGTCCCTCGGGCGACGACGCCACAGCAGCGGGAACCCGCCCCAGGCGAGGTCGGCCGGGCGCAGGCCGAGGTCGTAGTCGTCCGGAACCGCCGATTCCAGCGGGTAGCGGTCGAGCCAGTTGCAGGTCGCCAGGAACCCAGCCTCGGCCAGGCTGGGCAGGAGATCCGCGGGACCGAGCCCGTGGGGAAAGACCATCACCCGGTCGAGGCTGTACCCGGTGCGGCGCTGGAAGGCACGGCCTCGGTCGGCGGCGCTACGAATGGCGCGGCGCTGATGATCAAGGGGCCGGTTGACATGGCGCTTGACGCCCGACGACGAGCGATAAAACTCGTAGCCGGCGTGGTCGTTGCCGTGGTAACAGGCGCTCATCACCTCGGGGTGCTGCGCCAGCAGCCCAACGACCTCCGGCTCCGCCAGGGACAGCTCGCGGGGCACGGTGGCCACGGTGAGGTGGAGGTTGGCGGACGCTGTCGCGGCCAGGACGGCCGGGTAGTCCATGCCCAACCGATGTTCCTGGAGCACGGGGTCATCGATCACCAAGTCCGCCAGTGCCATCGGTGAGTGCCAGGCGCGGCGGCCATATTCGCGCCGCATCAGCATCATGGCCGGCAGAATCGAAAGGGCCTGCTCAGGATCAAACGCCGCCGCCAGTGAGGTCCGCAGGCGCTGGGTGCCCGAGCTGACCACCAACCTCCCCGCCCCGATCGGGACCTCGATCGCCAGTGCGGCGCCATGGCTCTGGCCATTGGCGTAGGCCAGCACGTCGGCCTTGCTGGGTCCAGACAGCACCAGCGCCTGGGTCGAGGTCTCGAATGAGAGCCCGGCAAGCTCGGCGCTGAAGTCTGGACGGTTCGGCGCGAAGGTGACGGTCGAAACCTGCGCCGGCCGATCGCTGACCTCGCCGTCCAGCCCCAGGCCGGTCAGGAGCGCCCGCAGCGGCTGGGGGGCGGTCACGCCATTGACCAGGACGGTGCCACCGCCGGAGAGCTGCTGCCGCACAAGCGCCAGCCAGTCGTCGGGCAGGGACGCGAGGCCCTCAAGCGATAGCCCCAGCAACGGGTGGCCGTCTCCTGCGAGCGGCGCCGCCGGATCGGCGACGTCGAGGCCGTAATAGCGGGCGGCGCCCGCCGCGCCTGAGTCAGATGACGAGTCTTGGGGAAGCAGGGCCAACCTGCCGCTGGACGCTTCGGCATACTGCCGCGGCGCCGGCTGCACCCGAGCCACCCTGGAGCTGACCATCTCCTCCCGGGGGCGACTCTCGAAGGCCTGCCTGCCCCCGTACAGCCCTCCACGGACGACGTCGTCGAGGTGCCACCACTGTCGCCACGCCGCCGCCGCCACCAGGCCCGCCGCCTGCCGTAAGAAGTTGACTGGCCCGCTGCGCACGGGGTCGAGTCTAGTTTTCGGGCCGGGTCAGACGCGCGGCAGTCCTTGGATCCGCGGGCTGATCACGGCATGGACCCAAAAACGCCGATGTTACTGATTTTCTTACGTCGCCGATTCCACTCTGGACTTCTTAGTTACATAAGAGTAAGCCAGCCAAAGGCTCAGTCCCCTAGCCCCTCCCGGAGGGTGGCCCGCAAGGGTCGCCCTCCGATTCTTTGCACTCACCTCGGCGATGGAACATAGCCCGCCAACGCACCGGTTTCCCCAAGTGCGGTACACCTATCAGAACACCTATTAATGGAGGGCGCGAAGTGTCGTTCATTTCACGTGGGTTCAGGGGTCGGCGCGAGAAGCCCGAGGACGCTTCGCGACTGCCACCCGGGCAGTACCTGGTCCCGGACTTCCCGGTCCTCTCCGCCGGCCCGACGCCCCACACCACGCTCGAGGAGTGGAGCTTCACCATCACTGGCGAGGTCGACAAGGACAAACGGTGGAGCTGGGACGAGTTTCGCAAACTGCCGACCGAGACCGTGACCAGGGACATTCATTGCGTCACCAAGTGGTCCAAGCTCGACACCAGCTGGACCGGCGTCTCACTCGACGTGCTCCTGGGCGGCGTTGACACCTCAGCCGACTACGTCGTCGCCTTTGCCGACGGTGGGTACACGACCAACCTGCCGCTTGAGGACCTGGTCGACGGCAAGGCGTGGGTGGCGTTCGAGTATGGTGGTGCTCCCCTCGAGGCGGAGCACGGCGGCCCGGCGCGGCTGCTGGTGCCGCACCTCTATTTCTGGAAGAGCGCCAAGTGGGTACGGGGGCTGTCGCTGCACAACGAGGACCAGCCTGGGTTCTGGGAGTCCAACGGCTACCACAATTACGGCGATCCGTGGCGCGAACAGCGGTACTGGGGCGACTGACCTGGCAGCTCGGCGAGGTCGTCGAGCTGGTCGAGGAGACGACGACGGTGTCCTCCTTGGTCATGACCGTGCCCGACTGGACCGGGCACCAACCGGGCCAGCATGTCGACCTGCGCCTCACCGCCGAGGACGGTTACCGGACGCAGCGCAGCTACTCGATCGCGTCCGCTCCCGAGCAGGGTCGCCTGGCGGTGACTGTCGAGCGCCTGGATGACGGCGAGGTCTCGCCCTACCTGGTCGGTGTGGTAATCGTTGGGGACAAGGTCGAGTTCCGCGGGCCGATCGGTGGCTACTTCGTCTGGGATGAGACCGCAACCGCACAACCCCTTCTGCTGGTTGGTGGCGGCTCAGGCGTCGTACCCCTGATGTCGATGATTCGTCATCGGGCCGCGGTTAACTCGAAGATCCCTACCCGCCTGCTCTATTCCTCCCGCTCCGTCGATGACGTCATCTACCGCAAGGAGCTGGACCAGCTCGGCCGCGGCGACGGGCTCTCTGTCCACCTCACGCTGACCCGGACCCAGCCCCCAGGGTGGACCGGGTTCGCCCGTCGCATCGATCGGGAAATGCTTCAGGAGGTCGCCTGGCCAATGATCGACTCGCCATTGGCGTTTGTGTGCGGGCCGACCTCCTTCGTGGAGAGCGCCGCCGAGATCCTTGTCAGCCTGGGCTACGACCCGAGGTCCGTCAAAACCGAGCGCTTCGGCGCGACAGGAGGTTAGCCGTGAAGCAGAGTGACCTGAAACTGGACGGGAACGCGGTCGCAGGCCTGCTGCGCGAGATCTTCACGGTGGAGATGACGTCCGCCGAGAACACATGCGCCGGCTGTGGACGGGTGCACCCCGTCGGTGCCCTCCAGGTCTATGTAAACGCGCCTGGGGTGGTGATCAGGTGTCCGAGCTGCGAGCAGGTGCTGATGCGGGTGGTGCGCGGCCGCGGACGCGTGTGGCTGGACCTCACCGGCACCCGCTGCCTGGAGTTGGCCCTCCCCTAGGTCGGGGCAATACCGAGGCCGGCCATCTGGCCTTACAGGGTCGGCGACAGTCCGAAGGCTGCGAACAGGGAGGGGCCGAACGTCGTGATCTCCGCGATCCGGCCGTTCTCGATGCGCAGGACGTCGAACTTGAAGGCCCGGAATTGGGAGTCGCCCGGCCGGCGGAGGTAACTGGCGGCGGTTGGCATCCGGTTGGCGCGCGTGGGCACGAGGCGCCATTCACCCTCATCGAGACCTCCCTGGAGCAACGGCCCGATAACCTCGAGACCCTCCAGGCAGACTGGGAGAGGCGGCATTGTGATCCGGATGTCCTGGGCCGCGATCGCAACCGCGGCCACAGCGTCGCCCCGCTGATGGGCATCGATGAATTTGTCCAGCAGCTCGCGCTCGTCAGCGCTGGGCGCCCCGGCGGACCAGTCCGCGCGCCGCGACGGCAGGTGCTCCTGCATCGTCGCCCGAGCCCGCTGCAAGGCGCTGTTCGTCGCAGCCACCGTTGTCTCCAGCAGGTACGCGGTCTCGCTGGCCGGCCAGCCGAGCACGTCGCGGGCGATCAGCGCCGCGCGCTGCTTAGGCGGCAGCACCTGCATGGCGGCGAGAAACGCCAGCTCAATCGTCTCGCGTTCGACCGCCACCGCCTCTGGCTCGTCCTCGCTGGGGGCAACCTCGTCCAGCAAGCGGTCGGGGTACGGCTGCAGCCAGGGCACCTCGGCAAACGAGTGCATGATCGTCAGCCGGCGAGCGCTGCGCCGGCGCATGTCGATGCACACGTTGGTTGCGATGCGGTAGAGCCAGGCACGGAACAATGAGCCGCCATCGAAGCTGTGGCGGCTGCGCCATGCACGCAGGAATGCTTCCTGCACCGCGTCCTCAGCCTCGTCGAACGAGGCGAGCATCCGATAGCAGTGGACGTGCAGCTCGCGCCGGTGCCTCTCCATGACCGTCGCGAACGCCGGCTCCTCGCCGGCGATCGCGGCTGCTACCTCGTCTGTTTGGCTCACCGGATCATGCGCGCCCGGTCACGCCTCCTGCTTGCCGTGCCTGACCTCCTGCACCAGCCAACCGTTGCCGTCCGGGTCGCTGAATGACAGGAAGCTGTTGTAGTCGCGGCGCTCGGGATCGGGCCCCGGGGTCTGACCTCCCTCTTCGAAGTGAAAGACGTCGCTGACATCGACCCCCCGCTCGACCAGCTCGGTGCGGGCAGCGTCGATGTCGTTGACGCACAGGTGCAGGCCCTGGTAGGCGCCCGGCTCCGATCGGTTGGGCTTCATGACGGTGATCGAGCACGCCGAGCCCGGCGGGGTCATCTGCACGACGCGAAAGTCGTCGCCGGCTCTGTGATCGACGTCCAGGGTGAAGCCCACCTTCTCGGTGTAGAAAGCCTTGGCCCGGTCCACGTCCGCGACGGGAACAACAACGAGTTCGAAAGTCCAGTCCATGATGCTGCCTCCTTGATGCCGACCGGCTCGGTGCCGATCTTATGGGAGGTGAAACGTCGATACCCCTGAAAACTAATCGGTGGTGCGATGAGGAGACCTGGACCGGGTCAGCTCCAGGCTCGTCGCCTCAGGCTTCCGCGATCGCCGCGATTGACACCCGTAGCCCTGGCACGTCAACGGGGAGCTGGGCACCCTGCCTGGCGGGTGGGTCGACCGGGAACCAGGTCTGCCATTCCTGATTCATTCCGGCGAAGTCCTGCGGGTCGCGCAGGATGAACGTGGCACTGACGACCTTGTCCAGGGAGCTTTGCGCCGCCTCCAAGATCGCTGACACGTTCTTCAGGCATTGGCGAGTCTGCTCCTGGATGGTGTCGCCGACAAGCTCGCCGGTCGCCGGGTCGTACGCCGCCTGGCCGGAGACAAAGACCAGTCCCGCGGC
>DASZHA010000113.1:0-56885 GCA_035938265.1 Candidatus Dormiibacterota bacterium
CGGGGTAGAATCCGGGCTGCGTGACGAGTCGGCAAGGTGACCGCGGCGGGAGCGATCCCGTCGAGGAAAGTCCGAGCTCCGTAGAGCAGAGTGCCGGGTAACACCCGGCGGGCGTGAGCCCAGGGAAAGTGCCACAGAAAATACACAGCCTCGGCGCAAGCCGGGGTGAAGGTGAAATGGTGGAGGTAAGAGCCCACCGGCGGCCGGGAGACCGGCCGGCCTGGTAAACCCCACTCGGAGCAAGACCTAAAGGAGGACGCCAAGGCTGCTCGCCAAGTCCTCGGGTTGGTCGCTGGAGGCGCCGGGTAACCGGCGCCGTAGATAGATGGTCACCGCCCCACGGCCCAACCGCCGAAGGGTACAGAACTCGGCTTACCGCCGGTCTCGTCGCGCAACACCCACCACCAGCCCCCCACCGCCAACCCGCCATTTTGTGGGCTGAAAGCGGGTTGCGACACGACTGCCCTTACTGCGCTACATCTAGGGTTGGCCCACCGGCGGGGCACACCATCTAGCGATCCAACCTGCGGCGAGGCGGTCCCTGACCCAACATCTTGATGCCAATTGTGTTGACAGGGTGCGTTCTCAGTGCTACGTTTCGCGGCGAAGTGGTAGCAGGTGGTGAAAAGTGGGGAGCGATCAGTCTTCTCTTCGTCCCCCTTCGATTGGATTCCCACTTTTCGCCCCTGCGTCCCTTCGGCACATTGACAGGGGGGCCAGCGGTCCCATCAGACGCCCGATGAGCCGATGTTCGTCGGCCAATATCGACACTCGATCGACGCCAAAGGACGGCTGGCCATCCCGGCCAAGCACCGGGAGCAGCTGCCCACGGGGTCGGTCATGACCATCGCCCCGGAGAACTGCCTCCGGGTGTACCCGCCACAGGAGTGGGAGCGGGTCAGCGGGGAGATGCGGCTGGGCGCCGCCAGCGACCCGATGGAGACCAACCTGGCGCGACGGATGTTCAGCCAGGCGCACGAGATCGAGTTCGACAAGCAGGGCCGGGTCCTGATCCCGGCCTGGCTGCGCGAGGCGGCAGGCCTCGGCGCCAGCGCCCAGGTAATCGGCGTCGCCAACGTCGTCGAGATCTGGAGCGACGAGAACTGGACGGCCTTCGTCGAGCAGACCGGCGACTTCACCGGGCTGGCCAACGCCGTTGCCGAAAAGCGCCAGGGCAGCGCCGGAAATCCCTAGACCGACCGGGCCAGGGGGCCCGACGCACCACGAACCTGTTCTTTTACACGAATCAATAGAGATCCTCCAGCCCCGGCCAGGCGCCGTCTTCTTCGACGGCACCTTTGGCGGGGGAGGGCACTCACGGGAGATCCTCAAGCGGATCACCCCGGGAGGAATCCTCCTGGCCATGGACCGCGACCCCGAGGCCGCAGCCCGGGCCGAGCAGCTGAAGGCGGAGCACGGCGACGCGTTCCGCTTTGTCCAAGGGAACTTTGCGGATGCCAGCGACCCACTCGAGGCGCTGGGTACGGGGCGGGCGCCGCTCGACGGCGCCTTCCTCGACCTCGGGCTCTCATCGTTCCAGCTGGACGACCCCGCACGGGGCTTCAGCTTCATGGCCGACGGCCCCCTCGACATGCGCATGGACCCAGACCAGGGCCCCAGCGCCGCCGAGATCGTCAATCGCTACCGCGAGGCGCGGCTCAAGACTGTGATCCGGGACCTCGGTGACGAGCCCTGGGCCGGGCCCATCGCCGCCGCGATCGTCCGGCGGCGTCGGCGCCGGCCCTTCCGGACCACAAGAGACATGGCCGAGCTCATCGGCGGCGTCATCCCCAGGGCCCGGTGGCCAAGGCGCATCGACCCCGCAACCAAGACCTTCCAGGCGATCCGCCTGGAGGTCAACGACGAGCTCGGTTCACTACGCCGGGGACTGGAGGTAATCGTCAAGCACCTGAAACCAGGTGGCCGGCTTGGGGTCGTCTCATTCCACTCTCTCGAGGACAAGGTAGTAAAGGATTTTCTCAACGTCGAAGCAAAGGACTGTATCTGTCCGCCCCAACAGCCGGTTTGCACGTGCAACCACCTGGCGAGTCTCATCATCCATCCCCCCCATCCCCTAAGGCCGGGCGAGAGCGAGATCGAGGGTAATCCTCGGTCTCGTTCTGCCCGGCTGAGGGGCGCCATCCGGCTTCCCTACAGCGGGGCCATGCCGGCAACCAGCAAAGGTCGCAGCAGAAAACGAAGAAATGATCGCTCTCAGACTGAATAACGCTCCCGCCCGTCGGGCGCTGAGCCCTGATTCCAGGGTTAAGCGCTCGCGTGGCCTGGTGCGTATGCGCCGCCCGCGGTCCGCCGCCAGCTTGACCGCGGTCCTCCTCGGGATCCTGCTGCTTGGCGCCTTCGGCCTGCTCTACGTTGCCGCCACCGCGTCGGCCACCCAGGCCAGCTACCAGATCAACCAACTCAAGGCCGACCAGCAGAAGCTGATCGCCCAGCAGCAGTCGACCCGCTACCAGATCTCGATGGCGACCTCCGCCGGCCGCCTCGACGGCGACGCCTCGAGGATGGGAATGGTCCCCCAGAGCCAGATCCAGTACCTGCCCGGCAGCCACAACCCGGTCGCGCTGGCGGGACCGCAGCAGGCCACCCCTACTGTGCCCAAGGGCTCGCTGCTGCAGCAGCTGGCCACCATCCTGGGGCGGCCCACCGAGGCACAGGCGAAAGGGCAGTGATGAGCTGGTACCGGCCCCACCCGCCCCCAATGCGCAGCTGATGCGCCGGGGATGGGGTAAATGGGAGTCGTAGCCAGTTGAGCGAATCGTCGCGCGGCCGCCTGCGCGTCCTCTGGTTGATGGCGGGGGCCGCGCTGCTGGCCGCGATCCTGGTCTTCCGCCTGCTCTACTGGCAGGTTGCGGAGCACCAGCGAATCTCGGCAATGGCCGCCGACCAGCACCAGGTCACATTCAAGCTGCCGGCGCACCGGGGCCGCATCCTCGACCGCAACGGCCAGCTGCTGGCCACCGATACCCCGGTCTTCAACGTCGTCGCCGCCCCCAACCTGATCCCCCCGGACCAGCGCTCCGCCATCGCCGGGCGCCTATCGGTGCCCTTGGGGATGGAGCCGCAGGACGTCCTCAAGCAAATCTCCCAGCCCCTCAAGTTCACCTACGTCAAGCGCAAAGTGGCCCAGGCCGTCGGCGACCGCATCGATGCCATGCACCTCACCGGCATCGCCCTCGAGCAGGACTCCCAGCGTTCCTACCTGACCAGCGTCGACGCCCCACCGACCACGCCCGGGCCGGTGGTTCTGCAGCCCTCGCCGCTGCCGCTGGCCTCGCCTTCGCCGAGCCCTTCGCCAGGGGCGCCCGCGCCGGCGCCGATCCTGCCCCATTCACTGGCCAGCAACCTGCTTGGCTTCGTCAACAATGACGGCGCCGGCCAGTACGGGCTAGAGCAGTACTACAACAAGCAGCTGAGCGGCACCGACGGCTTCGAAGCCAGCCTCAAGACCGGCGCCAACCAGACCATCACGCTCAGCGACCAGCAGCGCAAGGATCCCCAGAACGGCCTCGACCTACAGCTGGGCATCGACAGCCAGGTCCAGTTCTTCGCCGAGAAGGCCCTGGCCGATGGGGTGCGGAAGACCGGCGCCGAGTCGGGCTCGGTGATCGTGATGGAGCCATCCACCGGCAACATCGTCGCCTGGGCCGACTATCCCAGCTTCGACGCCAACAGCTTCGGCGGTACCGACGCCAAGTTCTTCACCGACCCAATGGTCAGCGGCCTCTACGAGCCCGGCTCGGTGATGAAGCTGGTGACCATGTCCGGGGCCCTCGACAGCGGCTCGGTGACCCCGACCACGACCTTCAACGAGACCGGCTCCGTCAACGTCGGCGGCTTCACCATCCGCAACTGGGACGGCAAGGCCCACGGCAACATCACCATGACCCGCGTCATCGAGCAATCACTCAACGTCGGTGCCGTCAAAGCCCAGCAGATGCAGGGCACCGACAACTTCCTCAACTACCTCACCCGTTTTGGCATTGGCAAGGCCACTGGTGTCGACCTCGCCGGCGAGGTCAACCAGCAGCTGCCGGCCAAGGCCGACTGGCACGCCTCCGAGCTGGCCACCGCCAGCTTCGGGCAGGGCGTGGTGGTGACGCCGATCGAGATGATCGACGCCGTCAACACCATCGCCAGTGGCGGCCGCCTGGTGAAGCCGAGGGTGGTCACCGCCACGATCGACGGCAGCGGCCGGCGCACCGACCTCGCCCCCGACCCGGGCACCCAGGCTGTGAGCCCGCAGACCGCCGGCCAGATGCGCGACATGATGACCAGCGTGGTCGAGCACGGCTCAGGCTGGACCGCGAAGATGCCGGGTTGGACCGGGCGCGTGGCGGGCAAGACCGGCACCGCCAACATCCCCGAGAACGGCAAGTACACCGACAAGGTGGTGGCCAGCTTCGTCGGCTTCATGCCAGCCGAGAACCCGCGCTTCACGATGATCGTGATCATGCGCAAGCCCCAGGGCGGCGGCTTCCAGCAGGAGGGCACCTTCGCCGCGGCCCCGGTCTGGAAGACGATCGCCCAGCAGATCCTCGCGCAATGGCACATCACGCCGTAGGCTTGCGGGCGATGAGCTTTCGCCTCAGTGACCTCGTCGAGGCCACCGGTGGGCGTCTGGTCGGCGGTGACCCCGCGATCGTGCTGGAGCGCCTGGTCACCGACTCGCGACAGGCGGGCCCGGGCACCCTCTTCGTGGCCCTCGCCGGCGAGACCGCCGACGGCCACGGCTTCATCCCCGCTGCCGCCGGCGCCGGTGCCTCCGCCCTGCTAGCCGTGTCGCTGCCCGAGGGCACCGACACGCCGGCGGTGCTGGTGCCCGACACCAAGCAGGCCCTGGTCGACTTCACCCGGCACCAGCTGGCCCGGCAGCCGATCAAGGTGGTCGCGGTTACCGGCAGCGCCGGCAAGACCAGCACCAAGGAGATGATCGCGGCGGTTCTCTCCCGCGCGTATGAGGTGCTGAAGACCGAGGGCAACCTCAACACCTACACCGGCGTGCCGATGAGCATTGCCCTCCTGGAGCCGCGCCACCAGGTTTTCGTGGCGGAGTACGCGATGTCGGCCCCGGGCGAGATCGCCTTCCTTTCCCACATGGCGCCGCCGGACATCGCGGTGGTCCTCAATGTCGGGCTGGCCCACGCCGGCATGCCCGGGCTGGGCAGTATCGACGCCGTCGCCGCCGCCAAGCGCGAGCTGGTCGAGGCCCTGACTGACGACGGTATCGCCGTGCTCAACGCCGACGACCCCCGGGTTCGAGCGATGGCGTCCGCGACCGGCGGCGAGGCCCTCTTCTTCGGCGCCGCCGCGGCGCCAGACGAAGGTCGTGCTGCGCCGCAGGTCCGGGCCGAGAACATCAGCCTCCGCGGGCTTGACGGCAGCGACTTCGATCTGGTGCTGCCCACGGGCCGCGCGCCGGTGCGCCTGCAGGTCCCAGGCGAGCACGCTGTAGGCAACGCCCTCGCCGCCGCCGCCACGGGCTTCGCCCTGGCAGTGCCGGCCACCGACATCGCGGCCGCCCTGGGCGCCTTCTCGCCGCTGGCGGGGCGCATGGTCCTGCGTCCGGGCCGGAAGGGCTCGACCGTCATCGACGACACATACAACGCCAGCCCGGCCGCGGTTGAGGCCGCCCTGGCGGTGCTGCTGGCCGAGCGGGGGCGACCGCGACTGGCGGTGCTGGGCGACATGCTGGAGCTGGGAGACACGGCTGTCGAGGCGCATCGCCGCATCGGCGCCGCCGCGGCGGGCGCTGACCTCCTGGTGGTGGTCGGCGAGATGGCGGGCGAGATCCGAGCCGGCGCCCTGGGGGCGGGGATGCCGGCGGACCAGGTCGCCGAGGCCGCCGTCGATGACGTCGCCGCGCTGGTCGAGCCCCGGCTCGATGAGGCGCTGGTGCTGGTCAAGGCCTCGCGCGGGGTCGCCCTCGAGAAGGTGGTCGCGGCGCTGGTCGAGCCCGAGGCCGGCCGATGAAGCTGGATTTCCTGGCCCACGGTCGCGACCGCGTGGTTGACTTCTTCACCCATTTCTCGCCCTGGCCGCCGGCAGCGGCGCTGCTGCTGCCTTTGGTCGTCGGCCTGCTGCTGATGCCTCTGGGCATCGGGCTCCTGGCACGCCTGGGCATGGGCCAGCGGGTCCGGGTTGGCGGCCCCGATGAGCACCACACCAAGGAGGGGACGCCCACCGCCGGGGGCCTAATCATCGTCGCGCTGGTCCTGCTCGCGGTTCTGTTCATCGACCGCCGGCCGGAGGTCCTGCCGGTGCTGGTGGCCATGATCCTGGGTGGCGGCCTGGGCCTGGTCGACGACATAGCCACCGTCCGTGGCGCCACCCGCGGGCTCCTCGCCCGGCAGCGGATCGTCCTCCAGGGCCTGATCAGCCTGGCCCTGGCCTTCTGGTTCTTATCGATGGGCATGGACAGCCAGGTGGTGCCCCTGGTGGGGACGTGGCACATGGGCTGGGTGATCGTGCCGGTGGCCGCGGTGGCCCTGGTGTCGGCGGCCAACGCCTTCAACCTCACGGACGGCAGCGACGGCCTGGCGGCCGGCGTGATGGTGCTGGTGGCGCTGGTGCTGGCCCTGATCGTGCGCAACCGCCACGACGTCGCCCTGGTGCGGCTCCTGCTCGCCACCGCCGGGGCGCTGCTCGCCTTCCTGGTCTACAACCTGCCGCCGGCGCGCGTCTTCATGGGCGGGGTCGGCTCCGAGGGCATCGGCATGCTGCTGGCGGCCGCCAGCATTGCCGGCGGCCTGGTCTGGTTCCTGCCGCTGCTGGCGCTGGTGCCGGCGATCGAGACGCTGTCGGTGATCGTCCAGGTGGTCAGCTTCAAGACCCGGGGCAAGCGCGTGTTCAAGATGGCGCCGCTGCACCACCACTTCCAGGTCAGCGGCTGGGGGGAGTGGACGGTGGCGCTGGCAGGCTGGGCCGCGACCAGTGCGGTGGGGACCCTGGGCCTGCTGCTGGCAAAGCGGGCGGTCTGATGCGTTCCAACGCGACGTCGGTGGACAAGTGGATGCTGGCCACGGTGGCGGCACTGTGCGCCTTCGGCCTGGTGATGGTGTTCAGCAGCTCGGAGGTTTCCGGCTACCTGGAGTACGGCAACGCCAGCTACTACTTCCAGCGCCAGATCATCTGGCTGGTGGTGGGCGCGGTCCTGGGGCTGCTGGCCCTGGGATTCGACTACCACCGCCTGCGCGGCCTGGCGCCAATCGGGGCGCTTGTCGTTGTGGCGCTCCTGGTCCTGGTCCTGGTGCCGCACATCGGCGTCGTCCGCAACGGCGCCCGCCGCTGGTTCGGGGTGGGCTCGTTCACCTTCCAGCCCGCGGAGGCGGCCAAGATCGTGGCCATCGTCTACCTCGCGCGCTGGCTGGAGAAGTCGACCGAGCGCGTCCGGTCCTTCCGTAAGGGCCTGGTCCCGTTCCTGGTGATGCTCAGCGTGCTGCTCGGCCTGGTGCTGCTGGAGAAGGACCTGGGTACGTCCGCGATCCTGGCCGTGATCGCGGTGGCCATGTTCCTGGTAGCGGGCGCGCGCTGGACTCACCTGGCCGGGGTGCTGGCGGTCGCGACCGGGGGGATGGCGGTGCTGATCAAGCTCGAGCCCTACCGGTACAGCCGGATGCTCTCCTATCTCAACCCCTGGTCGGACGCACTCAACACCGGCTTCCAGGGGGTACAGTCGGTCCTCGCGCTGGGCTCGGGCGGTTTGTTTGGCGTCGGCCTGGGCAACAGCATCCAGAAATACCAATGGTTGCCCGAGGCTCACACCGACTTCATCTTCGCTATCATCGGCGAGGAACTGGGGCTGGTCGGCACCGTCCTGGTTCTGCTCCTGTTCTGCGTCCTTGCCTACCGGGGTTACCGAGCCGCCCTGCGGGCGCCAGACACCTTCGGGCTCCTGCTCGCAACGGGAATAACGACCTGGCTGATCTTCCAGGCCTTCGTCAACATGGCGGCGGTCACACTCACCCTCCCAACCACCGGGATCCCGCTGCCCTTCATTTCGTTCGGCGGGTCCTCGCTCTCTGTGTCGCTGGCGGCGGTGGGCCTGCTGCTCAACATCTCCGCGCAGGGCGTCAAGCCCGCGGTTGGTCGACGTGCGGGTATTGATATCGGGCGGCGGCACCGGGGGGCACATCTACCCCGCACTGGCCGTAGCCCAAGCCCTATCTGAGATCGACCCCGGCGGCGAGGTCCTCTACGTAGGCCGCAAGGGTGGCATCGAGGAGGAGATCGCGTCTGGCTGGCCGGTGACCATGGAAGGGCTGGCCATCCGTGGTGTCGAAGAAGAGGCCTGGCGGAACCTGCCCCTGGCCTACGCCCTGCCGGCGGCGGTGATGCGGACCCGTGGCCTGATCCGGCGATTCAGCCCGGACGCCGTGCTGGGCACCGGGGGCTACGTCACCGCACCGGTGGGGATCGCCGCGGCCAGCAGCCGGGTGCCGTTCTTTCTCCAGGAGCAGAACGCCGAGCCCGGGCGGACCACGAAGCTCCTCGCCCGGCGGGCGCGCGTAGTGGCGTCGGCCTACGACGAAACCGCCGGTCACCTGCCGGGCACGACCGTGGTGCGCACCGGCACCCCCGTCCGTCCCGAGTTCAAGCCGCCCGCGCGTGACATCTCCGCGCTTCGCCACCTCGTCGTCTTCGGGGGGAGCCAGGGGGCGCACCGCATCAACCTGGCCGTGGTGGAGAGCCTCAAGCCGGTCCTCGAAGAGCACGCCGACATGACCGTCGACCACGTCTGCGGGGCTCGCGACCACGATTGGCTCCACAGCTTCCGATCCGGGCTGCCCGCCGACCTCGCCGACCGATATGTGCTCCAGCCATTCGTTGAGCGCATCGACCGGCTGCTGGGGTCAGCCGACCTGGTGCTGGCGCGGGCCGGGGGCAGCGGCATCGCCGAGATGACGGCCATGGGCCTGCCCATGATCCTGGTGCCTTTCCCGTTCGCCGGCGAGCACCAACGGCACAACGCCGAGCCGCTGGTGGCCACCGGGGCAGCCGTCATGGTCCGCGACCAGGAGCTGAGCGGGGCCCAGGTGACGTCGATCATCAAGAGCTTCCGCAAGCCCGACGGTGGCGCCCGGCTGAGCCGGATGGCCGCCGCCAGCCGGGCCTTCGGCCGGCCCGACGCCGCCCGCGACGTTGCCCGCTTGCTCCTGGAGCGCGCTGCATGAACGTGCACCTGGTGGGCATCGGCGGTTCGGGGATGAGCGCCCTGGCGCACCTCTACCTCGAGGCGGGTGACAGCGTCAGCGGGTCGGACGCGCAGGCGTCGACCGTCACCGACGCGCTAGGCGCCGCAGGCGCGCGCGTCGCCATCGGACACGACGCCGGCAACCTCGAGGGCGCCGACACGGTGATCGTCTCCACCGCGATTCCCGACGACAACCCCGAGCTGGTGGAGGCCCGTCGTCGGAACCTGCGCGTGGTCAGCCGGGGGAAGGCCGCGTCGGAGGTCGCCCGCGGTCGTCGCCAGGTCGCGGTCGCTGGCACGCACGGTAAGACCACGACCACGACGATGGTGGCGACGGCGCTGGGCGCGATGGACCCGCTGGTCCTCAGCGGCGGCCGGCTGCCGGGCAGCCAGTACAACTCGCGCTACGGCCGCGGCAAGGTGGCGGTGATCGAGGCCGACGAGAGCGACGGCTCCTTTCTCGAGCTTTCGCCCGAGCTGGCGGTGGTCACCGGCGTCGAGGCTGACCACCTCGACCACTACCCCGACATCGCCGCCATCCGCCGCGCTTTCGAGCTCTTCGCCAGCCGCGTCACCGGCGCGCTGGTGGCCTGCGTCGACGACAGTGGCGCCGCGGCGCTGGTGGCGGCCACGCCCGGCGACGTGATCACCTACGGGTTCGGTCCTTCGGCCCAGGTGCGCGCTGAGCAGTACGAGGCGGTCGACGGCGGCTCCAGCTTCGACGTGTCCTCGCCCTGGGGCTACGAGAAGGTCCGGCTGCCGGTCCCGGGCAGGCACAACGCCAGCAATGCGCTGGCGGCGCTGGTGGTGGCGGTGAAAATGGGGCGATCGATGGCGGAGGCGGTGAAGCCACTGGGCGGCCTGGAGCTGCCGGGCCGCCGGCTGGAGCTGGTGGCCGAGGTCGACGGCGCCCGCGTCTACGATGACTATGGCCACCACCCCACCGAGGTGGTGGTGACCCTGGCGGCGGCGCGGGAGCTGACCCCGGGCCGCCTGGTCTGCGCCTTCCAGCCTCACCGCTACACGCGCCTCAGCGCGATGCTCGAGGACTTCGCCGGGTCCTTCGGTGGCGCCGACGAGCTGGTCCTGGTGCCGGTCTACAGCGCCGGCGAGGCGCCCATCGACGGCGCTACCTCGGAGGCGCTGGCCGCCGCCGTCGCCCGCAGGCTCCCGGACCTGCCGGTCACGGTGCTGCCGTCGCTCGACGACCTACCCGCCGACCTCCGGCGGCGGCTCAAACCTGGCGACGTTGCCGTGTGCATGGGCGCCGGCGACATCTACCGCGCCAGCCGGCGCCTCAGGGACGCGGCTTGAGCTCGCCGCTCTCGAGCACGATGCAATGGCTGCAGCGCGGCGCCAACCCGAACCACTCGCTGGCGCCGCATACCACCTATCGCATCGGTGGCGCCGCTGACTGGTACCTCGAGGTGGGCTCGGGGTGGTCGACGTTGATGCGGGAGACCCGGGAGCGCGGCATCCCCGTCACCCTGCTGGGCAACGGCAGCAACGTCCTGGTCGCCGACGAGGGCGTGGAGGGACTGGTGGTCCACCCGACCGACGCCTCCATTGAGGTCCGCGGGGAGACGGTCTACGCCGGCGCCGGGGCTCGGATGGTGAAGGTTGCCCAGGCGGCCGCCGGCGCTGGGCTCACGGGCATGGAATGGGCGCTGGGCATCCCCGGAATGGTCGGTGGATCGGTCCGCAACAACGCCGGTTGCTTCGGCTCCGACATCGTCTCCACCGTGGTCGCAATCCACGGCCACGACCCGGCCGGTGAGGAACGCACCTGGACCACCGAGGAGCTGGCGTTCGTCTATCGCGGCTCGGCCCTGCGCGACGGCGAGCTCGCCGGGGCGGTCGTCACCGCGGCCGAGTTCGGCCTGGCGCCGGCCGACGCTGCCGACATCAAGCGTCGAATGGACGAGATCCAGCGCCAGCGCCGGCTGACGCAGCCGGTCACCAAGCGCAGCACCGGGAGCGTCTTCAAGAATCCGCCGGGCGACGCCGCCGCGCGCCTGATCGACGCCGCCGGGCTCAAAGGCCGGACCGTTGGCGGCGCCATGGTCAGCCCTGAGCACGCCAACTTCATCGTCAACGCCGGCAACGCGCGGGCGGCCGACGTGGCCGAGCTGGTGCGGATCGTCCAGGCGACGATCGAGGACCAGCATGGCATCCGCCTGGAGACCGAGATCGAGGCGCTGGGTCGATGGCCCGGGGGGATCCCCGACGCCTTCGCGGGCCAGGAACATCGGCCGTGAAGGTCGTGGTCCTGGCCGGCGGCGTGTCCGGCGAGCGCGAGGTCTCGCTGCGCTCCGGCGAGCAGGTGCTGAATGCCCTCCGCAGCCTTGGCCATGACGCGGAGATGGTCGACTTCGGCCCTGAGTGCGGCGAGGCACTGCGGCGCATTGACCCCGACCTCGTGTTCCCCACGCTCCATGGGCCGCTCGGCGAGGACGGCACCGCGGCCGCCGTCCTGGAGCTGCTCGACCTGCCCTACGTCGGCTCGGGCGTACTGGCTGGGGCGCTGGCGATGAACAAGGCGGCCGCCAAACGGGTGATGATCGCGGAGGGGCTGCCCACGCCGGAGTTCGAGCTGGTCGAGAGCGTCGCCGATCCCCGGGTCCAGGCGGGCAACCTGGCTGCCCACCTCGGCCTGCCGCTGGCGATCAAACCCAACTCGGGCGGTTCCAGTCTTGGCTTCAGCATCGCCCAGGATGAGGACGCCGTCCTCGATGGTGTGGCCCTCGCCCTGGACAGCTCCGGGCCCGATGGCGCCGCCCTGGTGGAGAGCTTCAAACCGGGGATGGAGGTGACCATCGGCGTCCTCGGCGTCCTCGACCCCCAGGCCCTGCCCACCCTCGAGATCCTCGCCACCAGCGGCACGTACGACTACGAAGCCAAGTACACCGCTGGCATGAGCCAGCACGTCATCCCCGCCCGGATCCCGGCGGCCCAGGCAGAGGAGGCCCAGCGGCTGGCGCTGCGGGCTCACCACCTCGTCGGCGCGAGGGGTTTGAGCCGGGTCGACGTCATCTGCCCGCCCACGGGCGAGGTCTGGATCCTGGAGGTCAACACCATGCCGGGAATGACCGAGCTCAGCCTTTTCCCCGACGCCGCTCGCGCCGCGGGGCTGGAGTTCCCGGCGCTGATCGCCAGGCTGGTGGAGGAGGCGCTGCCAGCGTGAGCACCGGCGGAGGGCGGCGCCGCAGCCCAGCCGGCAGGAGGAGCGCGGGCGGCGGTCGCGACCTGGCCCCGCCCACTGAGCACCGCCGGGGCCGCGGCGCCCCGCGACGGTCGCGGTCCAGTGGGGCGGGCGCCGGCCTCAGCCTGCCCACCGTCACGCTCTCGCCGCGGGCGGTGCTGCGAGCCGCGATCCTGCTGCTGGAGGTGGTCTGCCTCTTCGTCTTGGTCAACCAGCCGGTCTTCGCCTCGACCCAGGTGGAAGTCAGCGGCGCCAAGCACCTGAGCCGCCAGCACATCCTGGACCGGGCCGGCCTCAGCCCGGGGACGTCGATCTTCCTGGTCTCCACCAGCGCGGCGCAGTCGGAGCTGGCCGGCGACCCCTACGTCCGCTCGGCGACCGTCCGCACCCAGCTGCCCAACCAGGTCCGGATCGAGGTGACGGAGTGGGAACCCCTGGCCCTGGTCACCCGCGGCAACGCCCGCTACCTGCTCAACGAGCAGGGCAACGTCCTCACCGCCACCACCGACGTTGGTCTTGGCCGCAACCCCGGCCAGCCCCGGGTGCCCATCACCGAGGAGGACACCGCCGCCCTGGCGCCGGGCCAGAGCGCGATCAACAGCCGGCTGGTGGTCGACCTCGACCAGATGCAGTCGACCTTCCCCTCGGCTTATGGGCTGACCGTCGCCAGGTTCGTGATCCAGTCCGGCGGGCAGCTGGTTGTGGAGACCACCGGCGGGCCGCGTATCCTCTTTGGCCAGATGGTCACTCCGGAGCAGATCGACAGCCTCGACGCCAAGCTGGCGGCGCTCAAATCTCTCAGCAGCCAGGTCGACCTGGGCCACTCCAACCTCGACTACGTGACCCTCGAGAACCCCAATGCGCCGGCGACCCACAGCATCCCCAGCCCCTCGCCCAGTCCCAAGCCGTCGGCCTCGCCGACCAAGAAGCCATAGTGGACCGCTAGGTGGGCCAGCGGACCGGGCTGATCCAGGTCGCCCTGGTGCTGCTGGCGGCGGCGGTGGGGATCATCGTCGGCGTCAAGACCAACATCCAGATCCCGGTAACGTACTCGCGGTACACCGCGGTCATGCTGCTGGCGGCGCTGGACTCCATCTTCGGGGCCCTCAAGGCCTCCCTCAACGGCCGCTACGAGAACGCCGTCTTCCTAAGCGGCCTGATCACCAACAGCGCCGTCGCTGGTGCTCTCACCTATCTAGGCGATAAGCTCGGGGTTGAACTCTACTTCGCCGCCATCTTCGCTTTCGGAGTGCGCATCTTCCAGAACATCGCAGTAATCCGCCGGCAGCTTCTCTAATGACCCCGCTCGACTGATGGACCGTTTCGTGGCGCCTCGCCGCTGATGGCGAGGGGAGGGAGACTGGTCGGCGTCGACATCGGCAGCACCAAGGTCTGCTGCGTCATCGCCAACATGCTCGACCCTGACCTGGGCGAGGAGCTGGTCATCAGCGGCGTCGGCGAGGTGCCTTCCGAGGGCCTCCGAAAGGGCGTCATCGTCAACCTTGAGAAGACGGTCAAGGCGATCGAGGGCGCGGTCCACGCCGCCGAGCGGATGTCGGGCCACCGCGTCGACTCGGTCTACGCCGGGCTTGCCGGGGGCCACATGAGGTCGATCAACAGCCACGGCGTGGTGGCGGTAGCGGGCGGCGACCGCGAGATAACCCAGAAGGACGTCGACCGCGTCATCGACGCCGCCCGGACGGTGTCCATCCCCAACGACTCGGAGGTCATCCACGTGATGCCGCGGAGCTACACCGTCGACGGCCACGAGGGCGTCCGCGAGGCCGTCGGCATGTCGGGGGCCCGCCTCGAGGTCGAGACCCACATCATCTCGGGAGCCAGCACCGCGGTCCAGAACGTGGTCAAGGCGGTTCACGGCGCGGGCTTCAACGTCGACGACCTGGTCACCCAGTCCCTTGCCTCTGCGGAGGCGGTGCTCAACGACAACGAGCTCGACCAGGGGGTGGCGGTGGCCGACATCGGCGGCGGCACTACCGACGTGGCCGTCTTCACCGAGGGCAGCGTGATCCATACCGCCGTCTTGCCGGTGGGCGGCAACCACGTCACCAACGACCTCGCCATCGGGCTGCGCACCAGCCTGACCGACGCCGAGGCGGCCAAGATCAACTACGGCCACGCCCTGCCCCAGCTGATCCCGCGGGACGAGGTCATCGACATCCAGCCGATCGGCTCGGACAAGGTCCAGGGCGTCCCGCGCGCCTACCTGGCGGAGATAATCGGGCCCCGCGCCAGGGAGATCATCGAGATGATCAAGGCCGAAATCGCGTCCAGCGGGCTCCAGGGCCTGCTCCCCGGCGGGCTGGTTCTGACCGGCGGAGGGGCCAAGCTTTTGGGCCTCCCCGACCTCGCCGCGGAGGTCCTCGACCTGCCCGTCAGGGTGGGCACGCCCATCAAGATCCGGGGTATGTCCGACAAAGTTGCCGGCCCATCTTTCGCGACCTCGGTCGGACTGATAAAGTGGGGCGCAAAGCTCACGACGCCGTCCCACGCCTCAGACGGAGCGGGTGCACAGAGCCTGCAGGACGCTTACCAGAAGACCTTGAGATGGCTACGTGACTTTTTCTGATTTCGAGCGACAGATGAGGCTAAAGGGCCTCGGAGGAGTTGCCCCTCCGGACCCTGAGGTCATGGTTTCGGGCGAGTCGGAGGTGGCTGGGAGAGCCGCGGACGACTCAGGAGTTGAGGAGGATCCCATGGCCAGAGAGATCGACAGGACCATCGACGGCAACGCCCGCATCAAGGTGGTGGGGGTCGGTGGCGCCGGAGGCAACGCGGTCAACCGGATGATCCGGTCCAAGCTCCGGGGTGTCGAGTTCGTGGCGGTCAACACCGACCTCCAGGCGCTGCACAGCTCGGAGGCCCACGTCAAGCTCAACATCGGCAAGAAGCTGACCCGTGGCCTGGGCTCGGGGGGTGATCCCAATAAGGGCATGGAGGCCGCCGAGGAGTCGCGGCAGGAGCTCACCGACCTGCTCAAGGACTGCGACATGGTCTTCATCACCGCAGGCATGGGCGGGGGCACGGGCACCGGCGCCGCCCCGGTGGTGGCGGAGATCGCAAAGCAGGGTGGGGCGCTGACGATCGGCGTCGTCACCAAGCCATTCCTCTTCGAGGGCGCCCGCCGCAAGGAGGTCGCCGGTGAGGGGCTGGAGCAGCTCCACGAGCGGGTCGACACCATGATCACGGTGCCCAACCAGCGCCTGCTGGAGGTGGTCGACAAGAAGACCTCGATGGGCGACGCCTTCAAGATCGCCGACGACGTCCTCCGCCAGGGGGTCCAGGGCATCTCCGACCTGATCGTCTTCCCGGGCGAGATCAACCTCGACTTCGCCGACGTCAAGGCGATCATGTCGGGCCAGGGCGCGGCCCTGATGGGCATCGGCTTCGGCAGCGGCGACACCCGCGCCACCGACGCCGCCAAGAGCGCCATCAGCAGCCCGCTGCTGGAGACCACCATCGACGGCGCCCGCGGCATCCTGCTCAACATCACCGGCGGCCCCGACCTGGCCCTGTTCGAGATCGACCAGGCGGCCCAACTGGTACGCGAGGCGGCCGGCGCCGAGGGCAACCTGATCTTCGGCACCGTTATCGACGAACGGATGCAGGGTGAGATCAAGGTCACCGTGATCGCCACCTCGTTCAGCGGCGAGAGGAACGGCCAGATGGACGCCTTTGCCGGCGACGAGGAGGCCGCCGCCTCGGCTTACGAGCCGGCGAGGCCGGTACCTGCCGGCGCCGAGAAGGAGTCGACGCAGACCTTCGATTCCGACGACCTGGATATTCCGGCCTTCCTTAGAAACCGAAGGTAGCCTGACCGGGGCGGGCTCGACCCGCCCCAAGCGCTTCCGCCGGGTGGCCCGTGAGGCACAATTTGCTGTGCTACGATCCGGGCGTACTACAACATGTTGTCTTTATCCCCAGAGGCGCCCAGTTCGTGAAGTGTCCATATTGTGGTCACGAGGAGCTGAAGGTCGTCGACTCCCGTGACTCAGACACTGGTGAGGCCATCCGGCGCCGGCGCGAGTGCCTCGGCTGTGAGAAACGCTTCACCACTTACGAGCGGGTAGAGAACATCCCCTTCTACGTTATTAAGAAGGACGGCCGCCGTGAAGATTTCAACCGCCAGAAGATGTTCGACGGCCTGATGACCGCCTGCGAGAAGCGCGACGTCTCGCCGTCGACGATCGAGAACACAATCGACGAGATCGAGTCGGCGCTGCGCGCGACCGGCAAGATGGAGATCCCGTCGCGCGAGATCGGCGAGCTGGTCATGGAGCACCTGCGCCGCATCGACGACGTGGCCTACGTGCGCTTCGCCAGCGTCTACCGCCAGTTCCGCGACCTGACCGAGGTCAAGAAGGAGATCGACCAGCTGCTCAGCAAGCAGGGGATCAAGTAGGGCAAACCGCCTCAACCAGGCGCCAATATCATTCGCCCATGGCGTGGGCCCACATTGAGCGCGGGGAGGGGAGGCCACTGGTCCTGGTCCACGGCATCGGCATGTCAAAGCGGGCATGGCTGCCGATCATGGACCGCCTGGCGCGAACGCGGAGGGTGGTCGCAGTGGACCTTCCCGGCTTCGGCGAGAGCGTGCCGCTGAGCGACGGCCTTCCTACCCCGATGCATTACGCCGAGCTGCTGCCGGAGGCGATGGAGGACCTGGGAGTGCCGGCGCCCTTCGACATCGCCGGGCTTTCGCTGGGCGGGTGGATCGCGCTGGAGGCCGCCAAGCGGGGCTCCGCGCGGTCGGTGGTGGCGCTGTCCCCGGCGGGCCTCTGGGAGCGACAGCCCCGCTGGTCCCACTTCCTTCTCGACTCGGCCCACCGGCTGGCCATGGCTCGGCTGGCGCCACTGGCAACGGCGCTGGACTCCCCGGCCGGGCGGACCGCGCTGATGTTGAGCGTCTATGGCCGCCCCTGGAGGATGAGTGCCGAGTTCGCCTTAGAGTCATCGGAGCTGCTCGCGGGTTGCCCCGACTGGGATCGTGCTCTCGAAGGGCTCAACCAGAATCGATTCACCGGCGGCCAGGGCATCAGCGTCCCGGTGACGGTGGCCTTCGGCAGCCGCGACCTGATCCATCCACCCGTGGTTGCCCGGCGGCGCGAGCAGCTGCCGGCCTCGCACACCTGGATCACCCTGCCGGGCTGCGGCCATGTCCCCATCACCGATGACCCCGAGCTGGTGGCGTCTGTGATCCTCGCCGGGACCGAATAGTCCATCGCGACTGAACCGTGCGAGCGATGATTGGGGCATGACCGCCCCCGCCAGCACTCCGACGGTCCTGCGCCTGCCGATCCTCAGCGACGCAGGCCTGCGCCATGGCTTCACCACCCGCGCCCATGGCGATTTCGCCTGGCCGGCGCTGCAGACCGATGCCGGCAGGGCCCGGCTGCGCGCGCTGGGCGCGGAGGTCGGCTTCGACCCCGAGCTGACTATCACCGCGGACCAGGTCCACGGCGCCACCGTGGCCGTGGTCCACTTCTGCGAGAACTGCGGCCCGGGCAACCGCCTGCCGCACACCGACGGCCTCATCACCGAGGAGCCGTGGCCGCTGCTGCTCACCGCCGCCGACTGCTTCCCGGTGGTCCTGCTCGAGCCGGACTCGCAGATGGTGGCGATCGTGCACGCCGGCTGGCGGGGCGCGGTGGCGGGGATCCTGCCGCGGGCTGTGACCCGCCTGGTCAAGGAGTCCGGTGGCAAGGCCAGCGAGATCCGCGCGGGGATCGGGCCGGGGATTTGCGGCGACTGCTACGAGGTCGGCCCCGACGTCGTCCAGGCCGCCTTCTCGGCGGGCCTGGGCGCCAACGTGTCCGCCGACGCCGACATGGCGGCCACCCGTTTCGACATCGCCGGGGCGCTGCGGCAGCAACTGCTCGACGCCCGGGTCCAGGACCGCCACCTCGACGCCGTCGCCAGGTGCACCTTCGAGGACCCGGAGCTGCCCAGCTTCCGGCGCGACCGCACCTCCTTCCGGGCCGCCGCGGTGGTCGCCCTCGACAAGCCCACCTGGCCCCAATCCGACCACTACCACTGAGCGCGGCGGATCGACTCACCGAGGTCCGGGCGCGCATCAGCGCCGCGGCCGAACGCGCCGGCCGGACCGCCGACGAGGTGGAGCTGGTGGCGGCCAGCAAGTACGCCTCGGCGGAGCAGGTCAGCGAGCTGGCCGAAGCAGGGCAGCGCCTGTTCGGCGAGAACCGGGTCCAGGAGGCCATTCCCAAGATGGCGGCAGCGTCGATGGCGGTTCGCGACCCGCTCAAGTGGCACATGATCGGCCACCTCCAGCGCAACAAGGTGCGCCAGGCGGTGGGACCCTTCGCCATGATCGAGTCGGTCGACAGCGTGCGCCTCGCCGAGGCGATTGCCCAACGGGCCACCGAGGACGAGGTGGTGGTCCCGGCGCTGCTGGAGGTCAACATCGCTGGCGACCCGGCCAAGTTCGGCTTCGGACCTGATGAGGTGCGTATCGCGTACCCGCTGCTGCGCCAGCTCGGCGGCCTCGACGTCCAGGGGTTGATGACGATGGGGGTCCTGGAGGCCCCGGCGGAGGCTGCCCGGGCGCACTACGCCGCCTTGCGCCGTCTCAAGCAAGAGCTCGACGCGGCGGGCGATTTTCCCCCCATGCGCCACCTGTCAATGGGCATGAGCGCCGACCTCGAGGTGGCGATTGAGGAGCGCGCTACCATCGTGCGCGTGGGAACCGCGCTATTCGGCTCGCATCACGACCACCACCACGAGGGCGAGGCATGATCGCCATCGTTGCGGCGATCGTGCAGGTCTACACCCTGCTCATCATCGCGCGGGCGCTGGGGTCTTTTTTCGTGCGCGACTGGAGCTCGGGCATCCCCCGTTTCCTATTCGAGGTGACGGAGCCGGTGCTGGCCCCGGTGCGTCGACTTATACCCCCGATCGGCGGCGTCCTCGACATCTCGCCGATGCTGGTGATCATCGCGATGCAGTTCGTGCTGGGCCTGATCGCGCCGGGGGCCGGCGGCTTCGGATTCGGCATTTAGCCGGCGCGGCCGGACCAGCCCATGACTGAACCGACCGAATCGGTGTTCGAGCCCGTCGACAGCAAGGTCAGCTTCCCCGACGTGGAGCGCCGGGTGCGCACCTTCTGGGAGGCCAACCGCGTGTTCCAGCGCTCGGTTGAGGAGCGGCCCAGGGACAGCAACTGGGTCTTCTACGAGGGACCACCGACCGCCAACGGGCTTCCTGGTCTCCACCACGTCCTGGCGCGGGCCTTCAAGGACCTCTTCCCGCGGTACCAGACGATGCGCGGCCACCGCGTAGTCCGCAAGGGAGGCTGGGACACGCATGGCCTGCCCGTCGAGGTCGAGGTGGAGAAGGAGCTCGGCTTCACCAGCAAGCTGGACATCGAGGCCTACGGCATCGACAAGTTCAACCAGAAGTGCAAGGAGTCGGGCAACCGCTACATCAAGGAGTGGGTCGAGTTCACCCACCGGGTCGGCTTCTGGCTGGATCTCGACCATCCCTACATCACGTACGAGACGCCCTACATGGAGTCGGTGTGGTCGCTGCTGAAGAATATGTGGGAGCAGGAGCTTCTCTACAAGGGCTTCAAGGTGGTGCCCTATTGTCCCCGCTGCATGACCCCCCTGAGCTCCCACGAGCTGGCCCAGGGTTACGAGGACGACGTCAAGGACCCCAGCGTACACGTCCTTTTTGAGCTCACGGACCAGCCCAACACGTATTTCATTGCCTGGACCACGACGCCCTGGACCCTGCCTGGCAACGTCGCCCTGGCCGTCGGCCCCGACATCAGCTACGTCAAGGTCCGCACGCATCGCCCTGGCGCCCCCGAAACCGAGGAGCCCATCAACATCATCCTCGCGGAGGCTCGGCTCGACGTCCTCGAGGAGAAGTACGAGGTGCTGGAGAAGCTCACCTCCAGGGACCTCGTGGGTCAGACCTACAAGCCGCTCTACGAGTACCTGGTGCCCAAGGAGCCGGCCTTTTTCGTGGTCGAGGCCGACTTCGTCGACGTCCAAGAGGGGACCGGCATCGTCCACACCGCGGCCGCCTACGGGGAGGACGACCTGAGGCTGGCGATCGAGAAGGGCATCCCCGTCCGCCACGTCATCGACACCCGAGGCCGCTTCCTGCCCGAGGTCCAGCCCTTCGCGGGGATGTGGGTCAAGGACGCCGACATCGAGATCATGAAGGACCTGGCGTCGCGCGGACTGCTCTACAAGAAGGGCACCATCCGTCACACCTATCCCTTCTGCTGGCGTTGCGGCACCCCCCTCCTTTATTACGCGCTGGACTCGTGGTTCATCGCCACCAGCAACCGCCGGGACGAGCTGGTGGCCAACAACCGCTCGATCCGATGGGTCCCCGAGCACATCAAAGAGGGCCGGATGGGCGATTGGCTGGAGAACAACGTCGACTGGAGCCTGTCGCGCTATCGCTACTGGGCCACGCCGCTGCCGGTATGGGAGTGCGAGAGGTGCGACCACAGGGTCTGCGTGGGCTCCGCCGTCGAGCTGGGGCTGCCGCCCGACACCGATCTCCATCGCCCCTACATCGACGAGGTCACGCTTCCCTGCGAGAAGTGCGGCGGCACCATGAAGCGTGTCGTCGACGTGATCGACGTCTGGTTCGATTCGGGGGCGATGCCCTATGCCCAGTACCACTGGCCCTTCGAGAACCAGGAGACCTTCGAGGAGCAGTTCCCGGCCGACTTCATCTGTGAGGCCATCGACCAGACCCGGGGCTGGTTCTACAGCCTGCTGGCGATCTCGACCCTGGTCAGTGGCCAGAGCTCGTACCGCAGCTGCGTCGTTCCCAGCCACGTGGTGGACAAGGACGGCAAGAAGATGAGCAAGTCGAAGGGGAACGTCGTCGACCCCATCGAGATGATGGACACCTACGGCGCCGACGCCCTGCGCTGGTACTTCTACACCGCAGTGGCGGTCGGGAACGAGTACCGGGTGGCGCCCAAGACGTTCGGCGAGGTCGTCGCCGGGTTCTTCCGGATGCTGTGGAACACCTACTCCTTCTTCGTGACCTACGCCAACATCGACGGCTTCAGGCCCGGCTCCGGGGCCGCCGTCCCTGTGGCCGAGAGAGCGCTGCTGGACCGCTGGCTGCTGTCCCAGCTGAACCAGACGGTCGAGCGGGTGACGAACGAGCTCGAGGACCTCGATGCCACCGGCGCCGGGCGCGCCATCCAAGGCTTCGTCGAAGACCTCTCCAACTGGTACGTGCGCCGCTCCCGGCGGCGATTCTGGAAGTCGGAGTCCGACGCCGACAAGCTCAACGCCTACCAGACGCTGCACGAGACCCTGGTCACGCTGTCGCGGCTGCTGGCGCCCTTCACGCCCTTCCTGGCCGACGAGTTGTATCTCAACCTCGCCCGGGGCCTCGCCGGCGCGGCTGACTCCGTGCACCTCGACCTCTGGCCCGTGGCGGACGCGGCGGCGATCGACCGCGACCTCTCCCGGGAGATGGGACGGGCCCGGCGGATCGTCGAAGCCGGCCACAAGGAGCGCGACCGCGCCAACCTCAAGGTCCGGCAGCCACTGAAGGGGGCCACCGTTCCCGGCCCGGAGCTGGACCGCGAGCTGGAGGCGATCGTGCTGGACGAGCTCAACCTCAAGTCACTGCGGTACGCCGCCGGCGAGGGCCACGAGGTCGAGCTCGATACCGAGGTCACCCCGGAGCTGCGCCGCGAGGGCCTCGCCCGCGAGGTGGTGCGCCGCATCCAGGGGGCGCGCAAGGATGCCGGGTTCAACATCGACGACCGCATTGAGGTCTGGTACCGCGCCGACGGCGACCTGGCCCAGGTCTTCACCGAGTGGGCCGACTACATCCAGCGCGAGACCCTGGCGGTGTCGCTGGCGCCGGCGGATGGCGAGCTGCCGGCAGGCGCGCACGTGGTCGACGAGCCGCTGGAGGGCGAGCCGCTCTGGCTGGCCCTGCGGCGCGTCGGAGTCGCCGTGGCGTGACCGAGCTGGGCGAATCCACGCTGGCGCAGGCCTACGCCATTGGTGGGGGCGATTGGCCGGTCGGGTACGACGCCTGGGAGGCCGCTGCCAGGGAGAAGCTGGAGAAACCCGCCTACGACTACGTCGCCGGCGGGGCCGGCACCGAGGCCACCATGCGCGCCAACCTGGAGGCCTTCTATCGGAGGCGGCTGCGCCCCAAGATGCTCCGCGGGACGCAAACGCGCGACCTTGCCACCACCGTGCTGGGAACAGCGTCCTCGGCGCCGATCATGCTCGCTCCGGTGGGCGTCCAGAGCATCGTCCACCCGGAGGGCGAGCTGCCGGTGGCCCGCGCCGCGGCCGCCACCGGGATCCCGATGACCGTCAGCACCGCTGCCTCGACCTCGATGGAGGACATCGCCGCGGCGATGGGCGATAGCCCTCGCTGGTACCAGCTGTACTGGGTCAACGACCGGGAGGTGGTGGAGAGCTTGGTCCGGCGCGCCGAGGGCTCGGGCTACTCGGCCATCGTCCTCACCCTTGACACGCTGCACATCGGCTGGCGCGACCGCGACCTGCGCAACTCCGCCTTCCTGCCCTTCCTGGCGGGTAAGGGCATCGCCCAGTTCACCAGCGACCCGGTCTTCCGCAGCCGCCTCGACGAGACACCGCAGGACAACCTGCTCGCCGCCGGGGCCAAGTGGGTGAGCATGTTCCCCAACCTCGGCCTGACGTGGGCCGACTGCGCCTGGTTGCGGCAGCTGACAAGCCTCCCGATCGTGGCCAAGGGGGTGCTCGGGGCGGAGGACGCCCGGCTGGCCATCGAGGCGGGTTTCGACGGCGTCATCGTCTCCAACCATGGCGGCCGCCAGGTCGACGGCGCCATCGCGGCCCTCGACGCCCTACCCGATGTCCGGGCTGCCGCCGGCCCAGGCTTCCCGGTGCTGATGGACAGCGGCATCCGGCGCGGCGCCGACGTGGTCAAGGCCATCGCCCTCGGCGCCGACGCGGTGTTCATCGGACGGCCCTACATCTGGGGCCTGGCGGTGGGCGGCCAGGCCGGCGTCGAGGACGTGATCAAGGCCCTGGTGGCCGAACTGGACCTGACCCTGGCCCTGGTCGGCGCGCGCCGGCCGGGAGACCTCGATGGCACCTTCCTGGCTCCGCTGCCCTGATCTCGGGCTGAACTCGCCGGTGTATACTCCCGGTCTGTGCCGAACGTGGGTGCCACGCACCCATTTCGAGCCCATTTCGAGCCTACTTCGAGGTCATCATTGAGTAACGCGGCGGTGGATACAGTACGTGCGCGCCAGGAGCTGGTGTCGCACCTGAGTCGTCTGGACGGCGAGCTCAACGAGCTGGAAAAGGCTCGCGAGGCGTCACGCCAGGAGAAGGACGAGTACGCCGGTTACGGCAACCACGTCGGTGAGGCCGCCAGCGAGACCTCGGAGACGGAGCGGAACCTGGCCGTCATCGACCAGCTCGAGCACATGCGAGAGGCCGTGAAGTCGGCGCTTGTGCGGCTTGACGACGGCACCTACGGCCAGTGCGTGACCTGCGGCCAGCCGATCCCGGCGGAGCGGCTGGAGGCGCTGCCCTTTGCCGAGCAGTGCGTTTCCTGCAAGTCCAAAGAGAACCATCACTAGGGGGCTTCGGCCTCCCGGCTCCCGCGAGGGAGAGATGCCCGTGCCCAGCACCACCCAAGCCGGCAGCCCCCTTCTCTTGGTCGGAGTCGCCTGCGCGACGTTCGTGGTTGACCGTGTCAGCAAGTACGCTGTGGCGCTGTACATCCCCCTGGGCGGCAGCCGGTCGCTGCCAGGCGGCCTGGTCTACATCGACCATGCCCAGAACGCCGGCGCCGCGTTCAGCCTGGCGCCCTCCCTGGGCAACCTTTTCCTGGTCTTTGCGTTGATCGCGACGGTGGCCATCGTCTGGTACTACCGGCGTGTGCCGAGGTCGGAGGTGTGGACCCGGGTGGCGTTGGGCATGATCCTGGGCGGCGCCCTCGGCAACGCCCTGGACCGCGTCGTCTTCGGCTCGGTCACCGACTTCATCGACCTGCGCTTCTGGCCGGTGTTCAACCTGGCAGACTCGGCGATCGTGGTGGGCGCGGTCATCCTGGCGTGGCGCTTCTCGGTCCGCCCCAGCCCCAGCAAGGAGGCCCAGTGACCGTCGCCCGCGCCACCGAGCTGGTGGCCGCCGAGGCTCAGCCTCGCCTCGACCGCTTCCTCGCCGATGCCGGCGTGCTGCCCTCACGGACGGTGGCGGCCCGGCTGGCCAGGGACGGCGCCATCACCGTCAACGGCCGGCCTGCCCGCGCCAGCCGGGCGCTGGCCGCCGGCGACCGCGTCCAGGTGGTGGTGCCGGACCAGGTGCCTGCGCTGCCGCAGGCGGAGGCGATCGCGCTGGACGTGGTCTACGAGGACGAGGACATGCTGGTGGTCAACAAGCCGGCTGGGATGGTGGTGCACCCTGGTGCGGGACAGCTCACCGGCACCCTGGTCAACGCGCTATTGGCGCGGCACACGGATTGGCCCACCATCGGGGATCCCCAGCGCCCGGGCATCGTCCACCGCCTCGACAAGGGCACCAGCGGGCTGATGGTGGTGGCCCGCCACCACGACGCTCATCGCCGGCTGTCAGCCGACCTCGCCGAGCGCCGCGTCCACCGCGTCTACCTGGCGCTGGCCAAGGGGCTGGTCAAGGGTCCGGGGGCGATCGAGGCGCCCATCGGCCGGGACCCGCGCAACCGCCAGCGGATGGCGGTCGTCGAGGGTGGCCGCGCCGCCACAACGACGTTTGCCATCCTGGAGTCGTTTCAGGGCGCGACCTACCTCGAGGTCACGCTGGGCAGCGGCCGCACCCACCAGATCCGGGTCCACCTCGCCGCCATTGGCCATCCCCTGCTGGGGGACGTCACCTATGGCAGCGTGACCGGCGACCCGCGCATCGGTCGCCCCGCCCTGCACGCGCACCGCCTGCAGCTTCATCACCCGCGCAGTGGCCAGCCAATGGACTTCAGCGCGCCCCCGCCCGCCGATTTCACCGCCCTGCTCGATGCCCTGCGGTCCGAGACATACGGAACATCGGAGGCATCCCCACGGTGAGTTGCGCCGGGGCGGCCGGCCGATCGTGAGCAGCGCCGACGTGCCACGGCGCCGTGGGCTCCTGGTGGTGCTTTCCGGCCCCAGCGGGGTGGGCAAGGACAGCGTGCTCAAGCGAGTCTTCGAGCTAGACCCGAGCCTCAGCTACAGCGTCTCCTACACCACCCGCCAGCCCCGGCCTGGTGAGGAGGATGGGGTGGACTACACCTTCGTCTCCGACGAGGATTTCGACCGCCTGGTGGATGGTGGCCAGCTATTGGAGTGGGCCAACGTGCATGGCCACCGCTCCGGCACCGGCCGCGCCCGCGTCGAGGCGGCGCTGGAATCGGGCAGGGACATCGCCCTCAACATCGACGTCCAGGGCGGGGAGCAGATCCATCAGCTGGTGCCCGGGGCGCTGCGCATTTTCCTGGCCCCGCCGAGCATGGAGGAGCTGGCCCGACGGCGCTCCGAGCGGGCTACTGAAGACGCCGCCGACCTGGCTCGTCGCGCATCTGACGCCGAGATGGAGATGGGATACTCTGACCGATACGACGTGGTCGTCGTGAACGACGACATCGACCGCGCCGCGAGCCAGATTCTGGATGTGATCAATCGCCGACGCGGGACCCAGCAGTGAATCCTTACCTTGCGCACCGCGCCTTCGGCGGACGCCGCATCCTGGTCGGCGTCTGTGGCGGCATCGCGGCCTACAAGATCGCGGAGCTGGTCGGCCTGCTGGTCCAGGCCGGCGCCGAGGTGCGGGTGGCCATGACCCCGGAGTCGACGCGCTTCATCGCCCCCCTGACCTTCGAGGCGCTCTCTGGCAACCCCGTCGCCAGCGACCTCTTCGGACCCCAGCGCGCCCAGGCCGAGGGCGGTGAGGCGCACATCGCGCTCAGCGACTGGCCCGAGGCCATCGTCCTGGCGCCGGCGACCGCCAACGTCATCGCCAAGCTGGCCCATGGCCTGGCCGACGAGATCGTCAGCACCACGGTCCTGGCCTCGAACGCCCCCCTGGTGCTGGCCCCGGCGATGCACACGCGCATGTGGCAGCAAGCGGCCACCGGCGCCAACATCGAGACCCTGAGGCAGCGAGGGGTGAGCTTCGCCGGGCCGGTCGAGGGGCGCCTGGCCTCGGGCGAGGTGGGCATCGGCCGCCTCGCGGACTCCGAGCTGGTCCTGCGCGCCATCCGCGACGCGCTCCCCGGCGTCCGCGACATGGCCGGCCTGACCGTGGTCGTCACCGCCGGCGGCACCCGGGAGCCGCTCGACCCCGTACGCTTCATCGGCAACCATTCCAGCGGCTTGATGGGCCATTCGCTGGCTGCCGTCGCCGAGGCTCGCGGTGCGCGCACGATCTTGGTCACCACCACAGGGATGCCGGTCGCTGCTGGCGTCGACCGCGTCCAGGTCGAGACCGCCGAGGAGATGCTGGAGGCGGTATCGGCCCAGGTCGGCGCCGCCGACCTGCTCGTGATGGCAGCCGCCGTTGCCGACTTCCGTCCGCGGGAGCGCGCCGGGACCAAGCTCAGCAAGACCGAGATGCCCGGGGCCCTGGAGCTCGAGCACACGACCGACATCCTGGCCTCGATCCCACCCGGCCAAGCCCGCCGGCTGGTCAAGATCGGCTTCGCCGCCGAGACCCACGACGTCGTCGCCCACGCCCAGGAGAAGCTGATGGCCAAGGGCCTCGACATGATCGTGGCCAACGACGTATCCAACCCGGAGATCGGGATGGGCAGCCCCGACAACGCCGTGACCCTGATCACGCGTACGGAGCGCCGCGAGGTCGGGCGCGCGGCCAAGGAGGAGATCGCCGACCGCATCCTCGACGCCGCCCTCCTGCTGCTCCGGCCCGGCGATACCAGTGGTTCCAAGGAGGCGGCCTCCTGATGGCCGGCGACGACCACGGAGCGGACGTCGAGCCGCACCTGACCGAGGTCGAGCCGGTGCCCTCGAAGCACCCGGACGATGAGCCGATCACCGACCCGCGGGCGTTCGCCTTCCTCTTCCTGCTGTTCCTCCTGGTCCTGGCGGTGATGTACCTGACCCAGGGCCGGGGCTGAGGAGCTCACCGTGGCCACCGCCGTCATCAGCGTCGCCTCGGGAAAGGGGGGCGTGGGCAAGACCACCAGCGTAGCCAACCTCTCCGTCGCCATGGGTCGGCAGGGCCTGAACGTGCTGGCCTGGGACATGGACGGCCAGGGCAACCTGGCGCAGGCCTTCGGCGTCGAGCTGAGCGCGATCAGGTGGTCGAGCTACCACCTGATGTCGGGCCGGCTCGACACCCTCGAGCCGGCGATCCAGCGGACCAACTTCCATGGCGTCAGCCTGGTGGCGGCGCACATGGAGCTCTTCGCCGCCGAGCAGGAGCTGCTGGGCAGCGTGGGTAAGGAGTACATCGTTCGCACCCTGCTCCAACAACCGGCGGCCCAGAACTTCGACGTGATCATGATCGACCTGCCACCCAACCTCGGCTTCCACACCGTCAACGGCTTCGCCGCGTCGCGCTGGGTGATGATCCCGCTGCAGGTATCGGGCTTCGCCCTCAGCGGCCTGCGCCAGCTGGCTCACGCCATCCGCCTGGCCCAGGAGCACCTCAACCCAGAGCTCGAGCTGATGGGCCTGCTGCCCACCTTCGTCAGCGCCCGCACCAACTTCAGCCGCGAGCTGGTGGAGGCCCTCCACCTGCTGCCCGCAACCCGGGTCTTCCAGCCCTACATCCCATACACCGTGCGGGTCGCTGAGGGATCCTTGACCGGCGTCCCGGTGGTAGCGACCGGTGTCGCCAACCCCGCGGCTACGGCCTATATGGAAGTGGCGGCCCATATGTGGGAGCTGGTCAGGGCCGCTCCCGAGCACGTCACCCGCGCCCCCTCGCCGACGATCGCCCCGCCACCGCGCGCCCAGCTGCAGGCGGTCAATGACGTGCCCACGGGGACGCGCCCCCGGGTGATACCCGGTGCCCCGGAGCGGCGGCGCGGGCTCTTCGGCTGGTTCCGCCGGGGGGAGGAGTCACCGTCCTGAGGCGGTCCGGGGCAGCCGGGCCAGCAAGCCTGTGACGCTGTACGCGGAGGTCATCGTGGATCGCCGCACCGGGCCGGCAACCGGCGCCTTCACCTATGCCGTGCCGGATGAGCTGGCGGGCGACGTACGCGAGGGAGCCCGGGTGGTGGTGCCATTTGGCAAGCGCACCGTGACCGGCTTCGTCCTTGGCCTCAGCCCGACGTCGAACCATCCCTCACCGCGCCCCATCGAGGCCCTCGCGGAGGAGCCTTCGCTGCTGCTGGAGCACCAGGTCGAGCTGGCCCGTTGGATCTCCGACTACTACGCCGCGCCGCTGGCCGAGACGGTGCGCGCCATGATCCCGCCCGGTGTGCGCTCCCTCAAGGTCGGCAGCAAGCGGGCCCGGGGCCCCAAGGTCACCAGCCGCGATCGCAGCCTGGCCGCCGAAACGGCTGGGGCGCGCCCGGCGGCGCAGCTGAACCCCGAGCAGGCCGTCGCTGCGGTGGCCATCAAGGAATCCTTGGGGGCGCACGACGGGGGCCGCATCCTGCTCCATGGCGTCACCGGCAGCGGCAAGACCGAGGTCTACCTCGAGGCGCTGGCCGCCTGCCTGGCGCTCGGCCGCGCCGCCATCGTGCTGGTCCCCGAGGTCTCCCTCACGCCCCAGGCCACGGGGCGCTTCGCCGAGCGCTTCGCGGGAAAGATCGCGGTGTTCCACAGCCGGCTGACGCCCAGCGAGCGGGCGCACGAATGGCGCCGGCTTCGCGCCGGCGAGGCGATGATCGCGATCGGCCCGCGGGCCGCGATCTTCGCCCCCATCCCCAACCTCGGGCTGGTGATCGTCGACGAGGAGCACTCCAGCACCTACAAGCAGCTCCGGGTGCCGCGCTACAACGCCGTCACCGTGGCCCACAAGCTGGGCGAGCTGACCGGCGCGACGGTGCTGCTGGGCAGCGCCACCCCTACCGTGGTCAGCTACGACAGCCACGGCCGCGCCGAGGGCTCCTTCCGGGACGCGCGGGTGCTGGAGCTGCCCCGGCGGTATGGCGGCGAGCCGCTGCCTGAGATCGAGATCGTCGACATGCGCAAGGACGACAGCTGGAGCCTGACCCGTCCCATCGGTGATCGACTGGCGCAGCGCACTCGCGACGAGCTGGCCTCCGGTGGCCAGGTGATCCTCTATCTCAACCGCCGCGGCCTGGCCTGGTTCGCCCGCTGCCGCAAGTGCGGGGAGGCCGTCGGCTGCCCCAACTGCAGCGTGTCGCTGGTGTACCACGGCGTAACCAAGAGCCTGGCCTGCCACTACTGCGGTCACCGCCAGGCCCTGCCGCAGCGATGTCCCAAGTGCGAGGCGCGTGACCTGCGCACCGTCGGGTTCGGCACCGAGCGGATCCAGGCCGAAGCACAGCGGCTATTCCCCGACGCCCGGACCCTGCGCCTCGACCGCGACACGGCGCGCACCCGGGACTCCTACTACGGCATCTGGGATGACTTCTCCCGGGGCGGGGCCGACATCCTGGTGGGGACGTCGCTGGTGGCCAAGGGCTGGGACCTGCCGAGGGTCGGGCTGGTGGGCGTGATCGATGCCGACCAGGCGCTCGGGTATCCCGACTACCGGGCCGCCGAGGACACCTTTGCCTCGCTGGTCCAGGTCGCCGGCCGGGCACGACGCAGCGGGGCGGGGGCGGCGGTCCAGACCATGAACCCTCACCACTACGCCATCCGCTTCGGCGTCCAGCACGACTACCACGGCTTCTTCGCCGAGGAGCTGGCCGTGCGCGAGGCCCTCAACTTCCCGCCTTTCAGCCGGCTCATCGAGGTCACCGTCTCGGCCGCCGAGGACCACGACGCCAAGCGGCTGGCGACGGGCTACGCGGAGTCATTGCACGGCGGGTTGGCCCGGGTCGAAGCCGCCGCCGTAACGGTGTTGGGACCCAGTCCGGCCTTCATCCATCGCCTGCGCGGCGAGTACCGCTGGTCGCTGACGATCAAGGGCGCGGACCTCGACCCGGTGCTGGGGCTGCTTCCCGAGGGGCGCGGGGTGATGGTGGACGTCGACCCGCTGTAGGGGGCTTGACCGGCCGGTCGCGCCTGCCGACCGCCCCTTGCCAGGCCCCGGAACCGGTGTTACGGTAGCCGAAACCTCCGCGCCCGGGCCGGCTTCCACGGTCCCCCAACGGGAAGGGAAAGCGCGGCTCCAATACAGCAACGTCGTAGCAGCCACTTCAGCAACGCGCCCTCACGGAGGACACAATCCTGGGATTCAAAGCTCGCCTGCTCGCGACCTGCCTGGTCGCCCTGGCCACGCCCCTGGCGCAGATGCCCGCCATGGCGGACCAGGTCGGTGCGCTCCAGTCCAAGCGCCAGGCCCTGCAGCAGCAGTCCGCCGCCCTGGGTCCGCAGCGGGCGGCCGAGGTGGCGGCGCTGCTTGAGGCCGAGGACGCCGTCAACAACCTCCAGAACGAGCTCAACCACAACGCCGCCTACCTGACCGACCTGAAGCGTCAGATCGCCACCGTCGGTGGCCGGATCGACGCCACCCGCAAGGAGATCGCCCACCAGCGGGCCCTGCTGGACGAGATGACCCGTGGCCAGTACAAGACGATGTCCGCCGACGACCAGCTGGCGCTGATCTTCAGCTCGACCAGCTTCGGCGACCTGATCAACAACGTGATGGCGTCCGCCACCATCAACCGCCGCATCAGCGACACCGCCCGCAAGCTCAAAGCCCAGGAGGCCGACCTCAGCGGGCTCGCCGCCGAGCTCAAGGACAGACAAGCCGCGGCCAAGCAGGTCCAGCAGCAGCTGGCAGAGGAGAACGCCAAGCAGCTGGTCCTGGTTGCCCAACACGATGCCAGCGTCGCCAAGCTCGACGCCGACCAGAAAGCCCTGGCAAGCCAGATCGCCACCGTCAACAACCAGATCGCAGTCGCCATGCGGCCGCCGCCGCCAACCTTCTCCGGCGGCAGCTTCAGCTCCGGCGGTGGCGCCACCAACGGTGGCGGGGCCTGCGGCAACCACTTCGACTATGGCTATTGCACCTGGTACGTCGCCAACCGCCGTTGCATCCCCTGGTTCGGCAACGCCGACGAGTGGTACGCCAACGCCCGCGCTTACGGCTACCCCGAGGGCAACCAGGCGCGGCCCGGGGCGGTGGCCGTCTGGAATCATGGCGCTGGCTACGGCAGCGTCGGCCATGTAGCCTACGTCGAGAGCGTGGACCCCGGCGGCTTCACAGTGTCGGAGATGAACTACAGCGGCTGGAACCAGGTCGACACCAGGCACGTCAGCTACAGCGACGCGGGGCCCCTGCTGGGCTTCATCTACGGCAAGTAGGCAGTTCCGGCTCCGGGGTGGCGATCGCGCGCTTTCTGACATAAGATGGCCGCGACCAGACCGCCCTTTGGCATCAGGACTCATCGGACATCTGGCGTCGGTCGTCAAAGTGATGGAAGGAGAACCCATGCAAATGTTGACCTCAGGTGGCTTCCGCCGCACCCAGATAGTCGTGGGACTCGTGGTGTTCGCGCTCGGCGCGGCACTTCTGATCGCAGTCGGCAAGCCAGCTCAGGCAGCGAACGGCGTCAGCATCGTGGTCAACACCACCGCCGACGCGGCGGCTGTTGCTACGCACTGCGGTCATCCCGTCGTGACCTGCAGCCTCCGCGACGCCATCACCCTCGCTGATACCGACACCAACGACATCGTCCACGTGCCGGCCATCCCGTCAGGGACGGCAACGGTGTACCCGACCACATCTGGAGGGGGGAACACTCTGCCGGTCTCCTCGTCGATGACGATCGCCGGGGACGACCCGCGCCTGGTCGCCGTTGACGGCGGAACCACCAACCCCGTGTTCGCTACTGGCAACGGCAACAACCCCCCGACCATCACCATCACCGGGATCACGATCCAGAACGGCCACGCGGCCACTGGTGGGGGGATTGTGAATAGCAACGCCAGCCTGAACCTGGCCAACGACATCGTCGCCAACAACGTCGCGACCGGCATCAACGCCGGCGGCCAGGGCGGCGGCATCTTTAGCAGCGTTGGCCTGATCAACATCCAGTCCACGACGTTCTCCAACAACGTAACCAATGAGGTTCAGAACACAGTCGCCCGCGGCGCGGTTGCGCCCCGAGCGCTCTCCGGCTTTGGTCAGGGGGGCGGTATCTACAACTCCGCGGGCACCGCGTCATCGCAGCTGACCCTGACGAACGACACTTTCAACGGCAACTCTTCGGGCCAGGGTGGCGCGGTCTGGACCGCGGCTCCAACTACCCTGAACAACGACACCATCGTGGGTAACAGCGCGGTCAACCCCCCCGGGAATGTCCCCACCGCGGGCGGGGGAGGCGTGTACGCCAACGCCATCACCGTCAACCTCCACAACACCATCGTCGCCAAGAACCTGAACAGCAGCGGTGACTGCGGTCCCAACCCGGCGGGCTTCTCGTCCGCGGGCCACAACATCGACAGCGACAACACCTGCAACCTGATCGGCACGGGCGACCAGAAGAGCACCGACCCGCAGGTGGCGGCGCTGGCCTTCAACGCGCCGCCGGTGGTGCCGCCGAACGGCTTTCCCAACACCATGGCGATCACCAACACAAGCCCGGCCTTTGACAAGGCGGACAACACCAACTGTCCCACCGCCGATGAGCGCGGGCTGAGCCGTCCCCAGGGAGCTGCCTGCGACGTGGGCGCCTTCGAGGTGCTGGTCGTGGCCCCGACGCTGCCGAAGAGCGGTGTCCTGGCTGGCAACAGCAACGCACCGCAGCCGGCGTGGCTGGGGCTTGCGCTTCTCCTCACCGGCGCCCTGGGGGCAGCGGCTCTGATCGGGAGACGCGTCTAAACCCGAGGCGAGAAGCTGGCAACGTGGCTCCGCCTCCTCCGGGCGGAGCCACCGTCCCTGCGGGGGCCCGCGGCCTCCCCCTCTTAGAATTGAACCGTGGTTCGTGACATCGTCGTTGTCGAGGACTCGCGCCTGCGCACCAAGAGCCCGCGCGTGCCCAAGATTGACACCTCTATCCAGCAGCTGATCGACGACATGGTGGATACCATGCGCGCCGCGCCCGGCATCGGCCTGGCCGCCCCCCAGGTGGGGGTGCCGCTGCGCGTGATCGTCTGCGAGGTCGACGAGAACCTGCACACCCTGGTCAACCCCGAGATCGTCCGGTCCGAGGGCGAGCAGGTGGGCGACGAGGGTTGCCTCTCGATCCCTGGCTACGTCGGCGAGGTGACCCGGGCGATGAAGGTGGTGGTCAAGGGCAAGAACCGCAACGGCAAGGACGTCCGCATCAAGGCCGAGGGCCTGCTCGCCCGCTGCTTCCAGCACGAGATCGACCACGTTGACGGCATCCTCTTCCCGGACCGGATGGAGGATCCCACCAAGCTGCGCAAGGTCGAGCCGGCGGAGGCCCAGGAGGCCGCCGAGGGCGGCAGCGAGCCCGACAAGGAGGCGCTGGCGGTCTAGAGGCTGACGCGGTTCCCCGGCTTGGGGTCCGCGGCGTCGACGTCGGCTAGGGTTTGCACCATGCGCGTGGTTTTCTTTGGCACGCCGGAGTTCGCCGTCCCCAGCCTCCGCGCGCTGCTGGCGCGGCACCAGGTGGCGGCGGTCGTCACGCGACCGGACAGGCCCGCCGGGCGGGGTATGGCGCTCCGTCGGTCGCCGGTGGCTGAGGCCGCCGATGAGGCCGGGGTGGAGGTGCTGCAGCCCCGCGGCGCGCGCGACCCCGGGCTTGTGGGAGCCATCCAGGCGTCGGGCGCCGATGCCATCGTGGTTGCGGCCTACGGCCGGATCCTGCCGCCGGAGGTGCTGGAGGCCACCCCGGGGGGTGGGCTCAATGTCCACGCCTCCCTGCTGCCGCGCTGGCGGGGCGCCTCGCCGATCGCAGCCGCGATCCTCGCCGGCGACGCCGCGACCGGCGTCAGCATCATGCGCATGGAGGAGGGCCTGGATACCGGGCCGGTCCTGCTGCAGCGCCGCCTGCGGGTGGCGCCTGATGACACCACGCGGACGTTGACCCCGCGGCTGGCTGAGCTTGGCGCCGAGGCCATCGCCGAGGGGCTGGACCAGCTCGAGGCGGGAACGGCCCGGTTCCAACCCCAGCCCGATGAGGGTGTCACCTACGCGCCGGTGATCGGCAAGGCCGATGGTGACCTGACCTGGGAGCTGCCCGCCGGCGAGATCGATCGCCGCGTGCGCGCCTACGACCCTTGGCCGGGGGTCCGCCTTCCCATCGGCGGCCACACGGTGCGGGTGCTGGAGGGTGACGCCCTGCCGTCGTGGAGCAGCGACGCCTCGGTGCGGCCTGGCGACGTGCTCGCCGTCGACGCCCGGGGACTTGAGGTGATGGCGGCCGATGCGCCCTTTCTGGTTCGATCGGTACAGCCGCCGGGGAAGCGGGCGATGGCCGCCGCCGAGTATGCCCGCGGTCGTCGCGACCTCCTCGCCGGCGGAGCGCCCTGATGGCCGAGGGCGAGAAGGTCGTCGCCAACAACCGCGCCGCCTTCCACGAGTACTTCGTCCTCGACCGCCACGAGGCGGGCATGGAGCTGCTCGGCACAGAGGTCAAGTCGATTCGCGAGGGCAAGGTCAACATCAAGGACGGGTACGTCCGCATCGACGGCGGCCAGGCGTTCCTCGAGAACGTGACCATCCAGCCATGGTCGGCGGGCAACCGCCAGAACCATGAGCCAACCCGCAGCCGGCGCCTGCTGCTGCACAAGGGCGAGATTGTGGAGCTGTTCAGCAAGACCCGGGAGAAGGGCCTCAGCCTGGTGCCGCTACGGCTGTACTTCAGGAACGGGCGCGCCAAGGTCGAAATCGGGCTGGTCAAGGGCAAGAAGTCGTGGGACAAGCGCCAGGCGATCGCCGAGCGGGACGCCCGTCGGGAGATGGACCGGGCCATGCGGCGCGAGCTCCGCTAGTGGCGGGGGCTCTTGGGCTGCTCGGGGGTGACGAGATGCATGCCGCCTGCGAGCCATTCGACCGGGCACTGCTCGCGGCGGCCGGCGAGCCCGACGAGGTCCGGGTGGTTCCCACTGCGGTGGTTCACAACGGCTCGGTAACCGCCGCCATGTCCCTGGCGCGGCAGTACTTCGGCCGGCTTGGACTCGAGGTCGTGGAGGTGCCGCTGCACCGTCGATCCGACGCCTCGCGTGACGACGTCGTGGCGGCGCTCCGGACGTCGCCCTTGACCTACATCCTGGGCGGCGACCCCGGCTACCTGCTCGACACCCTGCGGGAAACGGTGGCGTGGGCGGCGCTGAGGGCCGCCTACCGCGAGGGTGGAGGCCTGGCTGGCAGCAGCGCGGGGGCTATGGTGCTCTGCGAGAGCATCCTCTTGCGGAGCCGCAACCCCAGCCCCTCGCGCCGCCACGCTCGGGAGGCGCTGGAGCTGCTCCCCGGGGTCGTCCTGGTCCCACACCTGAGCCGCTTCGCCAGCGGGTGGCTGGAGTCGGCGCGCCGCGAGGCGCGCTACCGCGACATCCTGGGCCTGGACGAGTCCACCGGGGTGGTGCACGACGGCGCCTGGACGGCGCACGGGCCGGGGGAGGTCAAGCTCTGGCGGCACGGCGAGGAGCCGCCGATCGTCCGACGTGACGGCGAGGGCCTGCGCTGGCGCGCGCCGAGGGCGTGACCAGCGGGCCGCAGTCTCGCCTGAGGCGTGTTTGGGGCGCCCCGGGACGTGGTGTAATCGAGTAAATGGCACAGGCAAAGAGCGAGAAAACCATGAGCGTCGAGGCTGCTGTCCTCCTCCTGGGAGTGGACAGTGGCGCCTCGGTGGCCGACGTCCTGCACGCCCGCCGGGCGCAGGCCAAGCTGTGGCACCCCGACATCAACCCGGAGTCCGGGTCGGTGGAGCGGATGGGCCTGATCAACCGGGCCACCGACGTGCTCTGCGACCACATCCGGGCGGGGGGCTATGTCGAGGGCGTGCCTCGCACGCCGACGATGCGCGACTTCACCCCGGCTCCGCCGCAGCAGCGGGTTTTCGAGGTGCGGCTAGCGGCCGACGGCGAGGTCGGCGTGCCGGTTCTGTCGCCCGACCGCCGGGCCCGCCTCGAGATCGACACTCTCGACGCCCTCCACGGCTCCACCCGTACTGTCCGCTTCGTCCGGCGGGAGCCGCGCAGCTGCGTCTTCTGCGCCGGGCTGGGGGCCACGCCCTCGAGCCCCAAGCGGGTCTGCCCGGAATGCCGCGGCGGCGTCAGCGTGGCCTGCTCGACATGTGAAGGTCGCGCCTGGGTCTTCATCCACCCGGGCACCTGCACCCACTGCGACGGCACCGGCGCTGCACTCGTGGAGCGCAGCGTGCGCCTGGTGCTGCCCCCGGGGATCGATTCCCAGCGGCGCACCCTGGTCAGGGGCTGGGGCGACGTGTCTGAGGACGGCAACAGCGGCAACCTGTGGGTCGACCTGGTGCCAACCGAGAGCGGACTGGTCTCGACTGGTCCCTGGCGCTTCGAGCACTACGGCCACAACTGGCCCCGGCCTGAGGGCCGCGTGGAAAGCGGCTGGGTGGCGATCAGCAACACCCCCCTTCCGGACGATGAGATGCGGGAGCTTGGCTTCTGGCGCGACCAGGACACCGCCGAGTGGGTGCGGGAGTCTCCCACCGAGGGCGCCCAGGCGATCCTCGACCTGATCCGGCAACGCCAGTTTTTCGTCCCTCAGCCGGCGCCCTGAACTCGCGCCACGGAGCGTAATTTCGCTCCAGCAGCGCGCTGATATTGCCGTCGAGCTGTCACCTCCAGGGCCTTGACGCGGACCACCTGGCGCCCTAACGATGAATCCCGAGATTCGCCGGAACCACGGAGAAAGCCCTTGTCGGACGCGCTTCAGAGCACCAAGGTACTGATCGTCGAGGACCACCAGATCGTCGCCGACGGCCTGGCGATGTTGCTTGGCGACGACGCCGGGCTCACGGTCGTTGGCGTGGCGGTCTCCGGAGCGGAGGCCGTCAACATGGCGCGCCGCCATCAACCCGACGTGGTGATCATGGACTACCGGCTGCCCGACCAGACCGGCGCCGAAACCTCGGCTGCGATCAAGCAGGCGCGGCCCGAGACCGCTGTTCTCTTCCTCAGCGCCGACGAGACCGACGACGCGATCTTTGCCGCGGTCAAGTCCGGCGCCATCGGGTACCTCAACAAGACCGAGGCTGGCACTAAGGTGGTGGACTCGGTTCACCGGGCTGCCGCCGGCGAGATCCTGCTGCCTGCCTGGCAGCTGGCCAAGCTGATCAAAGAACGTGAGCCTGACGACTCAAGCCCACGCGACTCCGAGCTGACGCCGCGCCAGGCCGACGTCCTCCACCTGATGGCAGAGGGCCTGGGCACCAAGGCGATCGCGGAGCGGCTGAGCCTCAAGCCCAGTACGGCGGCGTGGCACGTGCAGACCGTGCTGGAGAAGCTGGACGCCCACTCTCGCCTCGAGGCAGTCGCGCACGCCAACCAACGCGGGCTGCTTTCCCGATAGGCTCCGCATGGGGCAGCGGGCAAGTGGCCGAGGCCTCGAACCTTGTGGCCGCAGCCCTTTCCTGGGGTTGGCGCTGGCCCTGCAGGGGTATATTTCGACTACCGCACTGCGGCCTGGTGGGGGCGCAAGGTTTCGACTGGGCAGTGGTTTGCGGAATTGCGAGCGGAGCGCCTGGCTCCTAAAACGGGCAAAAACATAACTGCGAAAAACACGCAGAGCCTCGCCCTAGCCGCGTAAGCGGTAAAGGTTAGGTCCGGGCCTTAGGCCCGGGGTCCTGCTCCCGAGCGTCCTGGTAAGGAGGCAGGGCCACAAAACACAGGGCTTGCCCACAAGGGAATCGTGACCGCCCGAGTGGGGACTCTTAAAGGGTTGCTGGCTCTTAGCTGGCCCGTCCGGAGGCAGGCTTAGAGCGAGACTAATTCCGGTCTAGGCTCGTAGACGTTCCGCGGGACGCTGTTCAGGACGCGGTTTCGATACCGCCGCCTCCATAACCCCACCCCGGTGGTGAGGAGTCCAGCCGACCCTGAGCGCACGTGGGGATCGCAGCGCGATTGCATTGCGTCGCCTAGACTGCCGCCATGTCCGGTCCGACCATCGCCAAAGCCGAGAAGAGCGGCACCGCGCTGGTGCTCGCACGGGTCAAGGATGGCGACCGTTGGGACCTTGCCGACACCAAGGAAACCAGGATGCAGACGCGCCAGGGCTACCGCCTCGGATGGATCCTGACTTTTCGTCGTCGGCCGGACCCCGGTGAGGAGAAGGACTGGCGCACCACCATCGGCATCACCGTCTTCGTCGACGGGTCGACCGGCGTCGCCGAGCTGCTGCGCTAGGTCCAGGAGCCACCGGCCTTTTCTATACTGGGCGTTCTGATCCGCGTCGGAAGGAGGACCGTGGACCGTCAGGAGGAGCTGGCCAAGGAGCTGGGGGGCTTTGCCCTGTTCGCCGACCTCAGCGACCCTGAGTTGCGCGCCGCGGTCGAGGCATTCGACGAGGCGTCATTCCAGGAAGGCGACCGGGTTCTGCGCCAGGGCCTGAGTGGCTCCGGCTTCTACATCATCATCCGGGGCGAGGCCTCGATCCGCCTCGATGGCACCGATCGCACCTCGCTGGGCAAGGGCGACTTCTTCGGCGAGATCTCCATCCTGCTGGGTGAGAAGCCGGTTGCCGACGTGGTCGCCCTCAGCCTCCTTCACTGCCTTGTCCTCCCCGGGGAGCAGGTCCAGGGCTTCCTGACCGCCTATCCCCAGGTGATGTTCCGCATGCTCAAGGCCCAGGCCCGCCGCCTCCGCGAGACCAACCAGTGGAGCAGCTAGGCGCGGCCAGGCGCCGGCTGGCACGCCACTGACCGAGAAGCCGTTTCCGCCGGGGGACTACCGCCTGGTCGTCGTCGGCAGTGGTCCGGGCGCCCTGCAACTGAGCTACTCGCTGACCCGCCTGGGCGCCAGTCACGCCGTGGTCTCCGCTGACGAGGGGCCGGGCGGCATGTTCCGCAAATGGCCGTTTTTCCAGCGCATGCTCAGCTGGACCAAGCCCTTTGCGCCGTTCGCCCGACGGTCCCGCGAGTACGAGCGGTATGACTGGAACAGCCTGCTGGCCGACGAAGAGGAGCTTCGCGGCCTGCAGGCTGACCACATGGACGGGACCTCATACTTCCCCTCCCGCCAGGAGATGGAGGCCGGGCTGACCGCCTTTGCCGACCAAACCGGGGTCAAGGTTCGCTACGGCTGCCGCTGGGAGTCCACGCGGGCTGACGGCGATAGCTTCGTGTTGGGTACCAGCGACGGCGAGTACCGGGCGCCGGTGCTGGTGTTCGCGGTGGGTGTGGCGGAGCCATGGCGCCCCAGCGCGACCACCGGCCTTGACCTCGCACGGCACTACGCCGAAATGGACGACGCCAAGGAGTACGCCGGCAAGGATGTCTTCATAGTTGGAAAGAAGAACTCCGCGTTCGAGGTCGCCAACGGCCTGCTGCCGTGGGCCCGCAGCATCACCCTGGCCTCGCCCAGCCCGGCCAAGACGTCGGTCGAGACGAGGTCGCTGGTGGGAGTCCGGGCCCGTTACGTGCAGCCGATTGAGGACAACGCCCTGGGCGGCGGAGTCTGGGTCGTCAACGCCAGCATCGACGCTGTCGAGCGCACCGGCAGCGGGTTCCGGGTCAAGACCCACTACAGCGATGGCAGCGGCTCGCACGTCTTCGACGCGGATGAGGTCATCGCCGCGACGGGGTTCCAGGCCCCCCTGCTGGACCTGCCCAAGCTCGGGGTGACCACCTTTGGCCAGAGCGGGGTCCCCGCCCAGGGTGCCTTCTGGGAGTGCCCCACAGTTCCTGGGATCTACTTCGCCGGCACCCTCAGCCAGGGAGCCGCCGGCCTCAACAAGCACGGTGTCCCCAGCAACTCGGGCGCGGTACACGGCCACCGTTACAATGCCCGGGTTCTTGCTCAGCACATCGCAGGCGCGCACTTCGGCGTTGCAGCACCTCGGGAGCCGCTGCAGGCGGGGGCGGTGGTCGGCCGGTTGCTCGACGAGCTGTCGGGCCAGCCGGGGTATGGGGCCGAGATCTTCCACCAGCGCTCTTACCTGGCGCGCGCCATCAGCATCGACGCCGGGGCGGGGGTCTACGATGAGGGCATCCAGCCGCTGACTCACTTTCTCGACGCTGGCGGCCCCGACGCCGTGGCGGCGACCCTGGAAACCAACTCCACCGGCGATATCTACCCGGCGATTTACGTCCGACGGCGCGGCGCGCCGATTGACGAGAAGATCCTCGATCAGGACGTCCTTCTTGATTTCCGCGGGGACAAGCAGCAAGAGAGGCTGGCAGAGGTGCTGGCCCCCCTGCTCGGCGCCGCCGTCAAGTAGGCCGCCGCGCCGGCGTCATGGCGTTGTTCTGCTGCTAGCCTTGAACTCGAGATGCTGAGCGACGCACGGCTCTACGTGATCTCCGCCGACGGCGCGCCCGAGGACCAGGTTTCGATCCTGTGCGCAGCGGTCGACGGCGGCGCCGACATCGTCCAGCTGCGCAACAAGACCGCGCCGGCAGCCGCGTTGGTGCCTGCCGTGGGCCGGCTGATCGCCTACTGCCGTCCGCGAGGTGTGACCGTGATCGTCAACGACTACGTCGACGTCGCCGTCTCCGCCGGCGCCGACGGTGTGCACCTGGGCCAGGACGACATGGGAATCGCCGAGGCGCGGCAACGTTGGCAGCCGGGTAGGTTGGTGGGACGCTCGACTCACTCGATCGACCAGGCTCTCTCGGCGGTGGCCGACGGGGCGGACTACCTCGGCGTGGGGCCGGTGTTCGCCACTCCAACCAAGCCTGGTCGCCCGGCAGTGGGAACCGAGCTGGTTGCCGCCGTGTCTGCCGCCGGCCTCGAGATCCCGTGGTTCGCCATCGGCGGCATCGACACCAGCAACATCGACGCGGTCCTGGGCGCGGGCGCTCGCAGGGTTGCCGTGGTGCGGGCAGTTTGCGCCGCGGCAGACCCGGCGGCCGCCGCAGCCGAGCTCCGGGCGCGCCTCGGCGCGCCGGTCGGCGGCCCGGCGTGAACGCCTCCCCAGGCTCATCCGAGGCACTCGCCGCGCCTGACCTGACGGTCAACGGCGACCCTATGGCGCTTGACGGCACGGCCACCATCGGCGCCCTGCTTGCGCGACTGGGGATCAGGCCGGAGCGCGTTGTCGTGGAGCACAACGGCACCATCTACCGCCGCGGCGAGGGCCTCGACACATCGCTGTCGGCCGGCGACGTCATCGAGATCGTCCATTTTGTGGGGGGTGGCTGATGGTCCGGGCGTCTCACGGGGGGGAAGCCTGATGGTGGGGGGCGTCTAGCTTGGCCACTGAGGTTCGCGAGGTCACCGACCCCCTGGTCATCGGCGGCGTCACCCTGGGCTCGCGACTGATCCACGGCACCGGCAAGTTCAGCAGCAACGCGGTGCTGGCCGACTGCCTGCGGGCCGCGGCGCCGGCGATGATCACCCTGGCGGTGCGGCGCCTTGGCCTTGGGGGCGGCGCCTCCGAGCTCGACGACATCGATCTCAGCGGCTACACCCTGCTGCCCAACACGGCCGGCGCCACCACCGTGGAGCAAGCCGTCCGGCTGGCGCGGCTGGGGCGCGCCGCGGGCCTCAGCGACCTGGTCAAGGTCGAGGTCATCGGTGATGAGGAGACCCTGCTGCCGGATCCCGCGGGGACGCTGGAGGCGACCCGCGCGCTGGTTGAGGAGGGCTTTACGGTGCTGCCCTACACCAGCGACGACGTGGTCCAGGCGATCCGGCTGTGCGAGGCGGGGGCGGCCGCGGTGATGCCCGCGGCGGCGCCGATCGGGACCACCCTGGGCGTCCTCAACCCCACCAACATCCGGTTGATCATCAAAAAGCTGCCCTGCCCGGTGATCGTCGACGCCGGCCTGGGGGTGCCCTCGGATGCCGCCCGCTGCATGGAGTGGGGGGCTGCCGGGGTGCTGGTCAACACCGCGATCGCCCGGGCCCAGGACCCCCCACTGATGGCCATGGCGTTCGCCGATGCGGTGGCCGCCGGGCGCCGGGCCTTCCTGGCCGGCCCCGCCGAGATCAGCCTCAAGGCGCTCGCCTCCAGCCCCGCCGAGGGCCTCCCTGGCTCCTAGCCGGCCCACCGTTGGCGAGGTCGGGGAGCTGAAGCTCCTGGAGATGCTGCGGCCCTACCTGGTCGCGCCTGGCGGCGCGATGGCGGGGACCCTGGAACTGGGCGCGGGTGATGATGCCGCCCTGTGGCGGCCCGGCGCCGACGGCGCCGTGGCGGTGACCACAGACAGCCTGGTCGAGGACGTGCACTTCCGCCGCCCGGAAGACAACAGCGCCGCCCAGGACCTGGGCTGGAAGCTGCTGGCGATCTCCTACAGCGACCTGGCGGCGATGGGAGCCCGGCCGGGGCCGGCCTTCATCTCGTTGTCGCTGCCGTCGGAGTGGGAGGTGGAGTGGGTCGATGCGCTCTACCAGGGAATGGCCGAGCTGGTTGCCGCCCACGGGGGAGGCTTGGCCGGGGGCAACATAACCGCGGCCAGGGTCGCCGTGCTGACCAGCAGCTGCCTTGGCGAGCTGGACGCGGCGATGGCGATGCGGCGATCCGGGACCGCGCCGGGCTGGCTGTTAGCGGTTACCGGCGATGTCGGCGGGGCGGCCGCGGCGCTGCGCAGCGAGGGTCAAATCGACGGCGACGAGGCGTGGCGGCGCCGCCTGGCGCGGCCGCAGCCACGATTGGACGCCGGCGCGACGGCCGCAAAGCTGGGCATCGGCGTCGCGATAGACGTCAGCGACGGCCTCTTCGCCGACGCCGCCCGTCTCCTCGGCGGTGGCGGCCAGGCCACCGGCCTCAGCATCGATGCCGCCGCCATCCCGGTTGCGCCCGGCATCCGCGAGGCTTGGCCGCAGGACTGGCTCGAGGTCGCCGGTGGGGGAGAGGACTACGAGCTGCTGCTGGCCGGTCCGCCACAGGTTCTGAACCCCGCCGTGGAGGCCATCGCCGCCGCGGGCACCCCGACCCGGGTGATCGGCGGCTTCGACAGTGGTGCGGGTGTGCGTGTTTGGGTGGACGGCGAGGAGCAGCCGGCTCCGGAGGTCGGCCATCAGCACTTCGCCTGAGCTGGTGAGCCACAGCCCCACCGAGACCCTGGTCCTGGGGGAGGCCCTCGGCGGCAGCGCCCGCCCGGGTGACGTGATCCTGCTTGCGGGGCCCCTCGGCGCGGGAAAGACCGTGCTGGTGCAGGGGATCGCAGCCGGGCTTGGTTCGGTCGCGGAGGTTGGCAGCCCCACCTTCGTCCTGGTGCGCCAGTACAACGGCCGCCTGCCGCTGGTGCATGCCGACCTCTATCGCCTCGAGGGCCGCAAGGAGATCGACGCCCTCGGGCTGCTCGAGCTGTCGGAGCCGGGTGTGCTCGTCGTGGAATGGGCCGACCGCGCTCCGTGGCTGGCTGGGACCGACCGCCTGAGCCTGACGCTGGGCGCTGCGGACGACCCCAACTGGCGGACCCTCGCACTGCCGGAGGCGGGCCCGCGCCACCTGGTCAAGGCGCTGGTGGAGGCGGGCGCCGGCTGATGGCCGCGCCCAGGCGGGTGCTGGCGCTGGACACCTCGGGGGGCGAGCTTCTCGTCGCCCTGGTCGACCCCGACGCAGGGATGCTCACGGGCCTCGCCGAGCCGGGCGCCCGTCACCAGGAGCGCGTGGTCGAAGCCATCGTCGAGGTGGTCGGGCCCTCGGGCCTGGCCGACGTAGACGCCGTCGCCGTGGTTAGCGGCCCCGGCTCCCACACCGGGCTGCGGGTGGGGCTGGCAACCGGGGAGGGCATCGCCTTCGCCCGCCACCTGCAGATCTACCCGCTGTCCAGCCTGGCGGTGGCTGCCCAGCGAGCCCGCCTAGAATCCGGCGCCGTCACCGCGCTGGTCAACGCCGGCCGGGGTCGGGTCTACAGGCAGCGCTTCGAGATCGAAGGCGGCGGGCGCCACCCGCTCGATGAGCCGTCGCTGGCCCTGGCGGGCGACCTCACTGGCACGGACACGCTCTCGGGCGAGCCCTCGGTCCTCGCCCTGGCGACCGCGACCGGCGCCCTGGCCGCGCCGCAGGTCTCCGGCGCCGAGGCCCTCGCCGCCGCTGTGATCCAGGCTGTCGGCGAGGGAGCGAGCGTGGCATATCATGAGATCAGAGGCGAATACGGCGAGTTGAGCATGGAGCAAACCCCCTGATGCAGCTGAGACAGCGCACCGTGATCGAGGAGATGACCCTCGAGGACGTTCCCGCGGTGCAGGACATCGAGCGTGAGATCTTCCTCACGCCCTGGCCCCGCAACGCCTACCGGCGCGAGCTGCTGCAGAACAAGATGGCCTCCTACATCGTGCTCCGCGACCGCGACGAGATCATCGGTTACGCGGGGCTCTGGAAGATGCACGACGAGGCCCACGTCACCACCGTCGGGGTTCGCCGCAAGGACCAGGGCCGTGGCTTCGGCATGGCGCTGATGCTGGCCCTGATCAGCCGCGCCTACACCCTCCAGTCGCGGTGGATGACGCTCGAGGTCCGCGCCTCCAACTACGGGGCGATGGCGCTATACGAGAAGCTCGGCTTCAAGGTAATCGGCCGGCGCCGCGGCTACTACACCGACGACGGTGAGGACGCGGTGGTGATGTGGTCCGACTCATTGCTGGCGCCGGCGTTCAAGGAAAGGTTCGCCGAGCTGCGCGAGCGCTACGCCGAGGACATCGCCTTCAGTGCTTACCCTGGGGATTGAGACCTCCTGCGACGAGACCTCGGCGGCGCTGTTTGACGATCGGGAAGGGGTCCGAAGCAACGTAATCAGCTCCCAGGTCGAGCTCCACGCGGCCTACGGTGGCGTGGTGCCGGAGCTGGCGGCGCGGTCCCATATCGAGCGCCTGCCGTGGGTGACCGAAGAGGCCCTTCGCGCCGCCGGCGCCCGCATCGACGACGTCGACCTGGTGGCGGTGACGCGCGGTCCCGGGCTGGTGGGCGCGCTGCTCACCGGGGTCGGCTTTGCCCGGGGGCTGGCCTTGGAACGGGGGCTGCCTATCGTCGGCGTCAGTCACATCGATGGTCACATCCACTCCGCCTTCCTGGAACGGCCCGACCTGCGACTGCCGATGCTGGTTTTGGTGGTCTCCGGTGGCCACACGGAGATGGTGCTGATCCCCGAGGAGGGGCAATACCAGGTCATCGGCCGCACCCGCGACGATGCCGCCGGGGAGGCCTACGACAAGGTCGCCAGGATGCTGGGCCTGGGGTACCCGGGCGGCCCCGAGATCGATCGCCTGGCGGGCACGGCGCAGCTGCGGCAGGCATTGACGGACTTCCCCCTGCCCCAGATCCGCGTCGACGGCCTCGACTTCAGCTTCAGTGGCATCAAGACCGCGGTCCGGTACGCCCTCGAGCGACACCTCGGCCTGCCCCAGGGAAGCGCGATCAGCGCAGGGGACGCAGCCGGCCTGCCCGCGGACCTGGTGGCGAGCGCCGCCGGCGCGTTCCAATCCCGGGTGGTCGAGCACCTGGTGAGCCAGTTCCAACAGGCTGCGCTGCGGTACCGGCCATCCGTCTCGACCCTGGCGGTTGCGGGAGGGGTGGCGATGAATAGCTGGCTGCGACAGTCGGCGGCGCAGATGGCGGCCTCGGTCATGGGCTCGGAGGAGGCACTGGTGATCCCGTCCGCCGAGCTGTGCACCGACAACGCGGCCATGATCGCCATCGCGGGGGCCCGCCTGTTTCAGATCGGGCTGGGCGCCAACCTGACCGTCGATCCAGGCCTCCGTCTGTCCTCGGCTTGAAAGCGGTCCCGCCGGGGAGATAGGATTAGCACTCCAACGTATTGAGTGCTAAACAAGCGACCACTGGTCTGAGGAGGAGCGAGCCCATGAACCTGCGTCCACTTGCCGATCGCGTAGTCATCCGGCCCCTCGAGAAAGAGGAAGTCACCAAGAGCGGAATCGTCCTGCCGGACACCGTCAAGGAGAAGCCCCAGGAGGGCGTCGTCGAGGCCGTCGGCAACGGCCGACTCAACGAGCACACGGGCAAGCGCGACCCCATCGACGTCGCCGTCGGCGACACCGTCATCTACTCCAAGTACGCCGGGAACGAGATCAAGCTCGACGACCAGGAGTACCTGATCCTCGCCGAGAAGGACATCCTCGCCATCGTCGCCAACGGCAAGAAGAAATAACGAAGCGACAGCTTCGCTGACCCTGGGAGAGAAACGATGGCCAAGCTTCTGATCTTCGACGAGCAGGCGCGAGAGGAACTGCGCGAGGGTGCCAAGGCGCTGTCAGACGTGGTTCGCATCACGCTCGGGCCAAAGGGCCGCAACGTCGTCATCGACAAGAAGTACGGCTCGCCGGTGATCACCAACGATGGGGTCACCATCGCTCGCGAGATCGACCTCGAGGACAGCTTCGAGGACATGGGTGCCCAGCTCCTCAAAGAGGTGGCGATCAAGACCAGCGACGTCGCCGGGGACGGCACCACGACGTCGGTGGTCCTGGCCTACGCCCTCATCCAGGAGGGCCTCCACATGGTCGCCGCCGGCGCCAACCCTATCGAGCTCAAGCGTGGCATCGACGCCGCCGCGCGGCGGGTGGTCGAACGCATAGGCGAGCTGGCCAAGCCGCTCAAGGGTCGCGAGGAGATCGCCCAGGTGGCATCGATCTCGGCCCGGGACGAGGAGATCGGGACCCTGATCGCCGACGCGATGGAGCGGGTCGGCCGCGAGGGCGTGATCGAGGTCGAGGAAGGTCCCAGCTTTGGCACCGAGGTCGAGGTGGTCGAGGGTATGCAGTTCGACCGTGGCTACGTGAGCGCTTACTTTGTCACCGACCAGTCCCGCATGGTGGCGGTCCTCGAGGATCCCGTGATCCTGATCACCGACAGGAAGATCTCGTCGGTGCAGGAGCTGCTGCCGGTTCTGGAGAAGGTGATGCAGCAGGGGCGGCCGCTGCTGATCATCGCCGAGGACGTCGAGGGCGAGGCGCTGGCCACGCTCGTGGTCAACAAGATGCGGGGCACATTCACGGCCGTCGCCGTAAAGGCCCCGGCTTTCGGCGACCGCCGCAAGGCCGTGCTCCAGGACATCGGCATCCTCACCGGCGCCGAAGTCATCAGCGATGAGCTGGGCCTGCGGCTGGAGGACACCGACATCAGCCAGCTGGGCACCGCCCGCCGGGTCACCGTGACCAAGGACGACACCACCATCGTCGAGGGCGGCGGCGACGCCAAGGCCATCAAGGCAAGGGTTGCCGAGCTCCGCGCCCAGATCGAGGAGGTCGAGAGCGACTGGGATCGCGAGAAGCTGGAGGAGCGCATCGCTCGCCTCGTCGGCGGGGTGGCCGTGATCAAGGTGGGGGCCGCCACGGAAGTCGAGCTCAAGGAGCGTAAGGCCCGGGTCGAAGACGCTTTGGCGGCGACCCGCGCGGCCGTCGCCGAGGGGATCGTGGCCGGCGGCGGGACGATCCTGATCCGGGCCCAGGCGGCGCTGGCCGACCTAAACCTCGAGGGCGATGCCAAGGCGGGCGTGGACATCGTTCGCCGTGCGCTGGAGGCACCCACCCGCCAGATCGCCAACAATGCAGGTGTCGAGGGCTCGGTGGTGGTTGAGCACGTCCGCGGGCGCAAGGGCAATGAGGGCTACAACGCCGCCACCGGTGAGTACGTCGACATGCTCAAGGCTGGGGTGGTCGACCCGGCCAAGGTGACCCGCTCCGCGGTCCAAAACGCGGCCAGCATCGCCGGCATCATGCTGACCACCGAGACCCTGATCGCGGACAAGCCCGAGGAGGAGTCGGCGGGGGCCGGCGCCCACGCCGGGCACGACCACGGCATGGACGACTTCGGAGACGACTACTAGGCCATACTTCCACGGCCCGGCCTGTGGAGCCAGCGGTGGGCGGTCGGATAATTGCCTCAATGAAGACCGCTGTCGGCCAATTCGAGCCCCAGATCCTCGAGGTTGACACCAACCTCGCCTCAGTCACCCGCCTCGCGGAGGGGGCCACCGACCAGGGTGCCGACCTTCTCGTGCTGCCCGAGCTGTGCACCGCCGGCTATGTCTTCCGTGACCAGGATGAGATGCGTCCCCACGCCGAGACGGCAACAGGCTCGGAGCTGGGGCGGGCGCTGACCGGATGGGCTGAGCTGGCCCGCAAGCACGGGATGTACATCGCGGGAGGCTTCCCCGAGGCCGCCGACGGCGCCTTCTACAACAGCTCGGCACTGGTCGGTCCGGATGGGCTGGTCGGGGTCTACCGCAAGGTCCACCTCTTCTATAACGAGCAGGACCTGTTTCAGCCCGGCAATCTTGGCTTCCCGGTGTTCGACCTGCCGTTCGGCAAGGTCGGCCTCCAGGTCTGCTACGACACGTTCTTTCCGGAGGCCGCCCGCTCGCTGGTCCTGGGCGGCGCCGAGCTGATCTGCACATCGGGAAACTTTGTCACCAACTTCCGGCGCCAGATCTGGGACGACCGCGGGTACACCCAGGCGGACGTGTCGTCGATGGGGATCGCCACCCAGAACCAGGTTTACGTCGCCCTCGCCGACCGCATCGGCACCGAGCGCGACGTCGGCTTCATCGGCGCCAGCATCATCGTCGGCTGGGACGGCTGGCCGCTGGCGGGGCCTGCGGCCAAGGACCAGGAGGAGCTGCTGGTGGCCGAGATGGACCTGGCCGAGGCGACTCGCAAGCGCCAGCGGAACCCGCGCAACCACGGCATCGCCGATCGCAAGCCAGCGCAGTACCGCACGGAGCCCGCTCCCGAGCCAGCGCCGGCCGCGGCGGTGGCGCCCGACACGCTGTCGTGAGCCTCGACCTGGGCCGGATCCTGGGCCGGACCTTCTCCATCACCTGGCGGCACAAATGGCTCTGGCTGCTGGGCGTCTTTGGCGGCGGCACGTTTGGGTTCCGCGCCAATTTCCCGGGCGCGGGAGGGGGAGGCAACGGCGGCTCGTCGACGGCGCAGGTTCAGCAATTTCTCCACGACTGGGCCTGGCTCATCGTCCTCGCTGTCATCGTCGTGCTGCTGATCGTGCTGGCAAGCTTCATCATCAGCTGCATCGCGATTCCCGCGGCCACGTGGGGAGCGCTGGTGCTCGACGCGGGCGAGCCGGCCACCCTGGGAACCGCCTGGCGGCAGGGCGTTCGCCGGTTCTGGGTTTACTTCCGGCTGGCGCTACTCAGGCTGCTGATCGGCCTGGTGGTCTTTGCCGTGGCCGGCGTCCTGGTGTTGATCGGGGTGCTGGTCTATACCAGCGTCGGCAACGGGTCGCTGGTGTTGTTGATCCCGCTCGGGATCCTGCTGGTGCTGGCCCTGGTCATTGTGTCCATCGCCCTGGCTTTTCTCTTCGCCTGGTCGGATCGGACGCCGGTGCTCCTCGGGGTGGGCGCCGTGGGCGCCCTGCGCACCAGCGCGACCATCGCTCGCCAAGCCTGGGTCGATACCCTGATCTTCGCCATCGTGATGGGACTGATCGCGGGGATCATGGGGATCGGCGTGGTGCTAGCCGCCGCGGTCTTCGCCATCCCCGGCATCATCGTCGCCATCGCCGGGCTCAGCGGCGGCTCGACCGTGGTCATCGGCATCGGCGTCGTGTTGGCGCTGCTCCTCGGCGGCGCCGTACTGATCGTCGGAAGCGGGTTTGTTGGCGCGGTGGTGCAGGTTGCCTATGCCCTGGCGTGCCGCGACATCTGCCTGAACCGTGGCCTGCAGGTCAGCCCCGATGTCCCGCTGCCGGCGCCGGTCCCGACCGCCGGTCTGGCCGCCCCCCCACCAGCGCCCGCCTGAGCCCGCCACCCACGTCGTGACAATCGATACCTCGACCGACCTCGCCACGCTCCTCAACCCTCCCCAGCTGGAGGCGGTCACCGCTCCTGACGGCCCCGTGCTCGTCTTCGCCGGCGCCGGCAGTGGCAAGACACGAGTCCTGACCTACCGCATCGCCCACCTCATCCAGACCGGCCGCGCTCATCCCGACCAGATCCTGGCCGTCACCTTCACCAACAAGGCGGCGCGCGAGATGCGCGGGCGGATCGAGGCGTTGCTGGGGCCGGGTAGGGCACCCGCCTGGATGGGAACGTTCCACTCGATATCGGGACGCATACTTCGCCGTGACGGTCACCTCATCGGCCTTGACCGCAGCTACGTCATCTATGACGAAGCCGACCGGTTGGCCAACATGAAGCGGGCCATGCGGACACTGGGACTCGACGAGAAGCGCTTCCCGCCCAGCGCAATCGTGCAGCGGATCTCCCACGCGAAGAACGAGATGCTCGGCCCCGAGGAGTATGCCGCCCAGGCCGATGATTACTTCTCAGAGGTGGTCTCCCGCGTCTACCCGCTGTACGAGGACGCCATGCGCAAGGCCTCGGCGCTCGACTTCGACGATCTCCTGCTGATGACGGTCCGCCTTTTCCGCGACGCCGCGGGCGCGCTGGAGAAGTGGCAGAACCGCTTCCGCCACCTGTTGGTCGACGAGTACCAGGACACCAACCGCGTTCAGTACACGCTGGTGCAGCTGCTGGCCGAGCAGCACCGCAACCTGATGGTGGTGGGTGACGACGACCAGTCGATCTACCGCTTCCGAGGTGCCGACGTGCGCAACATCCTCAGCTTCGAGCGCGACTTTCCCGAGGCTCGCGTGATCAAGCTCGAGCAGAACTACCGGTCGACGCAGCACATCCTGGACGCCGCCTACAACGTCATCAAGTCGGTGCCCGACCGTGCCGAGAAAAAGCTGTGGACCGACGCCGGCGCGGGAGAGCAGGTGATGCTGGCCCAGGTCTACGACGAGCAGGAGGAGGCCGAATCGGTGGCGGCCGAGGTGCGCCGCCTGACCACGCAAGACGACTTCGCTCTCAACGACATCGCCGTCCTCTACCGCACCAACGCCCAATCCCGCGCCCTTGAGGAGACCCTGGTGCGGCAGGGCATCCCCTACAAGCTCATCGGCGGCGTGCGTTTCTACGAGCGCAAGGAGATCAAGGACGCGCTGGCCTACCTGCGCCTGGTCTTCAACCCATCGGACGTGATCGCCTTCCGCAGGATCGTCAACGTCCCCCGCCGGAAGATCGGCGACAAGACGGTGGCCACCATCGAAAAAACAGCGGCGGAGCGAGGGGTGTCGCTCTCGGAGGTGCTCGAAGACCCGCGTTCCGTCCCGGGCATCGGCGCCGCCGGGGTCGAGGCTTTGACGGAGTTCCGCGACCTGATCAACGGCCTCCGTGACCTGATGGAGAAGCTGCCGCTGCCGGAGCTGATCGACGAGACCCTGGTGCGAAGCGGCCTGATGAGCATGCTCAACGACGGCACCGAGGACGGCGCCGAGAGACTGCAGAACCTACTCGAGTTCAAGGGCCTGGCATCGGAGTACGCTGGGTTGCAGGGGGCCGAGGCGCTTTTCCGGATGCTCGAGGACGCGGCCCTGGTCAGCGACGTCGACGACCTCGACGAGGCCAAGCCCGGCATGACCTTGATCACGCTGCACATGGTCAAGGGCCTCGAGTTCCCGGCGGTCTTCATGGTGGGATTGGAGGAGGGGCTGCTCCCGCACCTGCGCGCCATCGAGGAGCCCGGCGGGGTCGACGAGGAGCGTCGGCTGGCCTACGTGGGTATGACTCGGGCAATGCGGCGCCTCTACCTCTTCCATTCCTTCCGCCGGCACCTCTTCGGCAACACCAACCTCAACCTTCCATCGCGGTTTCTCTCCGAGCTGCCCGAGGAGATCATCCAGCGCCCCGCCGGCAGCACTCGAATCCAGCGCGGCGACCGCAGCGTCCTGGAGGCGGTGTCGCGACGTCCACCGGCCCCGGCCGAACCGGTCGTCCAGCGATACTCTGAAGGGCAGCGGGTCAAGCACAAGACCTTCGGCGCGGGCGTGGTGGTCAAGAGCACGCTGACCCGCACCGACGAGGAGCTGATCGTCCGCTTCGACAACGTCGGCATCAAGATCATCTCGGCGTCTATCGCGCCGCTGGAGCCTGAATAGTGGCGCGCGGCGTCTCCCGCGGCAGGCGACCGGACCGACGTCCGGCATCTGGCGGTGCGCCCACCGGCGACACGCGCAGAGGGGCGGCGTCGAGCAACGGCAAGGATGCCCGGGCGGTCGCGCCCCGCCAGGCCGCCCAGGTGGGCACCCGCAAGGCTGCCCGGGCGACCACGCGCGGAAACGCCGCCCCAGAAGCTTCGGGCAACGTCGACACCATGCTGGCCCAGCTGAGCGCCGAGCCCGAGGCGCGGGCCCAGGAGCTGCGCGACCTGATTGATCATCACAGCCACCTCTACTACGTCCAGGACCAGGCAGAGATATCGGACTACGAGTGGGACCGGCTCTTCCGCGCGCTCCAGGAGCTCGAGGCCGAGCACCCTGAGCTGCAGACCGAGGACTCGCCGACCCAGCGGGTCGGCGGCGCCCCCCTGGACGCCTTCACCAAGGTCAGGCATCGGATCCCGATGCTGTCGCTCGGCAACGCCTTCTCCGAAGAGGAGATGCGCGCCTGGCACCGGCGCGTGGTCAGCGGGGTGGGGGAGGACGTCGAGTACGTCACCGAGCTGAAGATCGACGGCCTGGCCATGAGCTTCCTCTTCGAGAACGGTCGGCTCAAGACCGGCGCCACCCGCGGCGATGGCGCCATCGGGGAAGACGTCACCAGCAACGTCCGCACCATCCGCAGCGTGCCCCTGACGCTCAAGCGCGGCGTGGGCGGCGTGCCGCCGCAGATCGAGGTACGGGGCGAGGTTTACATGCCCAACTCAGCCTTCGCCGAGCTCAATGCCCGGATGGAGGAACAGGGTAAGGCGACGTACGCCAACCCGCGGAACACAGCGGCCGGCTCGGTCCGACAGCTTGACCCCAGGCTCACCGCCGAGCGCAAGCTGTCCAGCTTCATCTACGGCATGGACCCAACGGGGCAGGCGAAGAGCCACGCCGAGGTCATGGGGCGGCTGCAGGAGCTCGGCTTCCGTGTCAACCCCAACTACAAGGTCCACGACAGCATCGACTCGGTGCTGGAGTACGTCGAGGAGTGGCGCGAGACGCGGCACCAGCTCGACTATGGCACCGACGGCGTGGTCATCAAGGTCAACTCCTTGGCCCAGCAGCAGGAGCTCGGTTTCGTTTCCCGTGAGCCGCGCTGGGCGATCGCATTCAAATACCCGCCGGAGCAGGCCGAGACGCTGCTGCGCGACATCATGGTCAACACGGGCCGCACCGGCGCGGTCACCCCCTTTGCGGTTCTGGAGCCGATCTTTGTCGCCGGCTCGACGCTGTCGCTGGCGACGCTGCACAACGAGGACGAGGTGGCGCGAAAGGACGTCCGCGTCGGCGACACGGTGATCGTCCACAAGGCCGGCGACGTCATCCCTGAGGTCATCGGGCCGGTGCTGTCGAAGCGTCCCAAGAACGCCCGCAAATGGAAGATGCCGACTCGCTGCACGTCGTGTGGCACCGAGACCGTGCGGGAGGCGGGCGAGGCGGTGCGCCGCTGCGTCAACCCGGAGTGCCCAGCCAGGATCCTGGAGTCGACCTTCCACTTCGTTTCGCGCGGCGCAATGAACATCGACGCGCTTGGCTACCAGACGATTCGGCAGATGCTTGACCGCGGCGTCATCAAGACACCAGCCGACATCTACCGGCTGACGCGAGAGGACGTCCTACAGCTAGAGGGCTTTGCCGAGAAGTCGGCCGACCGGCTGCTGCAGAACATAGAGCGCAGCAAGGACACGACCCTGAACCGGTTGCTTATAGGGCTCGGCATCCGGCATGTTGGCGAGACGGTGGCCAACCTGCTGGCCCGCGAGTTCGGGACGATCGAGGCGATCATGGCCGCCGACGTGGAGCGGCTCAACGAGGCCGAAGGCATCGGTCCGATCGTGGCCCAGGCGATTCACGACTTCTTCCAGAACCCATCATCGCAGCACCTGATCCATCAGCTGCTCGAAGCGGGCGTACAGCCCGCCCCGCCACCGGCACCGAAACAGGGGCCGCTGACCGGCAAGACCTTCGTCATCACCGGCACCCTCTCGGAGCCGCGGTCGCACTTCGAGCAGCTGATCAGCGACAAGGGTGGGGCGGTGGCCGACAGCGTGACCAAGAAGGTCGACAACGTCGTCGTTGGCGACAACCCGGGCTCGAAGCTGGCCAAGGCGCAGAAGCTCGGCATCGAGATAACTGATGAGGCTGGGCTGAGGAAGATCCTGGGTAAGTAGGGGACCTCGTGGCAGCTCCCGCTCCACTGAATTGAACTCGAGCCTTACGGCGGAAGAGCGACCAGCTCGCTGGCGGGGTGCCCCGAACACATGTTTGTCTTTTACCACATTTCTGTGTATGCTGCCATCGGTGCGGGCGCGGCGCGGCCAGTGCACAGCGCTCAGCGCTACAGTTGCCCAGTCACGCCGATATTGATTGGAGGACGACATTGGCACGACCCACGCATTTCGAGATCCCTGTCGATGATCCCGACCGAGCCGAGGCCTTCTACCGCGACGTCTTCGACTGGAGCTTCCAGCGATTCGAGGGCGCGCCTCAGTACTACGGCATGGCCACTACTGGGGAGGACGGTCAGGGCATCAACGGCGCTCTCTTTCAGCGTGGCGACACGACCACGACGAACCTGACCATGGAGGTGGATTCGATCGAAGACACCCTACCCAAGATCGAGGCCAAGGGCGGCGCAGTCATCCTGGCAAAGACCCCGATCCCCGGTATGGGCTGGTTCGCGACCTGCAAGGACACGGAAGGCAACGTCTTCGGTCTCTTCACCAGCGATGAGAGCGCGACCATGCCCTAACCGCCCCTGAACGGGGGTGCCAGGGCGGCGAGGCGAAGCCGGCGCCACAACACAAACCTGACGTCCAAGTCATCTCTTCATCGAAGCCGCCCGCGCCCTTAACCCCGCCGCGGCTTGAATCCTCGGCACATGGCGGGAACCTTTGGGCGACGCCGATTCCTGGCGGGCGCGGCGGCCGCGACGGCACTGGGGGCGATCGAGCCCTGGAGCGCGGTCCGGGCGCTGGCAGCCGGCCGCCTGGCCTTGCCCAACCCTAAGACCGCGCCATTCGACCACGTCATAGTCCTGATGATGGAGAACCGCTCATTCGACCACTTCCTCGGATGGCTGCCCGGCGCCGACGGCATCCAGTCTGGGCTGGCCTACTGGGATACCTCCAAGCCCGCCAAGCTCTACCCGACCTACCAGCTGGCCCCGGACTACCAGGGCTGCGGCTACGCCGATCCTGACCACTCCTGGGAAGGCGGGGTCAAGCAGCTCAACGGTGGGAAGATGGACGGCTTCCTGCAGACCGCGCTGCCCAACGACACCCTGCCGGTTGGCTACTACTCCGAGGACTCCCTGCCGGTCCTGGGTGCGCTGGCCAGGAGCTACACCACCTCCGACTATTACTTCTGCAGCATCCTGGCGGAGACGTTCCCCAACCGTTTCTACCAGCACGCGGCCACCACCGACCGCGATCACAACATGGGCGTCACCAGCACGACGCTGTCCCCCACAATCTGGGACCGGGTCGCCGCGGCGGGCCTCACCGGGCTGTACTACTCGGCCGACGTCCCGTTTATCGGCCTGTGGGGAACAAAGTACGCGTCGATCACGCGGACGACCGCCAACTTCCTCGCCGACTGCGCCGCCGGCAATCTTCCCAACCTCGCCTTCGTCGATCCCAGCTTCGAGGACGAGGGCACGGGGACGTCGGTCGACGACCACCCTCACGCCGACATCCGTGCCGGCGAGGCTTTCATCGGGCAGATCTACCAGGCGGTACGGAGCAGCCGGCAGTGGAACAAGACGGTGATGGTGCTGAACTACGACGAGTGGGGCGGCTTCTACGACCATGTCGTGCCGCCGAAGGTGATTGACACAACCACGCGGCCGGTGGGCTCCGGGCCCCATCCGGACTACCGCCAGCTTGGGTTCCGCGTGCCAAACGTGATCATCTCACCGTTTTCCACCAAGGGACGGGTGGTCCATAACGACGGCTTCGGGCCGTTCGAGCACACGTCTGTGCTGAAGATGGTTGAGTGGCGATGGGGCCTCTCGCCCTTGACCGACCGCGACAAGAATGCCCGCAACCTGGCGGAGATGCTCGACTTCAACCTGCAGCGCACCGACACCCCGACGATTCCCACGGTGATCCCGCCGCCGCGGCTCCCATGCCTGGTCGCTGGGCTGCCGGCCAACCCGCCCAAACCCATCTCCATCGCCTCGGGAGGCGACGCCAAAGCAGGAAGCGCAGGGGCCAACAACGGGACTGGCACCCTGCCCGACACGGCGGCGGCCGGCCCCGTCAACTCGGGCGCCGCCCCCCTCGCTGCGGGCCTGGGGCTCGCAGCGCTCGCCGGTGCCAGACCGCTAATGGCTGCGCGCGGAATCCCCAGCGCTGGAGGAGGC
>DASZHA010000114.1:0-4845 GCA_035938265.1 Candidatus Dormiibacterota bacterium
GCGGTCCACCCCCAGGTCCACCATCGCCACCCGCCGGCCGTGGTCCCGGAGCGATTTGAGGTCGCCGGCCCACTGGGCGTGGATCAGGGTCTTGAAACCGTAGGGCGCCTCGGGTATGGGCAGGTCGTCCCCGCGCTGATCAGCAAGGATCACAAAGACGCCCGAGTTAGGGCCGCCCTTGTGCAGCTGACCAGTCGAGTGCAGGTAGCGGGGACCGTAACCGGAGGTGGTGGCCACCCGTTTCTGGTCGCGCACCGCCTCACGCACCTGACTCAGCATCAAATCCATCTCCTCGCCCGGCTGGGTATAAGCGAGGAGGGCGAAATAGTCGCCAGCCCCGATCTTGCCCAAGAGAGCCTCAACCTCGGCCCATGGGTCCGGCGGGGTTTCGACGCCGAAGTCGCCGGTCTCGAGGAAGCGCTTCAGCACCGCGTTGGTGTTGTCCTTGCTCTCCTGCACGTTGGGCTGGTCGAAGGGGTTGATGCCGATGACGGCTCCGGCGATCGCGGTTGCCACTTCCCAGCGCAGGAACTCCGCGCCGATCTCGCCCGGACCGGAGATCTCGATGGTGTAGACGGGATGACCGGCGGCTCGCAGCGCGCCGACCTCGGAATCAAGGTGCTCTCCCCCGTCGACCGTTCGCACGAAAACGAAGAGGCGGTCGTCGCCGTATGCCCCCGGCGGGCCCAGGGGCTCGCCCTCGACGGGGATGATGCCCTTGCCCTGCTTGCCGGTCGACTCCGCCAGCAGCTGCTCCAGCCACACGCCCAGGGTGGCCACCGGGGACGAGCAGATGATGGTGCACTTGTCGCGGCCACTGTTGGCGGCGCTGCCCAGCACCGCCCCCAGCTCGAGGCCCGGGTTGCTGTGAGCGTCGGCCTGGCGACAAGCGTCGCGCATCGCCACCGCCCCGGTCAGCAGCTGGCCGAAGTCCAGCCCCATCACCGCCGCCGGGACCATCCCGAAGAACGACAGCGCCGAGTAGCGGCCGCCGATATCAGGTCGGTTGAGGAAGACCTCGCGAAAGCCCAGTTCTTTAGCGCTCTGGTGCAGGCCACTGCCCTCGTCCGTGATGGCGATGAACTGGCCGCCCGCGCTGTCGCCCGCGGTCGACCTCACCTTGGCGTAGAAGTACTTCATGTGCGACAGCGTCTCCAGCGTGCCACCCGACTTGCTGGCGATGATGAACAATGTCCGGGACAGGTCGATCTGAGCCTCGACCTCGGCGATCGTCGAGGGGTCGGTGCTGTCCAACACCAGCAGCTCGGGATGACCATCGACACGGCCGAAGGTGTGGCGGAGGACGTCGGGGCAGAGGCTGCTGCCCCCCATGCCGGCCAGCACCGCGTGGGTGAAACCGGCGATCTTCACCTCCTCAGCGAGCGCTCGCAAGCGCGCGAGCACGTCCTCGGCGCTGAGCTCTTCGGCGACATCGAGCCAACCCATCCACCGCGCGATCTCCGCGGCGGCGTCGATGTCAGCCGACCAGATCGTGCCGTCCTTCTGGCTGAGGCGGTCGACCCACCGCTGGGCGTTCATGCGGTCCATCGCCGCCTCGACCGGGGCACGCAGCCCCCCGAGCCCGTCAAGTCCGGTCAATCGACTGCCCTCCCTGTCTAAAGCCCCGCGTCCGTCACGAACCAGTCTTGACGGCGGCGGCCTTCTCCTCGATCTGCTTGAGGAGCTTGTCGAAGGCGTCGGCGAACGACTTGACGCCCTCGTCGATCAGCTCGTCGGTTACCTGCTGCATGTCGATTCCGACCTCCTCCAACTGGCTCATCAAGGCCTTGGCCTCGTCCAGCCCCTGCTCCAGGCGGGGCTCCGGGTTGCCATGGTCGGCGTACGCCTCGAGCGTCGCGCGTGGCAGGGTGTTGACGGTGTCCGGCCCGACCAGGTCCTCGACGTAGAGGACGTCCGGGTACTCTGGGTTCTTGGTCGAGGTGGAGGCCCACAGGCAGCGCTGCACCTTGGCGCCGGCCGCCTCGAGCTTCTTGAAGCGATCCGATTTGAAGATCTCCCGGTAGACCTCGTAGGCCAGCTTGGCGTTGGCCACGGCGGCTTTGCCCTGGAGCCGCTTGGCGTCCTCAGCGGAGAGCTTGCCCTCCTCGACCAGGCCGTCCAGCAGCTTGTCCACCTTGGTGTCGACCCGGCTGACGAAGAAGCTGGCCACCGACCCGATGTCCGCCAGGGGCTTGCCCTCGGCGTGGCGACGCTCCAGCGCCGTGACGTAGGCCTCGGCCACTTTTCTGTAGTAGTCCAGCCCGAAGATCAGGGTGATGTTGATGCTGTAGCCCTCGTAGAGCATCTCCTCGATGGCGGGGATGCCGGCGTTGGTTGCCGGGATCTTGACCATCAGGTTGGGCCGCTCGACCCGCTTCCAGATGTCGCGGACCATCGTCTCGGTGCCCTCGGTGTCATCGGCCAGCGAAGCCAGGACCTCCATCGAGACGCGGCCATCGAGGTGCTCGGTCTGCTCATAGGTCTGCTGGAAGGTGTCGAGGGCGGTGCCCACGTCGTCGAGGGCCAGCGCCATGAAGATGTCCTCGGGCGAGGCACCCCGCTCGGCCAGGCGCCGCAGGTCATCGTCGTATTCGTCAGTGCCGCCGATGGCCTTCTCGAAAATGCTGGGGTTGGTGGTCATCCCCACGACGGCGTAATCGTCCATCAGCTTCCGCAGCCCATCGCCGCGGACCAGCGAACGGGTGATGTCGTCGTACCAGACGCTTTGACCCAACTCGCGCAGGCGGAAAAGTGGGTTCTTAGCCATGTGAGACCTCCTTTTGCACCCCGTCCGTGGTTTAGAGCTTTTGCGCCACCAGCTTACGCGCCGCCTCGGCGATGTGGCTGGCCGAGATGCCGGCCGCGTCCATCAGCTCCTCGGGCTTGCCCGACCCGGGCAGGCCCTGGACGGCGCAATGCGCGAGCAGGAAGTGGTCCGGGTGGTCGGCCATCGCCTCCAGGATGGCGGCTGCCAGGCCGCCCTCGGGGTAGTGGTCCTCGGCGACGACCAGCTTGCCCACCTCGCTGATGGCGCCTGCCAGGGTCTTTTTGTCCACCGGCTTCAGTGAGTACAGGTCAACGACGCGAGCATTGATCCCCTCGGCGGCCAGTGTGTCGGCGGCAGCCAGGCAGTTGTGCAGCGTCACTCCAGCACCGATGAGGACAACCTTGTCGTCGTCAGCCTGGCGCACGACCTTGGCCCCGCCAACCGGGAAGGTGTCGGCGTTGTCGTAGATCACAGGGTAGGCGCCGCGGGTGGTGCGCATGAACACGATTCCCTTGGTATCCGCCATCCCCCCCACCAGCTTGGCCGCGGAGACCGCATCCGAGGGGTAGAGCACGGTCGAGCCGTGGATCGCCCGCATCGAGGCCAGGTCCTCCAGCGCCATCTGCGAAGGCCCGTCGGCGCCGATCTCGACTCCCGCGTGCGAGCCCGAGAGCCGGATGTTGGCCTGCGAGATGGCGGCCATGCGGATGAAGTCGTAGGCGCGGCTGAAGAAGGCGGCGAAGGTCGAGGCGAAGGGGATATATTCGCGCACGCTCATCCCCACCGCGGCGGCGACCAACTGCTGTTCGGCGATGAACATCTCGAAGAAGCGGTCGGGGTAGGCCTTGGCGAACTCCTCGGCGAGCGTGGAGTTGCTGACCTCGCCATCGAGGGCGACCACGTCGGGGCGGGCCCCCAGCGCCTTGAGCGCGTCGCCGTAGGCCTTGCGGGTGGCGACCTTCTCGCCCCTCTCGTACCGCGGCAGCTCGACCTTGTCGGCGCCTGCGCCTCGCGCGATCGCGGACTCGCCCGCCTCCGGCTTGGCAACGCTGACGCGCAGGTCACGGACCCCGCCCAGCTCGGCAATGGCGCGCTCCGCCATGTCCTCGGGCAGGGGCTTGCCATGCCAGCCGTCCTTGTCCTCGATCTCGCTGAAGCCGCTCCCCTTCTTGGTCCTGGCGATCACCACCGTGGGCCGATCGGTGTTCTTCTCGGCCTGGCTGTAGGCGGCGTCGATGGCCTCGACGTCGTGGCCGTCGATGACCACGGCGTGGCAGCCGAAGGCCTCGACTCGCGCCTTGTAGACGTCGGTGTCCCAGCCGTACTCGGTCTCGCCGCGCTGCCCCAGGCGGTTGATGTCGAAGATCGGCGTCAGGTTATCGAGCCCGTAGTAGCCGGCCTTGTCGAGGGCCTCCCACATCGAGCCCTCGGCCAGCTCACTGTCGCCGCAGACCACCCAGACCCGGTAGGGCAGCTGGTCGAGACGCTTGCCCGCCAGGGCGACGCCGACGCCGATGGGCAGCCCCTGGCCCAGCGAGCCGGTGGCCACGTCGACCCACGGGATCTGGGGAGTCGGGTGGCCCTGGAGACGGGATCCGAACTGCCGGAAGGTGAGCATCTCCTGGTCGGTGATGGCGCCGGCTGCCTTGAAGACGGCGTAGACCAGGGGTGAGGCGTGGCCCTTGCTGAAGATAAGGTGGTCGTTGCTGGCCAGCTTGGGGTTGTCCCAGTCGTATTTGAGGTGCCTGGCCAGGAGCACCGCCAGCAGGTCCGCCGCCGACATGCTCGACGTCGGGTGACCGCTGCCCGCCGCCGTCGAGGAGCGGATGCTGTCGACGCGGAGCTGCTTGCCCAGCTCGCGGATGGCGTCGAAATCGTCCGCCGAAACTGTCGTCGCCTGCTCTACTTCCTGCGCCATCGCCCTGCCGTCGTACGTTATCACCCCGCGACCGGCGGAGGCGGTGGCTCGAATCACCCCCGGGTCCGGTACCCTACGGGCAACATGGACCCCAAGCAGGCGGCGGCGGAGCGCGCCCTTGAAGAGGTCGAGGACGGCATGCTCCTTGGCCTGGGAACGG
>DASZHA010000115.1:0-17493 GCA_035938265.1 Candidatus Dormiibacterota bacterium
CTGACGAGCTGGTGGTGATCGGCTTCCGGGATCGCTCTGCCGAGATGGTCGAGCCCACCGAGGTGGCGCGCCGCTACTTCGCCAATTTGATCCAGCCGTTGGTCATCCCCTTCCTGCGCGACTGCGTCCGGATCGGCAACCTCCGGCTGGCGGACGAGATCCCGCTGCGGATGATCCGCGATGACGACGTGCTGGCGGAGTGCAGCCTCCGCCTCGACCAGCTCCTGCCGGAGAACGGCACCCTCAGCCTGGCGCTGAGCGCGTAGCTTCGCCCCGCGGGGGCGCGCTAAGGGGAGGTGCTAGGGCTGGCCGCCGGCGCCGTCGCCGACGGAGAGGCAGCGGCCGGTGACGCCGCCGCCGGTGACGCTGCGGCCGAGGGCGACGGCGAAGGCGACGGGCATGCCGTCGGCGACGGCGACGCGGACGCGGACGCGGACGCGGAGGCCGCCGGCGAGGCCGTGCTCGAAGCCGCGGGGGAAGCCGCGGGCGAGGCGCAGGTTGAGATCAGCGACTCCGGCGGCGTGGCCACCGGGTGCCGGTTGAGGTTCAGCCCCACCGGGACCGCGATGATCCCGATCGCGGTGGCGACCAGGAAGGCCACCGCGCCCCATTCGCGGCGCAGGAAGTCACCGTTCAACTAAGCAATCCTCCGAGAAACCCGGCGGCTACTGAGTCAGTCGTCGTCCCCCGGCTCGACGCCTTCTTCGTCCTTATGCCTCATGTTGAGGATGCGGACGAAGTCCTGGGCGCGGGCCAGGGCTTTCCAGCGCTCGGGGAAGAAGTCCTGGGCGATGATTTTCTTGTCAGGCAGCTCGAGGACAGTCACGCACCACTTGTTGAGGGTGTGCTCGACTTCCACGGCATAGTCACCCTCTTCATTGAGGTAGCGAACATTACGCTCCTCATCGCGTCTGCGGCTGCGGTCGATGGCCATTGCTTCAAATCCAAACCCGAATACAAATCATTGCCAGAACGAATTCGCCCGCGGCGTTCGCCGGCTGGCATGATTCTAGCATCCGGCCCAATTCGGACCTAGGTGCGGCGAAGCCGGTCAGGCGGTCGGCGGAGGGTGCTCGGGAGTGCTCTCCAGCAGCTTGCGCAGGTAGGCATCGATATCGTCGCGGAACTCGGGGCGGGCCCGCCCCAGGGCAATTGAGGTCTTGAGCCAGCCCGCGATCGTGCCGACGTCGAAGTAGTCACCCTCGAACTCCAGCGCCACCACCTTCTCGGTCCGGAGCAGCCCTTTGATGCCGTCGGTCAGCTGGATCTCGCCACCGGCGCCCCGGGGAGTGGCCTCCAGCTCGGCAAAGATTCGCGGGCTGAGGACGTAGCGGCCCATGATCGCCAGGTCGGACGGCGCCTCCTCCGGTTTGGGCTTTTCCACCATGTCGGTGACCGTGAAGACATTGCCCTCCTGGGCGCTGAAGGCAATCGAGCCGTAGCGCCCGATCAGGTCACGCGGCACCCGCCGGACGGCGAGGACGCTGCAGCCCTGCTGATCGTGGACCGCCACCATCTGGGCCAGCACCGACTTCCCGGCGATGAAGATGTCATCGGGCAGGAGCGCCGTGAAGAACTCGTCACCCACGGCATCTTTGGCCTGGAGCACGGCGTGGCCAAGGCCGAGCGGCTCACGCTGTAGCACCTCGGTGACCTTTACCCCGGCGCCGATTGCCCGCACTCTCTCCAGCATGTCGAGCTTGCCTCGCTCCTCGAGGTAACCCTCCAGCTCGGGGTTGGGCTCGTAGTGCTTCAGCAGGATCTCCTTGCCGGGGCTGAGGACCAGCAGGACCTCCTCGGCTCCGGCGCTGCGCGCCTCCTCAACGCCCCACTCGATGACCGGCTTGTCGACCACCGGCAGGATCTCTTTGGGCAGCACCTTGGTGGCCGGCAGGAAGCGCGTCCCCAGGCCGGCCGCGGGGATCACCGATTTGCGAATCACGAATCCACCTCCATCCCGGCGTAACTATGCCAGCCGCGCGTGGTTATGGCTGGAGCACCACCGCCATGTTGTTGAACATCGCGTAAGCCCGCTCGAAGGTCCCCGTGTCGATCCACTCGGGATGGCTGTGCGGGTTGTTGATGAGCACGTATCCTGGGGCCCAGCCGGACACAGTTACGGCGTGCTCGACGGGCGCGCCGTACATGACGGTGTTGCCACCCCAGGTGACCATGTGGCCGATCGGCTGCGGCTGGTAGGCGTACGCCACCCAGACCACCACCGGCTGCTGGTTATGGGCGGCGTTGTAAACCGTCGACGGGGCTATGCCCTCACCGGCGTCGGTCACATGGGCGCCGAAATGGGTGGCGGCGTTCTTGATCGGCGTCCAGTACATGCCATAGCCTGACTTCGCGCCGGAGGTGGCGTTCTCATAGCCGTCGACGTTGCCCACGAAGGTGGCGTAGGGGTCACCCCAGTGGAGGGTGCCACCGGCGTCGAAGACGGGTTGGCGGGTGTCCATGCCGGTGACGTTGAGAATGTCGCCCTGATTGGCCGTGATGTTGTATTTGGCCAGCGCCATCTGCAGGGAGGCCGCCTCGCAGCTGAGACTGTGGACCTGCTTGAAGAAGGGGACATTGCCGATGATCGCCCCGGCCGGCTGGAACGGCCGCGTGCGAGCGTCGAAGATGGCGCCGTTGAGGTCGCGGATGAGCACCGACAGCAGACCACCGATGTCCTGGAGCTCGCCCAGGTTGCTGGCCTGGTCGAGCCGCGAGGAGAGGTCGGCCAGCCGAGCGTCAACGCCGCCGAGGTCGGCGTTGAGCGACTGTGCCTTCTGGTACAGGGAGCGGGCCCGATTGAGGAGGGAGAAGTCTGAGCTGCGCGTGTACAGCAGGTTCTCGATGACCCGGGCCTGGGCGGCGTAGCCATCGGCGAGGCTGTTGAAGTCGTCGGTCGAGGCGGCCGAGGGGAAGCGGCTGTCGAGAGCAGCAATGGCTGCCGCCTGGGCCGCGACGTCGAGGACGCTGGTGGCTTGCGCCTGGGCGAGGTCGCCGGCGGCCCGCTGCTTCTGGTAGCCGGCGTTGTCCTTTGCCGCCTGGAGCGCCGCCGCCGCCGCATTGCTGGCCTCCTTGGCGGCGATCGCGAGCTTTAGACTGGCGTTCCTGGTGGTCACCCCGTCGACCGAGCTCTGGATGGTGGCCGGGACCTGGGCGACCCGGGCGTCGAGGGCGCCGGCCAGGAAGGCGTCATCAGACGCCGTGTCGAGCCCGATGTCCCGGGCGTGGACCAGGTCCTGCCGCATCGCCGCGACCTTGGCCGTGAGCTGCTGCCACAGCCCGGTCTCAGCGTCGGTCTCGGTGAGAGCGACATCCGCGGTCATGCGGTCGAGGTCAGCTGCCCGCTTGTGGAGCTGGGCCACCACCCGCCGGTCGGCGAAGAGGGTGGGCTGCGGCGCCGGCTCGTCCATCATCATCCGCTCCCGCGCCACCAGGTCGGCGACCAGCTCCGGGCCGGTGCCGTCGCCCAGCGCCTCACCGACCTGGTGCTGGAAGCGCGAGTGGGCGGCGGCCACCGCGCTGTTGGCCGCCTGGACGTCGTATTGGGCGCGCGCGGCCGCCATCCAGCTTCCCACCCCGGTGGTTGCGGCAAAGGTCACCACCAGCTGGACCGCGGCCACGGCGATGCGCACGTACCCCCGACGGCGGACCATGAGCCCATCTTAGGCAGGCGGTTCTGAGGAACGGAAGAGTCTTAGCCAGACCGTTGCAGAGTCGCGATCTCATCTCGCGGCCCCGGTTTCAGGCTTCCGGCAGCACCTCGGAGCCGATGCCCCTTCGCCGGAGCCAGATCGCCAGGCCGATGGCCGCCACCGCCACGGCGGCGCCGCCTACCAGCGTCGGCCAGGGCACGTACTCGTCTTCGATGAAGCGCCGCCGCAGGAGGTCGAGCTCCTCGGCCGCGCGTTCCACCAGCAGCACCTGCGGACTCTTGGGCGAAGGCGTCACCCCGGCCAGGCGTCGCCGCACGCGCTCGCGGGCATCCTCGTGGGTCACCTCGGGGAAGCCGGCCGCCAGGGCGTCGAAGACGTCGCCCAGGTGGTCGGCATCGGTGGGCACGTCGCCGGAGAGGTAGGCATCGATGGCGCGGGAGAGGCGGTCGGCGTTCTTATGACTCACAGCTCGCCCTCTTTAGCCAGCGCCTGCCGGAGGTTGCTCACGGCGCGGAACACCAGCAGCTTGACGGCGCCCTCGCTGCGGTTCATGACCTTGCCTACCTCCTTGTTGCGCATGCCGGCGAAGAAGCGAAGCAGGATCGCCTGCCGCTGGTCGGCGGGGAGGTCGCGAATCGCGTCGTGGAGCTCGGTGGACGCCTCATGGCGCAGCCAGGCGGCATCGGGCTCCTCCTCGCCCTCGTCTGGCCGGCTCTCCTGCAGCTCCAGCCAGGGCGGCCGGCGGCGGTCCCGCGAGAGCAGGTTGCTGGCCACGCGGTAGAGCCACGCGGAGTAGGGGACGCCCCTCCAGCGGAAGTTGGGGAGGTTCTCGAGGCCGCGCTGAAAGGTGGCCGCGGTGATGTCCTCCGCCTGCTCGCGGTTGCCGCAGTGATAGTAGACATAGGAGTAAATCTGGTCGAAGTAGCGGTCATAGAGCTTGTCAAAGGCGGCGCGATCCTGCTGGGCCGCCTCAACCAGGAGACGCTCCTCCTCGAGCTCGGCCTCGCTCTTACGCACCCGTCGTCTTCATCAAGCCCCGCATGTGCGCAAAGGTTACGGCTTTGAGTTCGCGGCAGGTAGGGGGCTAGGCAATCAGGCCGAGCCGCTTCCCGGCGCTCTCGAAGACCTCGAGGCAGGCGTCGAGCTGGGCCCGCGAGTGCTCGCTGGTGACGATGGTGCGCACCCGCGACTGCTCTCGCGCGACCATGGGGAAGACGATCGGCTGGGCGAAGATGCCGCCGGTGAAGAGCGCGTCGGATAGGGCGTTGGCCTTGTCCGGGTCGCCCGCGATCACAGGCGTGATCGGCGTCTCACTGACGCCGGTGTCGAAGCCCATCCCGCCCAGCTGGCTCTTGAAGTAGCGGGTGTTGCCCCACAGCCGGTCGATGCGGTCGGGCTCGTCGAGGAGCACGTCGATGGCGGCGATGCACGATGCCGCGACGCCCGGCGGGTGGGAAGTCGAGAACAGGAGCGGGCGCGCCCGGGCCACCAGGTACTCCCGCAGCACGCCGCTGCCGGCGGCGTAGCCGCCGAGCACCCCCATCGCCTTGGAGAGGGTGCCGACCTGGATCTCGACGCGGCCGTCGAGGCCGAAGTGGTTGACGCTGCCGCGGCCGTTCTCGCCGAGGACGCCTGATGCGTGGGCATCGTCGACCATGACCATGGCGCCCTCGGGTTCGGCCCGCTCGACAATGCCGTCCAGCGGCGCGATGTCGCCATCCATCGAGAACACGCCGTCGGTGACGACCAGCTTGCGCCGGTACTTGCGAGCCTTCTGCAGCGCCTCCTCCAGCGAGTCGAGGTCGCGGTGCTTGTAGATCAGGCGGTCGGCCTTGGTTAGGCGGATGCCATCGATGATGCTGGCGTGGTTCAGCTCGTCGCTGATGACCACGTCGCCCTCCACCAGCACGCAGGAGAGGATGCCAAGGTTGGTGGCGTAGCCCGACTGCAGTGTCAGCGCCGCCTCGGTGTTTTTGAACTCGGCCAGGCGCCGCTCGAGCTCCTCGTGGATCGACATCGTGCCCGCGATGGTGCGGACCGCGCCGCTACCAGCGCCGAAGTCGCGCGTCGCCGCGATGGCAGCGTCGACCAGCCGGGGATGGGTATTGAGGCCCAGGTAGTTGTTGGACGACAGGTTGATCAGCTTGCGACCGTCGATGACCACCTTGGTGCCCTGCGGTGACTCGATCACGCGCAGCGGACGGTACAGGCCGGATGCCCGCAGCTCTTCCAGCTCCTGCCGCAGCGAGGCTTCGGATTCCCGAGCTGTCACGGCAGGATTATCCGTCCTCGGCCTGGGCGCGGCTTATGCCGCCGGCACCCCGCCCGGGTACATCACGATCTTGCCCGACTCCCCGCGTTCGAGCAGCTGCATCGCCTCCTCGACGTCGTCCAGCGCCATCCGATGGGTGATCATGGGCCGGACATCGACCAGCCCGCCCCCCAGCAGCCGGCGGGTGTCCTCCCATGTCTCCCAGATACGGCGGCCGAAGATGCCGTGAAGGGTGACCCCTTTCTGGATGACCAGCTCGTTGAGGTCGATGGTGACCGGCGCCACCGGCAGGCCCAGGAGGCTGAGGTGGCCCCCCGGCCGCATGGCGTGCAATGCCTGGTCGATAGCCACCTCGCTGCCCGACATCTCAAGGACGATGTCGAAGGGGCGGCCTCCCGCCGCCATCACCTGCGCCAGCGCACCAGGATTGCGGGAATCGATGACCTCGTCGGCACCCATCCTGCGACCCAGGTCCATGCGGTAGTCATTGATGTCGGTGGCGACCACGCGCGCGGCGCCCTCCGCCCGGGCGATGCCGATGCAGAAGAGCCCGATCGGCCCGCAACCGGTGATCAGTACGACCTGCCCGCGAAGGGGGGCCACCGACGCGGAGTGGACGGCGTTGCCGAAGGGCTCCTGGATACTGGCGACCTCCAGTGGCATCGTGCGGTCGGTGACCCACGCGTTCTCCGCGGGGATGGCGACCAGCTCGGCCCAGCAGCCGTCGCGGTCGAAGCCGATGATCTCGACGTTCTGGCAGACGTGCCGCTCGCCGATGAGGCACTGGTGGCAGGTCCCATCGACGACGTGGGTCTCGGCAGCGATGAAGTCGCCAGGCCGCACCCGCTCGACACGGCCCCCCACTTCCTCGACGGTTCCGCAGAACTCGTGGCCAACAACCCGCGGCGTCTTCATGCGCTCGGCAACCCAGTCCCGCCATTCGTAGATGGCGAGGTCGGAGCCACAGATCGAGGTCGCCTCGACCCGGACCAGGATCTCGTCCTCCCCGATCACCGGTTCGGGGACATCGGCGATCGTCACCCCCGGCCCGGGACGCGATTTGAGCACGGCTTTCACGAGGCCGATTGTAGATAGCGCAGCGATCGAGACCGGAGCACTGGCGGCACTGATCACCGTATATGCTGATGATCCCGTCAGACGGTTACGGCGGGCTTGAGAGGAGAAGCGCTAGATGGTTACCGCCTACGTACTGATCAACACCTCGCCGGGACGGGCGATGGACGTGGCCAAGAAGCTGCAGCAGACGCGCGGGATCACCGTGGCCGACGCCATAACCGGGGAGTACGACGTCATCGCCCGCCTCGAGGGCGAGGACGTCAACGCCATCGGAGGGATCATCGTGGAGGACATCCAGAAGATCGATGGGGTCTTCAAGACGGTGACCTGCCTGGCGGTCACCTAGGGCCGGGAACGCCCACGTCGGCGTCCGCGTCCCGGTTTCCAATAAGCTGAGGCCATGCCCCTGAGCGACGGCGCGGCCCTGCCGGAGGGCACCGCCACCTTCCTCTTCACCGACATCCAGGGTTCAACGGTGCTGGTGCAGCAGCTCGGCATCGAGCGCTGGAAGGAGATCCTCGACACCCACTACCGGGTTCTGCGGGAACAGTTCGACGCCTTCGGCGGCGCCGAGGTCAACACCGAGGGCGACGCCTTCTTCATCGCCTTCAGCCAGGCCAGCCAGGCGGTGGCGGCGTGCGCCGCGGGGCAGCGGGCCCTATACGCCTACGACTGGCCCGAGGACGCCGTCATCCGGGTGCGGATGGGGCTGCACACCGGCGAGGCAGCCCTGATTGGCAATGACTATGTTGGCCTCGAGATCCACCGGGCGGCCCGGATCGCGTCCTCGGCGCACGGGGGCCAGGTGGTGCTCTCGGATGCCACTCGCAGCCTGGTCGAGGGCGCCCTCCCTGATGGAGTCTCGCTCGTCGACCTCGGCGAGCACCGGCTCAAGGACCTGTCGCGCCCTGAGCACATCTGGCAGTTGCGGATCGATGGCCTGCCCGGCGAGTTCCCCGCGCTGAAGTCGCTGGACAAGACCCCCAACAACCTGCCAACCCAGCTGACCAGCTTCGTCGGCCGCGAGCACGAGGTCGCCGAAGGGCTGCGGCTGCTGGACTCCAGCCGGCTGCTGACCCTGACCGGGCCCGGCGGCACCGGGAAAACGCGCCTCTCGATGCAGATCGGGGCCGAGGCGTCGGACAACTTCAAGCATGGGGTGTTCTTCATCCCCCTCGCCCCGGTGAGCGACCCCGCTTTGGTGCCATCGACGGTGCTGCAGGCCATGGGTATCCACGAGGCCGACCGACGGCCGCCCCAGGACCAGCTGATCGAGCACCTCAAGGAGCGGGAGGTGCTCTTGATCCTGGACAACTTCGAGCAGCTCCTGCCCGCGGCGCCATATGTCGGCGAGGTGCTGAAGGCCAGCCCGAGCTCCAAGGCGGTTGCCACCAGCCGAGCTGCCCTTCGCGTCTACGGCGAGCAGGAGTACCCGATCCCGCCGCTCCCGGTGCCGGAGAACGCGGCCGAGGTGCCACTTGAGGAGCTGGCGCAATACGAGGGAATCAAGCTCTTCATCGAGCGCGCGGTGGCGATGAAGCCCGACTTCACCCTGACCAAGGAAAACGCCGCCGCGGTGGCAGGGATCGCGTCCCTGGTCGACGGTCTCCCGCTGGCAATCGAGCTGGCGGCGGCGCGGATCAAGCTGCTGCCGCCGAAGGCCATGCTGGAACGGCTCAAGGACCGGCTGGGCGACCTCGGCGGCGGCGCCCGCGACCTGCCCGAGCGGCAGCAGACGATTCGCGGCGCCATCGCCTGGAGCTACGACCTCATGGACGAGCCGACGCAGAGACTGTTCGCGCGCTTCAGCGTTTTCGTCCGAGGTGCGTCGCTGGACCAGATTGAGGCCGTCTGCGGTCCTAGCGAGGAGGTCAGTGGGGACATCATCGGCGGTTTGGAGACGCTGGTCGAGCACAACCTGCTTCGGTCCGCGGAGGATGACGAGGACGCTCGTTTCTTCATGCTCCACGTCATCCGCGAGTACGCCTTGGAACGGCTCGAGGCGATGCCTAACGCTCGCGAGATCCACGCCCGCCACGCGACCGCCTTCGAGGAGCTGGCCCGGCTGGCCGCCCCTCAGCTCACGGGCGCCGACCAGAAGCAGTGGCTGGACCGGCTGGAGCTGGAGAACGACAACCTTCGCGCCGCGCAGAGCTGGCTGATCGGGGAGAAAGACGAAGCCGGTGCCGCCGGCTTGGTGGCCTCAACCTGGCGCTTCTGGCAGATGCGTGGGCACCTTTTCGAGGGCCGGCAACGAGCCGAGGAGACCCTGTCAGTGGTGCGTGAACCGGCGCTGCGTTACACGACCCTGGAGGCGGCGGGCGGCATCGCATATTGGCAGGGCGAACAGGCTACCGCCAACGACTTCTACCACGAGGCCCTCGACATCGCCCGCGCAGGCGACGACAAACGCCTTTTGGCAAATGCCCTCTATAACGCCGCCTTCCCGGACATCATCATCGCCGAGAGCGTTGAGCGTGCGGAAAAGGAGCTGGCTGAATCGCTGGAGCTCTTTGGTGAGCTGGGCGACGACGCCGGCAGGGCCAAGGTCCTATGGGCCAGCGCGGACCTCCACTACATGAAGGTACCCAGGGAATGGCAGCGAGCGATAGACCAGCTGTTGGAGGCGAAGCCCATCTTCGAAAAGGAGGGCGACAAGTTCAGCCTGGCCTGGTGCCTATACACCCTGGGCGGCTGCTACATGGGTATACGCCAGTTCGATGCCGCAGCTGAGGCCCTCAACCGGAGCCTGGAGATGTTCCGTGACGCCGACGACCGGTCGGGCATCGTCCTGCTCTTCGACCAGATGGCCCTGCTTGCCATCGCCCAGGGCGACATGGTCGGTGGCGCGCGTCTCGACGGGGCAGCCCGGGCGCTGGAGCAAGCTAGCGGGGTGGGCTTGATCGCGTCAAGGGTCACGATCGAGCCGGAGCTGGAAGAGGTCGCCAAGCACTTGTCTGAGAGCCAGCCGGAGGAGTGGGCGGCCGGGCAGAAGATGAGCGTCGACGAGGCGATCGCCTACGCCCTGGACTGGAAGCCGGCCGGGGCTAGAAGCGCTCCCAGCTGACGCCGAGGTCGGCCAGCGAGTCGAGGACGGCCTTCGGCTCGAACGCCTCTGATGGCGCCAGCACCCCCGAGGCCAGGGTTTCGCCCCGGATGATCTGGGCCGCGGAGCGCGCCAGGATCTCACCGGTCAACCCGTAGGGATCGACGCCTCGGACGACCACGCCCGAGGTGCCGTCGCCCGGATCGACCTCGACCAGGATTAGGAACTCCTGCTCGGCCCGCTGCTCATCGCTGGGCCCCGCCGGCAGCCGGCTGACGAGGGCGTTCTGCAGTGCCCGGATCGGGGGCAGGGCCAGGAAGGGCGCGATCCGAGGCATGAGCCCGGCGGACCGGGCCAGCGGCGCAGGCAGGTCCATCAGCGTCGAGGTCCTCACCTCGGGGTGACGGCGGCGCATGAACTCGGTCTCGCCTCCCGGATATGTCACCGCCCACCGCCTGCCGATCCCGGGGTAGTCGACCTGGTACCCGTGGAACAGGTCCTCGCCCTTGGGGGCCACTAGTCCGCCCCCGCTGAGGGCGGTGCCGTGCGTCATGTGCTTGCGGGGCAGCCAGTACGAGACGCGGACCTCCTGGGGGCGCTTGTCTGCCATCGCGAGGGCCACGGCGCAGTCGCCGATGACGTACTCGAAGGCACAGGAGTTGACCACCACGATGCCCTTGTCGCGAGCGGTCTGGTTGTGGCGGCTGTGGGTCCGCGCCATGAAGCCGGTCTCGCCGGTGGAGTCGAGGTAGTGCCGGCCGGTCCTGACGGCGGCGGCCACAACCAGCTCGCCGACCTCGCCGAAGGGCCCCGCGGTGGAGACCAGGACCTTGCCGCGCTCCGCCATCTCGACCAGGCCCTCCGGGTCGTCGTGCCTGGCGACGACCAGCGGGTGCTCGTTGTCGAACTCCTCGGCCAGGAGCTCGAGGCTCTGCTGGTTGCGCCCGCCGAGGGCGAAGGACAGGCCGGCGCGCTCCATCGCCCTGGCGGCGAGGCGTCCGGTGTAGCCGGTGGCACCGTAGACGACGACGTCTTCGCTCGAGGTCCTGCCCGTGTCGGCGTCCCGACGTCGCCTTGCTGGCTTGGCCTTGGCCGCGGTGGGCGCTGCCGTCGACTTCGTCATCTCAGCCGAGGATACCCGTCATCTCGGCGCTGACCTGCCAGAGGTGCTCCGCCACCAGGGGGTCGACGGCGGCGGGCTCAGGGCGGCCCGGCTTCATGTTGGAGAGGTAGTACTGGCCGGTGACGTCTTCGACCTCCGGCGACGACGCCAGGTAGATCGAGGTCAGGGCGCCGCGCTCAGGGCTCATCAGGAAGGGCGCCACGATTGCCGCCATCAGCCGCCCCGGCCCCATCCCCCGCCAGAGACGGGTGCCGGCGATAACGCCGGGGTGAAGGGCGTTGGCGGTGACGCCACTGCCCTCGGTCCGGCGCGCCAGCTCGACGGTGAAGAGGATGTTGGCCAGCTTCGACTGGCCGTAGGCGGTGGCGCCGCTGAAGCGTTCGCCGCGGAACGTGCCGAAGTCGATGAAGCCCCCGCGGTGGGCCTCCGATGCCACCGTGACCACCCGCGCCGGCGCCGACGCCTTGAGGCGGTCAAGGAGAAGGTTGGTGAGCAGGAAGTGGGCCATGTGGTTGACGGCGATGGTCAGCTCCAGGCCATCCTCGGTCAGCCGCCGGCGGACTGGCCAGACGCCGGCGTTGTTGACCAGCACGTGGAGGCGGTCGCAACGCTCGAGCACCTCGGCGGCGAGGCGCCGAACCGCCGCCAGGGAGGCGAGGTCGCCGGCGATGGGCTCGGCGATGCCATCCGAAAGGTCGCGCGTCGTGCCGGCGGCCCGCTCGGCCTTCTCCTGGTCGCGAGCGTGCACCAGGACGCGAGCCCCCAGCCGGGCCAACCCGATGGCGGTGAAGCGGCCTAGCCCGGATGCGGCACCGGTGACGAGGGCAACCCGCCCCGTCATGTCACCGCCGAAGTCAGCCCGTGTCACCGCCGGCTGGCGCCGGCTTCAGCTGGCCAGCTCGTGGAAGAGGTACTGGAAGATGCGGCCGAAGCTGGGGAAAGGGTGAATCAGGTCGGCGAGGAGGTCAAGCGACGCGTCCGTACGAAGGGCCAGCGACATCTCGTTGAGCAGCTCGCCCGACCGCGGGCCCACCAGGGAGGCGCCAACCAGGACCCGCCGGTCGGCGTCGGCGATGACCTTGATCACCCCACCCGGCTTGCCGTGGATCCAGCCGCGGGTGTCGTTGGCCACGTCGCCGTGGACGACCTTGACATTGATCCCGTTCTCTCGCGCCTGCGCCTCGCTGATCCCGACCGACGCCACCTCGGGGTCGCAGTAGGTGACCCGGGGGATGGCCACGTGGTTGGCCCGGGCGTCGAGGCCCTTGATGCGGCGGCCGATGACGTGGCCGTGGTAGTCGGAGAGGTGGGTGAAGCCGCCGATGCCATTGATGTCGCCGGCGGCGTAAATGCCGTCGCCCGCCTCCAGGGTCTCGTTGTCGACCTCGACGAAGCCGCGCTTGTCGATTTTGATCCCCGCGGCGGCGGCGTCGAGGCCTTCGCTGTTGGGCTTACGGCCGACCGAAACCAGCAGCCGCTCGGCGGTGACCGCATCCGCGCTGGAGCGGTGCACGACGATGCCGTCGCCTCCGGGCTCGACCTTGTCGACGCCGCAGTTGCAGATGATGTTCATCCCCTCCTCGTGGAGGTACCCCTGGAGGTAGTCGCCGGCCTCGGGCTCCTCGTTGCTGAGTACCCGGGGCGCGTTCTCGATCATCGTCACGCTGGTGCCGAAACGCTGGAATGCCTGGCCGATCTCGACTCCCGCCGGGCCGGCGCCGAGCACGATCATGCTCGCGGGCTGCTCGGGCGCGAAAAGCACCTCACGGTTGGTCCAGAAGTCGACGCTGTCCAGGCCGGGCAGGTCGGGCACCGCCGGTTGCGTGCCTGTGGCAATCACGACCGCCTTCCTGGCGACCAGCTCTGTGTCGCCGACAACCGCGGTGCGCGGCCCGGTGAGACGGCCCTCGCCCCGGACGAGCCGGGCCCCGGTGGCCTCCATGCCCTTGGCCGACTTGGTGTCGTCGAGGCCCCGCGCGGAGTCGAGGACGCGCCGGCGAATCTTGCCGTAGTCGACGGTGTAGTCGATCTCGGACACGCTGAACTCGATGGCGCGGCCTGCCTCGGCCAGGACCTCCGCGGACCGCAGCATGGTCTTGCTGGGAACGCAGCCCCAGTAGGGGCACTCGCCGCCGACCTTGTTGGCCTCGACCACGGCCAGGGTCAGGCCCGAGCCCTTTAGCTCGGAGGCAAGCCCCTCCCCCGCGGGGCCGGCCCCGATGCAGACGACGTCAAACTCTTCAGGCATTTCGCTCCTTGTGGCGCCGGAGCGAGGGTCCGGCCCAAGGCAGCCTACCGGATACGGGCGCGGTGACGCTAAGGGGTTACGTTGACGTTGATGGAGGCGCTGCCTGAGCCGCCGTGGTCGTCGATGACGGTCACCATGACGGTGTGGCTCCCGGTGGTGCTGAAGGGCACCGAGACCACGAAGTTATGGCCGCCCAGAGCAAGCCCACTGGCCGGCCCGCCATCGACGGACATCGTGGCGATCCACGTGTCAGCACTGGGGTCGACGAAGTGTCCATCGACGCGGAAGGGTCCGCTGCTGCCCAGGCTGTAAGAGCCCGTGGCCGGCAGCACCACCCCGATGGGGTAGTCGACGACCCTGATCAGTTGCGTCTCCCGGCTCAGCTGGAGGGCGGCGTTGACCACCGTCACCGCGATCCGGTAGTTGCCCTCGTCGAGGTAGAGGTGGTGGAATTGGAAGCTCTGGCCGGCAAGCGCCAGGGCTACTGTCCCGCCGCCGTCGCCGTAGTCCACGGTCGCCGCCCAGCCGGTCCCGGTGCCGGTGAAGTTGCCGCCGCCGAACACCCCGCCGCCCTCGGTGACCACCCACCCACTGTTGATGACGATGCTCGCCGCCGTGGAGAGCAACGGCTCCGGTGGGGGCAGGGGGGCGCCTGATAGCCGCGGGGCGGGGATCCGGACAATGTTCGGTGGCGGTGACCCTGGCGCCGCCGGCGACGGTGATGCCACGCCCTGGGATAAGGGTCCGGCCACGGTTTGGGAGGCCTGGCTGGGCGGCAGGGCCCCGCTGGAGTCGCCCGCCAGAGCTGCGGGACCAAACGCCACCGCCCCCATCAGCCCCAATGCGGCGAAGCTCATGGCCAGGGCCGAACCAGGCGCCGCCGCCAGCGCGCCCATCACGACCGCCACCCCGGGGAGTGGTCGCGCCAGCCGCGCCCAACGGCGCGGGCCGCGGTGGCCGGCGCCGCCGGTGACGGCTATGAAGGCGGCGACCACGTCAGGGTCGAACTGCCCCCCCGCATTGCGCATCAGCTCGAGACGTGCCTCGGCGCGAGAGATGCGCTTCTTGTACACCCGGGCCGAGGTCATCACCTCATAGGAATCGGCCACGGCCACGATCCTGCCGGCCACCGAGATCTGTTCGCCGCTCAGCCCCAGCGGGTAGCCCGAGCCGTCCCATCTCTCGTGGTGCTCGAGCACGGCGCGGGACCAGTCCCCCAGCCATCCCTCCAGTGGCGCGACGATACGGGCCCCGGCGATGGGATGGTAGTAGATCACGGTCCACTCGTCGGCGGTCAGCGGCCCGGGTTTGCCGAGGATCTCGCGGGGCACCGAGAGCTTGCCGATGTCGTGGACCAGGGCTGCCCAGCGGAGCTTCTCGCGGGCGTCGTTGTCGAGCCCGAGCTCGGCGGCAAGCCGGTTGGTCATCCACCCGACCCGCTCCGAATGGTCGCGGGTGCCGGGCTCCATGCTGCTGAGCACCGCCACCAGCGTCAGCACGTTCTCGACCCGGTCGATGCGGAGGTTGGCGTCGGAGACGGCGGCGGTCCCGGTGGGGGCGTCGGCCCAGGCGAGCGCCTCTCGGACCCGGCCCAGGGCCTCCAGCAGCTGCCGGTGGCTACCGGTTCGGAGGGCGATCGAAAGCCGGGAGCTGGGGCGGTAGCTGAACTTCATCGAGATCTCGAGCAGGGCGGCCAGCGTCAGCCCGCGCTCCCCGATCAGGCTGAAGAGGAGGAGGGTGGCCAGGCCCACCGCCAGCATCAGGGTGACCCCTTCGACCAGCCCCGGGCCATGGCCGCCGGCGGTCATCAGCCACAGCGCCAGCGCCCCGCCGGCCACCGCCACGGCCACCGGGAGAGCGAAGGTGAGGGCGCGCACCACAAAGCTGAGCAGTGGCCGCCGGGGCCACCGCCGGTCTTGACGTTCGCCTAGACCCGCTCTGGGCAACACCTCTTCCCTAAAGACCTGCGCGACCTCCCTCCCCGACAGCCGTCGCACAGAGTCCTGAGTAGAACGTTACACCGCCGCGCGAATTTCGCGAGACCTAAAATGGGTGGCCCAATGGGTACCGACCCGGAAAAGGTTTACGAGGAGGTCGTCGGCCGGCTGGCCGAGTCCGACAACGCCCGGGCGGGCAAGATGTTCGGCATGCCGTCGGCCTTCATCGGCGGCAAGGCGTTCGCCGGCTACCTCGAGGGGACGATGGTCTTCAAGCTGGATGGCGACGCCCATGCCGGCGCCCTGGGGCTCCGCGGGGCTCACCTCTTCGAGCCGATGGCCGGCCGGCCGATGAAGGAGTGGGTGGTGGTCCCGGCAGAGCACTCGGCCGACTGGGCCCGGATCGGCAAGCAGGCGCTGGACTACGTCGCCGCCGCGGCGGCCGCCAAACCGAAGAAGAAGTAGGCTACTGGCCGGTCGCGGGTTTGGCTTCCGGGTTCGGGTCGCCGGTGAAGACGACGACCAGGACGGTGAAGGCGCACACGGCCAGGCCCAGCCCCGTCGCGATCACGCTCGAGACGTTGCTGTCCATCAGGTGGCCGAGTAGGGCTTCCATCGTTCGCCCAGCGTACCCAGCCGACGCTCGATCCACCACGGGCTTACAACGAGGTGTGTCCAAGCCGTTACCTAGGTGAATCACGCCTCCGGGCTCGCTCACCGGGGATTGCAACGGTGCATCCTATGCATCGATGCGAGAGTTGGTGGACCGGCTCCAGCAGCGCCTGGTGGGGCGCTGGCTGATCACGTATTTCATCGACAGCCCGGGCCCCCACTACGCGCCCGCGATCGCTTTCACCGCCTTCGTGGCCAGCTTCCCAATAGTGCTCGGGATCGAGTCCCTGATCCTGCTGACGAACCCCAAGACCGGCCTGGCCGGGAGGGTCGGACACGTCTTCCTCGAGGCTTTCCCGGTGGGAACCCGCACCGAGGTGGCCGGGGTGCTCGGAACCGTCATCCGTCACCCAGGGACGGTGGGATTGCTCTCGCTGGTGGCGATGCTGTGGGCCGGGTCGGCGATGTTCGCCTGCCTGGGAGCCGCGCTCAACGCCATGCACGGTACCCACGGGCGCAACCTCATCCACCAGCGGGTGATGGGCATCAGGTTGATCTTCGTGCTCCTGGTGGCGCTGGTGATCGTGGTGACGGTGGAGAACCTGACCGGCGGCCTGCCCCTGGCCGTGGTCACCGGGCCGCTCCTGGCGGGCCTGGTGCTGGTGATGCTGCTGGGCTTCATCTACCGCATCGCCCCCAACATCCACCGCAGCCCGGGCGACGTCCTCCCGGGGGCCGTAATCGCCGCCGTCCTGATCGAGCTGGCGACCTACAGCTTCCCCCTCTACACCAGCGTCACGTCGGAGATCGACACGTACGGCAAGGGGGTCGCGCTGGCCCTGATCCTGCTCTTCTGGCTCTGGCTCTGCAGCCACATCATCCTGCTGGGGGCGCACTTCAACGACACCCGCTGGGAAATGCGCGCGGAGCGCGCTGTTGCAGCCGAGGACGGCGGCGGCGCGGCCGCTGCCGGCGTTGGCGGCGCCGGTGGAATTATTTAGCGGCGTTAAGTATTAGCATAGTTAAGTAATGAGTTCTTCCACCCCTCCTCAAGCGCGCCCTGCCGCCGCTCCAACGCGGGAGCTGGACGTGAGCCGGGTCCGCCGGACCGTGATGCAGATGGCCCGCCGGCTGCGGCAGCAGTCCAGCGCCGTCACCCCCTCGCAGCTGGCCCTGATGGGCAGCCTGGAGCGGCTGGGGCCGCTGACCCTGAGCGAGCTGGCGTTGGCCGAGGCCATCTCGGCGCCGGCGGTCTCGCGCACCGTCCGCATCCTCGAGGAGGAGGGCATGGTCTCCCGCGAGGCGGTCGAGGACGATCGCCGCGCCGCGCGGGTCAGCCTGACGCCCAAGGCCAAGCGGGTCCTGGCCAGCATCCGCAACCAGCGCAACGCCTGGCTGGCAGAGCGCATCGGCCAGCTGACGCCGAGGCAGGCCGCCGACCTCGAGCGCGGCATCGCCGCCATCGAGCGCATCCTGGAGCACCGCGAAATCCCCACGGAGGGCGGGCGATGACCCGCGCTCGGCT
>DASZHA010000116.1:0-31120 GCA_035938265.1 Candidatus Dormiibacterota bacterium
ATCGAGGCCGACCTCTGCAAGATCCTGCCCCCGGAGGAGTGGACCAACTTCGGCCTGCGCATGATCCTCCACGGTCGCCAGGTCTGCACCGCCAAGAAGCCCAACTGCCCGGCCTGTGTCCTCAACGACATCTGCCCCTCGGGGGCGTTATTTGGCTTCGTGCCGCCGGCTGACGTGGCCGGGGCAGGCGCCATCGGGACTTAGGGGCTAGAATCCCTGGTCGTTGCCTTTCCGGCCGTCCTCGCCAAGCCCGGCGAAGAGGTGGTCAATCCCGATGGAAGGAGGTCCCATTTGGCGTCCTATGAGTTGATGTTCATCGTCAAGCCCGAGCTTGACGAGGAGCAGGTGACCACCGCCACCGATCGCGTCCACCAGTTGGTCGTGGCCAACGGTGGCAATGTCACCAAGACCGCGTCGTGGGGCAAGCGCCGCCTCGCCTACCGTGTTGGCCAGTACCGCGAGGGCTACTACGTCGTCTCCAACTTCGACGTCGAGCCCGCCAAGATCGGCGAGCTGGAGCGGGTCCTAAAGATCTCGGACACCGTCTTCCGTCACCTGCTGGTCAAGCGCGACATGCCGGCGATCGGGCAGCAGGAGGTGGTGGTGCCAGAGGCCACGCCCGAGGACCTCGCCGCGTTGTACGAGCCGGCGGTGACCGAGGAGGAGACCGAGGCCGCGCCGGCGGCGGTGATCGAAGAGGACGAGGACGCTGTTGACGTTGAGCCCGGGCAGGTCGAGGCGTCAGCCGCTGACCCTGACTCGGTCGAGGCCGAGACCACGGCCGAGGCGCCGGCGGCAGCATTGCAAGAGGCGGTGGCGGCCACAGAGCCGGCTCCCATAGAGGCCGAGTCGACGACGCCGGCAGACACCGAAGATGAGGCGGCGGTGGCCGCCGACGCACACGAGGAGGCAGGTCATGAACCTAAATAAGGCAATGCTGATCGGGCGACTGACCCGTGACCCCGAGATGCGCTACACGCAAAGCGGGGGTGCTGTCACGAACTTCAGTATTGCGACCAACCGGTACGGCACCGGAGCTGATGGCGAGCGTAAGGAGTACACCGACTTCCACAACATCGTCGCCTGGAACCAGGGCAAGCGGAACCTGGCGGAGATCTGTGCGCAGTACCTGCACAAGGGCTCGCTGGTCTACGTCGAGGGTCGTCTCTCGACGCGCTCGTGGGAAGGTAAGGACGGCAGCAAGCAGCGCACTACCGAGATCAACGCCAACGATGTCCAGTTCCTTGAGTCCCGGGGCGCATCGATGGGCGGCGGTGGCGGCGAGGCCGCGGTCGCCGATGACGAGTTCGCCGCAACTGGTGGGGCAGCTGCGGGCGGCGGGGCTGGAGCGGCTTCCGGCGCTAGTGCGCCGAGCGGCGGCGCCCCTGCGGGCGGCAATGGCGCCCCCGCGGCGGGGAGCGAGGAGATCGACCCTGATGACATTCCCTTCTGAGGTGACCCGTGGCTGACATGGATCGCGGCGCCCGCCGGCCCCACCGCAAGGTATGCGCCTTCTGCGTGGAGAAGATCGAGGACATCGACTACAAGGAGGTCGCCCGCTTGCGGCGGTACATCTCCGAGCGAGGCAAGATCCTGCCTCGCCGCGTCACCGGCACATGCGCTCGGCACCAGCGGCGCCTGACGGTGGCGCTGAAGCGGGCGCGGCACATCGCGCTGCTGCCGTACACCAGCTAGCCACAACCGGATCGCGGGGAACCCGGTGAGCTGATGGCCGGCGCCAGCAGGCCGTTCCTCGATCATTTCGCCCTCGGGGTCCACGACATGGACGAGGTGGCCCAGAAGTTCTCACGCGACCTCGGCGGGCGTGAGGTTGCCCGCTTCCGCGAGCCCAGCTGGGACGGACTGCAGCTGGCTTTCACCGGCGGCATCCGGCTCGAGGTGCTGCAGCCGCTCGAGGACCCCAAGGATGACTTCCTGCAGCGCTTCCTGGAGCACACCGGCCCGGGACCGCACCACGTCACCTTCAAGATCCCGGACATCGAGGCCACCCTGCGCGAGCTGGCGGCGATGAACGTCGAGCCGGTCAAGGTCGACCTCAGCGACCCCAACTGGAAGGAGGCCTTCCTCCATCCCAAGCTTGGCCTGGGCACGGTGGTCCAGCTGGCCCAGGTTGGCGGCCCCTGGGCGGCCGAGCACGAGCCTGCGCCGCTGGCGCCCGGTGAAGTCGCGGCTGCCTTTCTTGGGGCGCAGCTCCGCGCCGATGTCGACGTGGCCAGGCGCATCTTCGGGGACCTCCTGGAGGGCGACGCGCGCGAATTGCCCGGCGGCGCGGTGGCCTTCAGCTGGGACGGCGGCGGCACCCTGCTGGCCCAGCCCGCGGGTGACGATCGGCCAGGGGTGGTTGCCCTGGTCTTCCGCGGCGCCGACGGGTCGATCAACCCTGGCGAGGAGCCGGTTTTCGACGGCCCCGCGCGGCTCGTCCGCCTGGGCCCGGACGGAGACTGGCCGAACCAGGCGGTCCGATAGAATCGCCAACGATATGAGCTTCCAGCTGCGCGTGCCCGGACCGACGCCCGTGCCCCAGCGCGTGCTGGACGCGATGAACGTGCCCATGATCAACCACCGGGGGCCGACGTTCGAGGCGCTGATCAAGGAGATCCGCGAGGGTCTGCAGTGGGCCTTCCAGACCCAGAACCCGATGATGCTCTTCCCCGCGTCGGGCACCGGCGGCCTGGAAGCGGTGGTCCAGAACATGACCAGCCCCGGCGAGAAGGCGATTTTTGTCAGCATCGGCTCCTTCGGCGACCGCTGGGCCAAGATCGGCGCCGCCTACGGCGTCGACGTCGTCAAGGTGGAGTACGAATGGGGCCACGCCGCCAATGCCGCCGACGTCGCCCGGGCCATCGAAGAGAACCCTGAGGCGAAGGTGATCTTCATCCAGCACAACGAGACCTCGACCGCGGTCTGCAATGACGTTGCCGACGTGGCCCGGGTGGTCAAGGAGCGCGGGCGCCTGCTGGCGGTCGACGGCGTCAGCTCGATCGGCTCAATCGACCTGCCGGTGGATGGGCTCGGCATCGACGTCGCCGTCAGCGGCTCCCAGAAGGGCTGGATGCTCCCGCCCGGCGCCGCCTTCATCAGCGTCAGCCAGGCGGCGTTGGATCACGCCCAGACCACGAAGTCACCACGGTTCTACTTCGACTTCGCCCGCGAACTCGGCTTCGAGGACAAGGGCCAGACCTTCACCACCCCCCCGGTATCGATCTACCTCGGCCTGCGGGAGTCGCTGAAGATGCTCCGCGAGGAGGGCCTCCAGGAGGTGTTTGCCCGCCACGCCCGCATCGCCCGTGGCGTTCGCGCCGCTGTCACCGCGCTGGAGCTGGAGCTGTTCGCCGACCCCATGTTCTTCTCTAACACCGTCACTGCGGTCCGCGCGCCGCGGGGCGACGCCGACCTCAACAAAGCCCTGGTGAGGACCCTTCGCGACAGCTACAACCTGGAGCTGGCGGGCGGCCAGGGCCAGCTGGCCGGCCAGGTCTTCCGCATCGGTCACCTCGGCGACATCTCCAACGACGACGCCCGCGAGATCGTCGAGCGCCTGGAGAAGGGGCTGATCGACATCGGCTACATCGACGCCCCCGTGGGCGCGGTCGACGCCCTGACGGCGGCCACGGGGGAGACAGCGGCCGCAACCCCCGGCTGACCCGGCCGCTGGGGCGAAGGGGATGGCGGAGGCTGAAGCCGCGGCCGGGGGCCGCGAGGTGACCGCCGATTATGCCGCCGACCGCGATCTGAAAGCGGCGGCGCCCCGACAGCGTGTACTCGTCGCCGATCCCATCGCCGATGACGGGGTTGAGCGCCTCAGGGAGCGCTTCGACGTCGACGTGGTCACGGGCCAGGCGTCCGCGGACCTGCTCGGCCGGATCGGCGACTACGACGCCCTGGTGGTGCGCTCCGAGACCAAGATCGGCGCCGACCACATCGCCGCCGCCACCCGCCTGCGGATCATCGGCCGGGCCGGGGTGGGCGTCGACAACATCGACGTCGACGCCGCCAGCCAGGCCGGCATCCTCGTCGTCAACGCGCCGGCCGGCAACACCATCGCCGCCGCGGAGCACACCATCGGGATGCTGATGGCGCTGGCCCGAAACATCCCTCAGTCCAACCGCTCGCTCATCGACGGCGATTGGGACCGCAAGGCGTTCATGGGCTTCCAGCTGCGCGGCAAAACGCTGGGCGTGGTCGGCCTGGGGGCGATCGGCAGTGAGGTGGCCAAGCGGGCGCAGGGGCTGGAGATGGAGGTCATCGCCCACGACCCGATGGTGTCGCGGGAGCGGGCGGAGATGATCAACGTGCAGATGGTGGAGCTGGACGAGCTCTGCCGCAAGGCCGACGTGATCACCGTGCACGTGCCCCTGGTGGCGTCGACCAAGCACCTCTTCAACGCCCAGCGGCTGGCGATGTGCAAGTCCGGGGTGCGCCTGGTCAACGTGGCCCGGGGTGGTATCTACGACGAGGACGCCGTTCTCGGCGGGTTGGAGTCGGGCAAGGTCGCCGGCTTCGCCGCCGATGTCTTCGAGGTCGAGCCGCCACCGAAGGACTCTAGGCTGGTGAACCATCCCCACGTCGTGGCGACGCCACACCTGGGCGCCTCCACCGAGGAGGCCCAGGTCGGCGTGGCGGCGGACGTCGTCGACCAGATCATCACCGTGCTCGAGGGCGGCCCTGCGCGTTGGGCGGTGAACGCGCCCACGGTGCTGCCCGAGGACATGCAGGCGCTGCAGCCCTTCGTGGCCTTGGGGGAGAAGCTTGGCAGCCTCTATGCCCAGGCCGGCACCGACGGCGTCGAGATGGTGGAGCTGGACTTCACCGGCGAGCTGTCGCGGCATGACGTCTCCTACGTCACTGCGGCGGTTCTGCGCGGGCTGCTCTCGCCCTACACCGAGGACCGCATCAACGTCGTCAACGCGCGGCTGATCGCCGCCTCCCGCGGCATCGCCGTCGAGGAGCGCAAGAGCAGCGGTCGGGGCGAGTACGCCGACCTGCTGACGATGACCGTCAAGGGCAAGGGCGCGCCGTTCACGGCGGCGGCCACGGTCCTGCCCCAGGGCCCGCGGCTGGTGCGGCTGGGCGACTTCCGCATCGACGTGCAGCCCGAGGGCCGCTTCCTGGTGACATACCACGACGACCGACCTGGGGTCATCGGCAGCGTGGGCTCGGCGCTGGGCGAAGCCAACATCAACATCGCCGCCCTGCAGCTGGGTCGGGACGCGCCCCGGGGCCGGGCGGTGATGATCGTGCAAGTGGACGACGAGGTCCCCGACGAGGTGCGAGCGCGGCTCAACCAGATCGACGGGATGTCCGAGATCCGCTACGTCGAGCTTTAGTGGGACCTCCCAGATGTCCCGCTGCGGCGACCGGGTGAGTGGCTGACGTCCAGCCATTCCGCGGGGTCACATACGACCCTGAGCGGGTTGACCTCGGCGCCGTCCTGTCGCCACCCTACGACGTCATCAGTCCCGAGCAGCAGGAGGCCTACTACCAGCGTGATCCTCACAACGTGGTCCGGATCGTGCTCAACCGCGAGGAGGCCGATGGTCGCTACGCGGCCGCGGCCAAGGACCTGAGCACCTGGCTCGCCGAGGGCGTGCTGAGGCAGGACGAGCACCCGGCCCTGTACGTCCACCGCCAGACGTTCGCATCACCCGACGGAGGCGGTCGGATATCGCGCACGGGCCTGATCGCCGCTGTGCGCGCGGAGCCGTGGGAGAAGGGAAAGATCAAGCCCCACGAGCACACGATGCCGGGGCCCAAGGAGGACCGGTTGAAGCTGCTGCAGGCGACCGGCGCCGACACCGAGCCGATCTGGGTCTTCCACCCCGACATAAGCGACGAGATGGCGACGCGGCTCAAGCGCATCGTAAAGACAAAGCCTGACCTGGCCGCCGATTTCGTCGCAGTCGAAGCGTCGGGCCAGGAGGCCGAGCCGGAACGTCACGAGCTATGGCGCGTCGAGGGCCGGGAGATGAAGGACCTGGCCGTCATCGCATCGGAGATGCAGCTGTACATCGCCGACGGCCATCACCGCTACGAGACCGCCCTTCACCACGCCCGCGAGGCGCGCCAGGGTCGCGACGACCCGTCACGGTTCAAGCTGATGCTGATAAGCCAGCTGCAAGACCCGGGGCTGCTGGTGCTGCCCACCCACCGGCTGGTTCGAGTACGCGAGGGATTCAGCCTCGGTGAAGCCCTCGGCACCCTGTCCCAGCGCGGCTGGAAGTGGGTGCCGGCCGTCGATACCGCGGAGATGCTCGACCTCCTGACCGCGGCTCCAGGGCCGAACAATGTCGGCTTCGGGCTCTACGCCGCCGGTCGGCGGTCCTACTGGGAGGGGCCGGTCACGGGGCCGGAGGTGGAGGCGCTTCCGCCCTCGGTGGCTGCGCTCGACGTGGCCCTCATCCACCACGGCATCCTCGCGCCTCTGCTCGGCGTCGGCGAAGACGAGCTGGCGGCCGGGGAGCTCGTGGCGTACGCCCGAGACGCCGGCGAGGTCATCTCCCGGGTCGACAGCGGGAAGTTCGACTTCGGCATGCTGCTGCGCGCGCCCACGCTGGCGCAGATCCAGGCTGTCGCCGACGCCGGCGAGAGCATGCCGCAGAAGTCGACTTACTTCTGGCCCAAGCCTGCGTCCGGCCTGGTGATGGCGCTGCAAACGCCGGAGTCGAGAGCGTCGCCGGCGGCCTGACCCGAACTGGCCGCGGGTAAAATCCGTGCGTCATGCCGACCTATGGGTACCGATGCGAGAAGAACGGCCACGAGTTTGAGGTCGTCCAGGGGATCAACGAGCCACCCCTGACACGCTGCAAGATCTGCGGATCCAAGGTGCGCCGCATCTTCTACCCGGTGGGCATCGTCTTCAAGGGCCCCGGCTTCTACAAGACCGATAGCCGGGGCAGCTCCAGCATCACGTCGTCGGACGGCGACCGAGGCTCCGCCGACAGGGACAAGGGATCTTCAGACAAAGGCGGCGCGGCCGAGAAGGCGGCGACGATCAAGAAGGGCGAGGCCAAGGGGAAGAGCGACTCCAAGGGCTCCGGCGACTCCAAGAGCAAGAAGAGCGGCTAAGGACGCATTTCGACCGGGAATGAGTTCGAATTGGCCCGGGTTACAAAAGCTATACGCAATAATGCTGCGTGACGCGATCCACTGAATTAGACAAGAGCTACGGAGAAAAACATGCCTGAGCTACTGCACCTCACCGACCAGAACTTTGAAGTAGAGGTGCTTCAATCCTCCACACCGGTCCTGGTCGACTTCTGGGCCGAGTGGTGTGCCCCCTGCCGCATGGTGGCCCCGGTGGTCGAGCAGATCAACGAGGATTACGCCGGCGAGATCAGGGTGGGCAAGCTCGACGTTGACGCTTCTCCGGTCATCTCGGCTCAGCTGGGCGTCATGAGCATTCCCACGATCATCCTCTTCAAGGACGGCAAGGCCATCCAGCGGATGGTCGGCTTCCAGCCCAAGCCTTCGCTCAAAAGCAAGATCGACGCGGCCCTGGCGCCAGTTTCCTAAGCCGGGCTAACTCACCCGTCGCTGGCGACGGCGTAGAGGCTCCACTCCCCCGGCACGCCCTTGAGGGCGTGACTGCCGCGTTCGTCGAAGACGATTCCTGAGCCGGCGACGAGGTCCTTGACGGTCGAGGAGACCAGCACCTCGTCGGCGCCGGCGCGGGCCCCAATGCGAGCGGCGATGTTGACGGCCATCCCGCCGATGTCTTCATTCGCCACCATCTCGACCTCGCCAGTGTGGAGACCGATGCGAAGGTCAAGGCCGAGGCCGTGGACGCCATCGATCATGGCCCGAGCGCAGCGGATCCCCCGGGCCGGGCCGTCGAAGGTGGCCATGAAGCCATCTCCCATGGTCTTGACCTCGCGACCGCGATAACGCTCCAGCTGCTTACGGACGAGACCGTTGTGCTTCTCCAGCAGGTCGAGCCAGGCCCGGTCCCCGGCGGCGGCAGTGCGCTCCGTGGAACCCACGATGTCGCTGAACATGACCGTGGCCAGGACTCGGTCGAATTCCTGGGGCGGGACTGCCCGTGTGCCGGTCACGAATTCCTCGACCTCGTCCATGAGCGCGTTGGTGTCGCCCGCGTAGCCCGCATGGTCGATACCCGCCAGCTCGATGAAGCGTGCGCCCTTGATCTGTTCCGCCATCCACCTGGATGCGCCGCTGCTGGCGACGCGGTCGCCCTTGCGGTGCAATAGCAGCGTTGGTGCCTGAACCAGCGGGAGCGCCGCGCGGACGTCGACCTCGAAGAACATCTGGGACAGCTTCTTCGCCATCGACGGGCTGGCACCCTGTCGCTCCAATTTCGCCCACCAGGCGCGCTGCTCGGGGTCGTCGGCGACGCTGGGCGTGAAATAGTCGACGGAGTCTCCCTCGCCCCAACGCGGCAGGGTCAGCTCGTTCAGCGACTCCAGCAGGACCTCTTTAGGTAAGGCCCAGGGGTAGTCCGGCGCCCACGTCGAGCGCGCCATCCCACCGTAGAGGACCAGCCGTTCAACCCGCTCCGGGTGCGTCGCCGCGAACAGGATCGCCATCGGCACGCCTTCAGAGAGGCCAAACAGGTTGGCGCGCTCGATGCCTACCGCGTCCATGACGGCGCGGACATCGTCCATCCGGTCTTCGAGGGTGGGCACGCCCTCGACGGGGTCCGACATCCCGGTGCCCCGTTTGTCGAAGACGGTTACCCGCCCGAGTTTGAGTATCCGCCCGAAGTACCCCCCCATGAGCGGGTTCTCCGGCATGACGTCCAGGTGGCTGACGTAGCCTGGTATGACGACGATGTCGCGCGGACCTTCCCCGATCGTGCGGTACGCCACCGAGACGTCGCCGCTGCTCGCGTACCGTACTGGTGGCCTTTCCACGCCGCCAGTCTAGCCATTAGGTTGTGGCTACCCGGCGGCGATCGCCGGATGGTTCAGCGAAGCTCGCTGATGCGGATCAGGTTGCCCGCGGGATCGCGGAAGGCGCAGTCGCGAATGCCGTATGGCTGCTCGATCGGCTCCTGGACGACCTCGGCGCCGCTGGCCTGCAGCCGCTCGAAGGTGCCGTCGAGGTCGGCGGTGGCCAGGACGATGATGGCGTAGCTGCCCTTGGCCATCATCTCGGCGATGGTGCGGCGCTCGTCGTCGGTGACCCCGGGGTCGGCGCCCGGCGGATACAGGACGATGGACGTGCCGGGCTCGCCGGCGGGGCCGACCGTGATCCAGCGCCTCCCGCCGTATCCGACGTCGTTGCGGACCTCGAAGCCGAGGGTGTCGCGGTAAAAGGTCAGGGAGGCGTCCGGGTCGTTGTGCGGGAGGAAGCTCGACTGAATGGTGATGTCCATGGCTTCTCCAGTCAGGTGCCGACGTAGGCCGCAAGGTGCTCGCCGGTGAGGGTGGAGCGGGCGGCGACGAGCTCGGCGGGGGTGCCCTCGAAGACGATCTGCCCGCCGTCGTGGCCGGCGCCGGGGCCGAGGTCGATGATCCAGTCGGCGTGCGCCATGACCGCCTGGTGGTGCTCGACGACGATGACCGACTTGCCGGAGTCGACGAGCCGGTCGAGCAGGCCGAGCAGCTGCTCGACGTCGGCGAGGTGGAGGCCGGTGGTCGGCTCGTCGAGGACGTAGACGCCGCCCTTCTCGGCCATGTGGGTGGCCAGCTTGAGCCGCTGCCGCTCGCCGCCGGACAGCGTGGTGAGCGGCTGGCCAATGCTGAGGTAGCCGAGGCCGACCTCCGCGAGCTGGTCGAGGATGGCGTGCGCGGCCGGCGTGCTCGCCTCGCCCGAGCCGAAGAACTCCTCGGCCTCGGTCACCGCCATGGCGAGCACCTCGCTGATGTCTCGGCCGCCGAGGTGGTAATCCAGCACCGATGCCTCGAACCGCTTCCCCTCGCACTCCTCGCAGACGGTGGCGACGCTGGCCATCACCGCCAGGTCGACATATATGACGCCGGCGCCGTTGCAGTTGGGGCAGGCGCCCTCGGAGTTGGAGCTGAACAGCGCCGGCTTGACGCCGTTGGCCTTCGCGAACGCGTTGCGGATGGGGTCGAGCAGCCCGGTGTATGTCGCCGGGTTGCTCCGCCGCGAGCCGCGGATCGCACCCTGGTCGATCGACACCACGCCCGCTCCGGCGGGGATCGACCCGTGCACGAGCGAGCTCTTGCCCGAGCCGGCGACACCGGTGACGACGACAAGCACCCCGAGCGGGATGTCGACGTCGACGTCGCGCAGGTTGTGAACCGTGGCGCCACGGATCTCCAGGGCGCCGGCGGGTGTCCGCACAGTCTCCTTGAGGGCCGCCCGGTCAGTGAGATGGCGGCCGGTGATGGTGCCACTGGCCCGCAGCCCCTCGACGCTGCCGCCGAAGCACACGGTGCCGCCTGCCTGGCCTGCGCCGGGGCCGAGGTCGACGACGTGGTCGGCGATCGCGATCGTATCCGGCTCGTGCTCGACGACGAGCACCGTGTTGCCCTTGTCCCTCAGCTGCAGCAGCAGGTCGTTCATCCGCTGGACGTCATGGGGGTGCAGGCCCGCGGTCGGCTCGTCGAAGACGTAGGTGACGTCGGTGAGCGACGAGCCGAGGTGGCGGATCATCTTGACGCGCTGCGCCTCGCCGCCCGAAAGCGTGCCCGACGGCCGGTCGAGCGAGAGGTAGCCCAGCCCGATCTCCACGAACGAGTCGAGAATCTGTTGCAGCGTCGCCAGCAGCGGCGCCACTGACGGCTCGTCCAGGCCACGGACCCAATCGGCCAGGTCAGTGATCTGCATCGCACAGGCATCGGCGATGCTGATCCCCTTGATCTTGGAAGACCGCGCGCCCTGGCTGAGCCGGGTGCCGCCGCACTCGGGGCAGGCGCCGAAGGTGACCGCCCGGTCCACGAACGCCCGGATGTGCGGCTGCAGCGCGTCGGGGTCCTTGGACAGCATCGACTTCTGCACCTTGGGGATCAGCCCCTCGTAGGTGAGGTTGACGCCCTTGATCTTCACCTTGACCGGCTCCTTGTAGAGGAAGTCGTGGAGCTCCTTCTTGGTGTACTTGCGGATCGGCTTGTCCGGGTCGAGGAAGCCCGACTCGATGAAGATCCCCGTTGTCCACCAGCTGTCTGTCTTGTAGCCGGGGATGGTGATCGCGCCCTCGGCGAGTGACTTGGAGTCGTCGTATAGCTGAGTGAGGTCGATGTCGGAGACCGTGCCCCGGCCTTCGCAGCGCGGACACATGCCGCCGGTGCGGCTGAAGGTCACGGGCACAGCCTTCGTGCCGGCACCGCGTTCGACCGTGACCGCACCCCTGGCTCGGACGGAGGGGACGTTGAAGGAGAATGCGTTGGGCGAGCCGATGTGCGGCTTCCCGAGCCGGCTGAAGAGGATGCGCAGCATCGCGTTGGCGTCGGTGGCGGTGCCGACCGTCGAGCGGACGTCGGCACCCATCCGCTGCTGGTCGACGATGATCGCGGTGGTCAGGCCTTCGAGCACGTCGACCTCGGGCCGCGCCAGCGTCGGCATGAAGCCCTGCACGAAGGCGCTGTAAGTCTCGTTGATCAGCCGCTGCGACTCCGCGGCGATGGTGTCGAACACCAGCGAGCTCTTGCCCGAGCCGGACACGCCGGTGAACACCGTCAGCCGGCGCTTGGGGATCTCGAGGCTGACGTCCTTGAGGTTGTTCACGCGCGCGCCATGAACGCGGATCAAATCGTGGCTGTCGGTGACGTGCGGCGCGGACGACGGCGTGTCCGTCTTAGTGGCAATGCTCATCGATGTCCTGGTGACGGATCAGTCTTTGACGCTCATCGGTCCTGAAGCAGCCCGAGCACGTTGCCATCAGGGTCGGTGAAGGTGGCCACCAGGCGGCCGCCCCCCACATCACGCACGGGGTCCTTCACGGTGGCACCGGCGGCGGTCACCTCAGCCAGCTTCGCCTCGATGTCGGGCACGTGCCAGTGGGCCACCGGTGTGGTCATGCCCTGCGGTCCACCGCCCGGCACCAGCCCGATCTGCTGGCCCTCGGCCTCGTAGCCGACGTAGTAGGGCGCATCCGCCTGCGGCGCGACGCCGAGCAGGGCGGTGTATACCGCCTTGGCCTTCGCCAGGTCTGAGACGGGATAGAGCATGGTCTTGATTCCCTGGGTAGAAGAGTCGCTCATGGTTACTCCTGGAAGTGAGGGGTGGTGTTCATGGCGGTCATGCTAGCTGCGACTCGGTGACCGGCGCTTCTCGATTCCTGACCGGTTTGGTCACCTGTTTCGCCACGCACGACGGCATCCCCGCCGTCGCGCGCGCCTCGTGGCGCCGGTAGGTGCTGGGCGGTATACCGACCAGCTCGGTGAAGCGACTGCTGAAGGTGCCCAGCGACGAGCAGCCGACTGCGAAACAGACCTCCGTGACGCTGAGGTCGCCACGACGCAGCAGCGCCATGGCGCGCTCAATGCGCCGCGTCATCAGGTATCCGTACGGCGCCTCGCCGTAGGCGAGCTTGAACTCGCGGCTGAGGTGCCCGGCCGACATGTGCGCGCCGCGGGCGAGTGCCTCGACGTCCAGCGGCTCCGTGTACTCCCGGTCGATCCGGTCGCGGACGCGGCGCAGCCGTGCGAGGTCACGCAAATGCTGCGCTGCGGCGGGTCTGCTGGTCATACGAGATCATGCCACGTCGGGCGGGAGCTGCTAGCGCCGCCAGCAGTCAACTAGTCGGTCCCGACGATCGGTTCCAACCGGACCGGCAGTCCGTCTGCCGGCCGGGGTAGCGAGGTGGTGTCGAGCGGCATCTCGTAGCCATCGGGGATGCTCCATCGGAAGCTGCGCAGCATCTCGTGCAGCAGCGCCTTGACCTCCAACACGCCGAAATGCATCCCGATGCACTGGTGCACGCCGCCGCCGAAGGGCATCCAGGCCATGCGGTGAGCCTTGTCCTCGCGGCGCGGCTCGGCGAAGCGCATGGGGTCGAATTGCTCCGGTCGAGACCAGTATCCCTCGAAGTTGTGGTTGAACCAGGGCGACACGATCATCATCGTGTCGGCGGGGATGTGATAGCCGAGGAGCGCGGTGTCCTTGACCGTTTTCCGGACCAGCCCCGGCACCGGAGGCACCATCCGCAGCGCCTCCTTGATGACCAGGTCGAGGGTCCCCAGCGGCTCAAGGACCTCGAGGCCGGTCGCGCCGGCCGGCACCGCCATCGACTCGGCCCGAGCCCGAGCCTGCCACTGCGGGTGCCGCGCCAGCTGGTACGCCACCATCGAGGCCGTGATGCTGGCCGTGTCGTGGGCCGCCATCATCAGGAAGATCATGTGGCTGACGACGTCGTCGTCGGTGAAGCGCTCGCCGTCCTCCGATTCGGCGTGACAGAGGGCGGCGAAGAGGTCGCCGCTGTCGCTGCGGCGCTTGGCGGGCAGGCCCTTGCGGAAGAACTCCTCCAGGACGCGGCGGCCCTTCAGCCCCTCCGACCAGCGGCCACCCGGGACGTCAAAGCGCAGGAACGCGGTCCCGGCGCGCACTGACGCGACGAAGGCGCGGTTGACCCGCTCCGCCTCCGGTCCCATGGAGTCGCCCATGAAGGTCGCGGTGGCGAGGTCCAGTGACAGGCGCTTGATCGCGGGATACAGGCGGAAGCCCCGGCCCTGCGGCCACGCGGTCACGCCGCGGTGAATGACGGGGGCGACCCCGGCGAAGTAGTTCGAGATGCGGTCGCGGGTGAAGGCGTGCTGCATCACGCGCCGGTGGTAGAGGTGCTCTTCGAAGTCGAGCAGCATCAGGCCACGGTGGAAGAAGGGGCCGATGAAGTACTCCCAGCCGCTCTGAGAGAAGGCGCGATCGCGGTTCATCATCACCTCTTCGATGGCGTCCCCACCGAAGACGCTGACCACGTCGATCCCGAACACCCGCGACCAGGAGACCGGGCCGTGCTGCTCGAAGCGCTGCACGGCGCCGCCGATCGGGTCCCGCATCGACATGAAGGTGTAGCCGACTACCGGCGGCCCAGGGTCCCCGGGCACGCCCTTGAGCCCGCTGCCCCGCGGCGGCGGCGCCAATATCCGCTCGGGACCGCCGGCGACGCCCACCAGTTCGGATAGCTTGGCCAGGGCCAGCAACCCGGGCTGAGCCGGTAGCCTGCGCCTGATTTCGTCGGTGGCGATCATCGCAAGCAAGTTTCCCACGATGACCGGATCGGGGCGCCAAACCGGGTCTAACGCAAGGTACCGGCCGGACCGTGGCATCAGCCCGATACTCTGGTCATGGCACGGCCGTCCCTGTTCGAGTTCGCCGGCGGCGACCCGGCCATTCGCGCGCTTACTGCGGCCCTGCACGAGCGCTGCCTACAGGAGCCGGAGTTGAACCACGCGTTCTCTCATCCCGGTCACCCCCAACACCTCGAGCACTTGGCCGCCTACCTGGCCGAGGTCTTAGGCGGACCGTCTCGCTATTCGGAATCCCTCGGCGGACACTCGGGAATGCTCGGGATCCACGCCGGCACGGGAGCGGCTGACGACTGGGGAGCGCGCTTCGCGGCGTGCTTCATGCAGGCGCTTGACGATGCAAGCCTCCCCGACGACGCCGATTTCCGGGCCGCCCTGCGCGCCTACATCGACTGGGCGACGGATCAGGTGACCTCCTACTCGCCCGTTGGGGCGCAGGTGCCGGCCGCACTCCCGTTCCCACGCTGGGGCTGGAACGGCCCCGAGTAGAACTCGGTCGACTCCGACCGACCAGTAACTCCCGCTCCCCGTAGGCCCCTCCTCGTTTGCCCCTGGGAGGTACGATCGGGCCCCCATGCATCGTCAGAGAGGAGGATCGATGTCCGTATCCGAAGCTCGCACCGTTGCCGACCAGGTGAGCCGCGCCAACTCGTCAGGACTGACCCCGGTCGTATTCATTCATGGCCTTTGGCTCCTCCCCCACAGCTGGGATCGCTGGGCCACGGTTTTCGACCAGGCCGGCTACGCGCCGGTCCAGCCAGGCTGGCCAGACGACCCCGAGACCGTCGAGGAGGCCAAGGCGGACCCCGAGGTGTTCGCCCACAAGAGCGTCGGACAGGTTGCCGACTACTCCGCCGAGGTCATCGGGCAGCTGGACAAGAAGCCAGTCGTGATCGGGCACTCCTTCGGAGGCCTGATGGTTCAGATCATCGCCGGACGTGGCCTTTCTGCGACTTCGGTGGCGATCGACCCGGCGCCTTTCCGGGGCGTCCTTCCGCTCCCATTCTCGGCGCTGAAGGCGGCATCGCCAGTGCTTGCCAACCCGGCCAACCGCAATCGCGCTGTTCCACTCACCTACGACCAATTCCGCTACGCGTTCGCCAACGCCGTCAGCGAGGACGAGGCCAAGGAGCTGTACGAGTCGTTCGCGGTGCCGGCGCCCGGCAAGCCGCTCTTCCAGGCGGCGGCGGCCAACCTAAACCCGTGGACCGAGGCCAAGGTCGACACCACGAACCCCGACCGCGGACCGCTGCTGCTCATCTCCGGCGAGAAAGACAACACCGTCCCTTGGGCGATCACCAATGCCTCCTACAAGAAGCAGAAGCGCAACGAGGGCGTCACCGAGATCGTCGAGATGCCCAACCGCGGACACGCGCTGGTTATCGACAACGGCTGGCGCGAGGTGGCCGACACCGCTCTCGCCTTCGTGAAGCGCTTCGTCAAGTAGTCCCTGATCACCCCGGAGGCAGGTAGCCTGTTGCCGGGTGGGGATCAGACGGAGCGCTTGGCCGCGTCGGCGGCCTTTGCCAGCTTCATCACCGCATTGAGAAAGTCATCCGACTGGCCCAGGAACAGCTGGTCCGCAACGAATCCGTTGATCGCCGCGACCGCGCCCGACTGGGCGGTGCTGGACGGCCGTATCACCGAGACCTCCGGCAGGCGGTCGCTGAGAAAATCGCACGGCTCGGGCAGGATCTTGTTGGTCTGCTTGAGCTCTGTCGGAGAAGGCGAGTTGAGGTCAGGGAACGTGAGCCCCGTCTCGGGGTCGGTCACGCCCGCCAGGGGTGTGGACACGGCGTTGCCGACCTTGTCGTGCCAGAGGGAGAAGTGGTCGACCTCGACGCCGCCGATGCTGACCACGATCCTCAGGACCTCCACGTCGCTGACCTGGAGCGCCAGGGTCGTGTAGAGGCTCGACCCGCCCTGCTCGATCATCGCGAAGTGGAACGCCGCGGTGTTGGCGATGGCCTGCATCCGGGACTGCTGGGACGTGGTCGGCGGGACGGGCTGCTGCTGGTTGGGTGGCGTGTCGGCGTCGGTCAGGGGGATCGCCGGCTCGTTGCTGATCGTCAGCGGGCCGTTGATGTTGGCGCCGAGGTCGGGGTTCTCGCCGCTGCGATAGCGCGTGTACCAGCTGGTGTCTACGTTCAGCTTCTGCAGGTTGGTCAGGCGCTTCTTATTGTTGGCGCCCGTCGCCTTGGTGCTGGGTAGCGTCCGGAACTCCTCGAGGCTCACCGATTCGGCGCCTCGTGAGTCCAGGTAGGCATTGATGAACGCCGCGTGGCTGAGCTCGTCATCCGTGTTGTCGGTGATGTACTGCGGCATGTCGGCGTCGATGTTCGACAGCGCCGCGATGTATGCCGGGTTGCCGCCGTTGGCGCCGCCGAGCTCTGCGTACTGCGTCCAGAGGTCGCTCTCCAGGATCTCCGCCGCGGCGAGAAAACGCAGGATGTCGGCGTCGCTCTTGGTGAGCTTGCTCCCCTTGGCCAGAGCGCCGGTGGCCAGGACGGAGCCGGCCGAGAGCGAGGCGCCGACGGCCCCCACGCCCTTGAGAAACGAGCGGCGGCGGATTACCCGCTGCCAGTTAGCGTCGACCTCTGCCGGCAAGGCAGCGGTCGCCGCCTCGGATTCGGACCTTACGGCCATGCCCTAACCTCCATGGTTGGCCCAGATGGGTGAGCCGCCCCGGACCTTCAGATGAGTCCGACCAAGAGGTACGAGGGCTGGTTACGACGCCCGGCAATGGCTACGATGAGCACCCCATTCACGGCTAGAGGAGGTAGGACGTTGGCGGTCACCACCGCGTTGTTGGACCCGACCCAGCAGGCGACGCTTGCCGTCCTCTGCGACACCTTCGTGCCGGGGCTGCAGGAGGACCCCGACCCCACCGGGTTCTGGGCCCGGGCCGCCTCCGACCTGGCCGTGCCCGCATTCCTGGAACTGGCCCTCAGCGGCCTGCCCGCCGACGCCCTCGAGGGCATCCGCGACTTCCTCGACTTCCTCGGTGCCGCCGGCTTCAGCGACCTCGACCAGGAGACCCGTGAGCAGACGCTCTTGGCGTTCATGGACGCCGGCGACGACGGCCTGGCTGCCATCAACCTGTTCAAGACGCTCACGCTGCTCCTCTTCATCGGCATGGTTGACCCAACCAACGGCCTCAACCCCAACTGGGCGCTGAGCGGGTACCCAGGGCCGGCTTCCAAGCCCCCGGCAGCGCCCAAGCCGATCCGGCCGATCGATCCCGGCCTCGGCGAGCAGACGCTGACGGCCGACGTCGTAGTGGTTGGAACCGGCGCCGGCGGGGGCGTGATCGCCGGCACCCTGGCCGCGGCCGGCAAGGATGTCGTGGTCCTCGAGGCCGGCGGCTACTACAACGAGGCTGACTTCAACCAGGAGGAACTCTGGGCTTACCAGAACCTCTACCGCGCCGGCGGGCTGGCCGCCACCGCCGACGGGTCGCTATCGCTGCTGACCGGTTCCAACCTCGGTGGAGGGACCACGGTCAACTGGACCAACTGCATCCGCACCCGCGACAACGTCCGCGCCGAATGGGCCGCCGCCGGGCTCGAGGGCCTCGACGGGCCGGACTACGACCGCCACCTCGACGCAGTCTGGGAGCGGCTCGGCGTCAACGACCAATGCAGCGACTACAACGATCCCCACCTCCGCCTCCAGGAGGGATGCCAGAAGCTCGGCTACTCCTTCAAAAGGACTACGCGGAACGCCGACCCGGCGACTTACGACCCGGTCAGCGCGGGGTACATGGGCTTCGGCGACCAGTCGGGCTCCAAGATGGGCACCCTCAAGACCTACTTAGAAGACGCTTACGAGCACGCCGCCCGCTTCCTGGTTCGGTGCCGGGCCGACCGCGTCCTGGTCGAGAACGGCCGCGCTGCCGGGTTGGAGGCGACGTGCACCCGCGAGGATGGCTCGACGACGCGCGTGGTGGTCCGCGCGCCCCAGGTCGTGGTCGCCTGCGGCGCCCTCGACTCGCCCAGCCTGCTGCTGCGATCGGGGATTGGCGGGCCGGCGTGCGGCGACTACCTCCGCCTACACCCCGCGACCGCCGTCGGCGGCATCTACGACCAGCCACAGAAGGTGTGGTGGGGCGCTCCCCAGACTGGGCTGTCGGACCAGTTCGCCAACCTCGAGGACGGCTTCGGCTTCCTCATCGAGTGCTCGCACGCCAGTCCCGCGCTGGGTGCGGCGGCGGCGCCGTGGGCGTCAGGGCGTCAGATCAAGTCGCTGCTGGCCGAGCAGGCCAACGCCTCCGCGTTCGTCTTCCTGATCCGGGACCGAGGCCATGGCCGCGTCACCATCGACGACAGCGGCAGCTCGGTGATCAGCTACAGCATGGACGACGAGGTCGACCAGCGTAGTTTCCGCCGCGGCCTCAAGGAGCTGGTCCTGCTGCACCACGCCGCCGGGGCGCGGGCGATCTACACCCTGCACACCCGCTACATGCGATGGGACCGCGGCGACGACATCGATGCATTCGCCCAGCGCGTGGCCGACGCGCCGCTGACCCCGGGCGAGCACGCCACCTTCTCCCTCCACCACATGGGCTCCTGCCGGCTTGGGGCCGATCCCCAGACCAGCGTCGCCGGGCCCTACGGCGAGCTCCACGATTGCAAGGGCGTGTGGATCGGCGACGGCAGCGGCTTCCCCACCGCATCCGGCACCAACCCCATGATCTCGATCATGGCCCTGGCGCACCGTACGGCGGAGGCGATCCTGGCCGAATCCTGAGCCGGATTCAGCCCCGGCCGAAGAAGCCCGTCGAACCTCGCAGTCTTCGGCGCGTCCACCCCATGACCAGAATCAAACCGCTGCCCGCGAACAATGCCGCGGTCCCGAGGAGCAACGCTGGCGCAACCGGCAGCCCGCCGGTCGTATTGGGTAGACTGCCGGTCGCATTCGCGGCATTGGCGGTCACCGGGTCTTGGTTGGCCGGGTGCGGCGTCGCGTGGCTGAAGGCGCCCGCTGTCAGCTTCACGACGTAGAAGCCCCAAAAACCATCGCTGTACCAGATCTCGTTCCGACTGGTATCGAATGTCGGCGCGCTCATCGCGAAGTTGCCGCCGTTGATGCCAATGTAGGCCGGCGCGGCCGGGGTCGACGGCGCGTTGAAGTAGGCCATCTCGTAGGGACGGGTGACGTCCTCGATGTTGAAGACCCGCAGGCCGCTGATGATGAAGCTGCAGGCAATGAATTTCGGGTCGACCTCCGTCGGCACGTTGCAGTAGTGGCCGGCATAACCCTGGACCGGGCTCTGGGCCCCGTAGTCGTTCTGCTGGTTGCCGGCGCGCGCGGTCGTTTGGTTCACCACCAGCCTCATGTTCGAGACGACAAACGGGTGGGTGTCATCCTGGATGTCGATGATCCGAGCGGCGCCCACGCTGGCGTTGGGGTTGTAGCCGCCGCCGCTCGAGCCGGTCCCCTTGGTGTACTCATCGACCTCGGCCACGTAGTGGTGGCCGTTCTCGCTGAACGGGATGGCGTTCTGGGGAATGCTCACCTCCGGCCAGGTCAGGTTGCTCACGACGGGTACGGTCGGGTTCAGCAGGTGGGCGTTGACGCCGCTGACGTCGAGGACGATCAGCCCCGGCAGACCGGTGTCCGCGATGTACAGCCTTTTGCCGTCGTCGGAAACACTCATGCCGTGCGGTTGGTAGTTGAGCGTGAACCACAGCAGGCTTGGCACCTGTGGGTTTGTTAGGTCCACCGCCGCCAGGGTGTGGCCGCCCGTCGAGCTGACGTAGAAGACGGTGCCATCAGGCGAGAAGGCGCTCTCGTGTCCAAGGATCCCCAGGGCCGTCGATGAGTCGAGCACCGGGTAACGGCAGTCCTTTGATACGTCGTAAACGTCGACGAAGCCCGGGTTGAAGGTCGGGTAGCCCATGTCCGCCACCAGCAGGCCGCGCTTCTGGTTGAGCCGCAGCGACTCGTGGGGGGAGAGCATCGCCGGGGTCACAAGGTTGGTCGTGAAGACCGGGTGCGAATGGTCGGTCATGTCGAGGACGTACACACCGATTTCGGAGTTGGCGCCGTTCTTCAGGTTGGTTGGGAACAGCAGGGTGCTGTCGTAGAACGCGCACTCGTGACCCGCCGCATCGATGTAGCGCTCGACGCGGAAACCACCGGTGTTGCCCTGCTGCCCAACCAGGGCTGTATTGCACGTGTACCCCTTGGCGGCCCGGCCGTTGTCGGTCTCGGCCTTGGGAACCCGGCCCTGGGCGCCGGTTTCGGGCAGCGACTGGCTGTCGCAGGGCAGCTGCGGCGTGGGGCCGTTGTAGAGCGCGCTGGTGGCCTGCACCGGCGTCGTCAGCAAGAACGCCAGTGCCATGAGACCAGGAATGCGCAACCAGTGCGCCACGCGAAGGATCATTGGTAGGCCTCCCGCCAGGGCTTCCCGCCACTACGTTAAGTAAGTCTAGCGCCCGGCCACGGCACCCCTCTTGCGGTTAGGACGTAACCGGCGCCTCCCGCTGCGGCTCCGACGGGCCCTCGGCGATCCCGATGCGGCGATGGACGCGCCGTAGGATCGGGGGCGCCCACCAGTTCCAGTCGCCGAGCACGCCCATCAGGGCTGGGACCAGGAGGGCGCGCACGATCGATGCGTCGACGAGGACGCCGACCACGGTGCCGAGGGCGAGCTCCTTGATGAAAACGATGTTGGACGTCGCGAACGCTCCGATTGCGACGCAGAAGAGCACCGCCGCCGCGGTCACGATCCGGCCGGTCCGCTGCAGGCCGAGGGCCACGGCGTGCTGGTTGTCGCGGCCGCCGTCGCGCGCCTCCTTGATGCGCGCCAAAAGGAAGACCCCGTAGTCGGTGGAGAGCCCGAACACGATGGCGAAGATGAAAACGGGCTGGGTTTGCTCCAGGGCACCGGAGGACGTGAAATTCAGCAACCTCTGCAGGTGACCGTACTGGAAGACGAACACCAACGCGCCGAACGTCGCCGCCAGTGTCAGCAGGTTCATCAGGATCGACTTGACAGGCAGGACCACCGAGCCGGTCATGAGGAAGAGGATGACCAGCGTGGTCAGGGCCACCAGAGTCACCGCCAGCGGCAGGCTCTGGACGATGCCGGCCTGGAGGTCGATGAACTGCGCCGTCAGGCCGCCAACCTGGACCGGGAAGCCGGCGTCCAGGGCGCGGATGTCACGCAGCGCCTGGGTGGCGGGGCTGGAGTACTGATCAGGGCCCAGGTTGGCGTCGATGCGCCACACCCCAGCGCCCTGGTAGACGGGCGGCTGGACCGATTGGACGCCGCCGACGCGCGCCACGCGGTTGGCGTAGGCGGCGACATCCGCGGCCCGCTCCTGGCCGGCCTTGACCACGATCACGGCCGGGGCCGGGACGATGCCGGGGAAGTCGTTCTTGATCGCGGTGTCGACCACCCGCGCGGTGGCCGAGGCGGGGAGGGTGGTGGCGTCCACTGAGTTGAACTTGATGTTCAGGAGTGGTGAGCCGAGGACCAGCAGCAGCGCACCGCTGGCGACGGCGACGACCAGGGGCCGCCGCATGACGAAGTGGGACAGGTTGAACCAGAAGCCGCTGTCGGTTGCCTCCACCCGCTGCCACCGCTTGGGGGCCAGGGCGTTGACCCGGGTTCCCAGCAGCCGCAGGACCGCGGGCATCACCACCAGCGCGGTGCTGGCGGCGATGACGACCACGATTACGCCGGCCACGCCCATGGAGAAGAGGAAATTGAGGGGGAAGAGCATCATCGACGCCATCGCCGCGGCGACCGTGAGCGAGCTGAAGAAGATGGTCCGGCCGGCCGTGCGCACGGCGGCGCGGACCGCCTCCGGCACCTCACGGCCGGCGTGCAGCTCCTCTCGGAACCGCGACACCATGAAGAGCGAGTAATCGATGGCGAGCCCGAGCCCCAGGCCGGTGGCGAGGTTGAGCGCGAATATCGACAGCGGTGCCTCGGCGTTGACCAGGCGCAGGCCGAGGAAGGTGCCGAGGACGGTGATTCCGCCAAGCATGAGGGGCAGCAGGGCGGCGACCACGCCGCGGAAGACGAACAGCATCAGCACGAAGAGGACCGGGAAGGCGATGGCCTCGGCCCGCGTGAGGTCGGCCTCGACGTTGGCCTGGACCTCGGCGAAGACCGGGCCGACGCCGCCGAGCGTCACCGCGGAGTCGTCCTTGAGCTTGTCCTGCAGGCGCGACGAGGCGGCATTGATCTTGTCGTCGTTGACGTCCCTAAAGAGCCCGATGACGAGCGTCTCGTGACCGTCCCTGGACACCATGGAGGGGTCGTGGGTCTGGTAGTAGCTGACCGCGGTCCTGACGTCCTGGTCCCCGGCGATGGTCGACATCACCTTGCTCACCTCAGCCTGCGTCGCCGGCGTCTCGATGCCGTCGATGCGGACCAGGGCGATGATGTTGCGGTCGGCGCGCGCGCCGGTGGCGTCGACGAGGGTCCGCGTCGAGCCTTCACTCTCCGAATGTGGGTTGGTGAAGCCGCCCTGGTGCAATTTGGCGGTGACCGGGCCGCCGACAATGCCGCCGGTCACGGTGAAGGCCAGGGCGACCCCGGCCACGATCCAGGCCCGGTGGTTGGCGAGGCGCGCGATTCGATCCAGCATCATCTCCTCCCTCTGATTGCTACCGCGGGGTGCCGGCGAGGGCCCCCGCCATCTCCTGGACGGCGTCGATGGCGGCGTCGCCGTCGAAGTCGGGATCGATCAGCCGCTGCAGGGCGATGCCCAGGAACGCCGACCAGATGGCGGCCCCGATCGCGGCCGATGACGCTCGGGGGCGGCCCGGCGCCTCCTTCATCACGGCTTCCGTGATCTCGGTTATGAGCTCCCGACGAGTCCCCAGGTAGAGCCGGATCCTCTCGCTGATCTTGGGGTTGTTCATCGCCGCCCCGACCATGTCGAACACCAGCTTGTAGGCGTCCTGGTTCCAAATCTGGCCCTGCTTCTCGGCGGCAAAACCCAGTTCGGCCTGCTCCAGGCCGCTCATCCCGCTTAGGTCGATGTCCGCCATCGGGCAGCCGCGTTCGAGGGCGGCGAGGAGGAGGTCGTCCTTGTTGTCGAAGTAGTAGTGGGCCAGGCCGGTGGCGATGCCCGCCTCGTCGGCGATGTCCTTGATGGTGGTGTCGTGGTAGCCACCATCGACCAGGGACCTGAAGGCGGCGTCTACGATCCGGGCCCTGGTCTCCTCGCGCGTCATCCGGCCTCCTTTGAACGGCGGTTCAACTTTTGAATGCATGTTCAATCAAAGCCCCCTCGGATGTCAAGCTGCGGGGTCGTCGCGGGGCCAGGTGCTCGGGGCGAGGACCCCGCCGCTAGGCCGTCTGCGCCGGCTGAGGACTGGCCGCGGGGCGCGGGTGTTCATCGCCTGCCATCGCCCTGGTCCGACCGGCCGCGGCGATGATGCGCGGGAACCCGCGGATTCCCATCGCCCCTGCCGCCGCTATGACGCCGCCCATCAGCGCCCCGACCACGCCCGGCGAGGCGGCGTCGGCTCCGGCAAGGACCAGGCCCTTGACCGGGGTGCGGGTGCTAAGCCAGCTGCTGCCCAGCCGCTCCGGGGTTGCGGCCAGGCCGTAGACCGCGCCGCCGGGGTGGGCTGTGAAGTGTTCCAGCGTCACTGGTGTCGCCAGCTCGGAGAAGGCGACCATGTCGGCGAAGCCGGGGAGCCGCTTCTCCACGGCGCCAATGAGGGAGCTGGCGATTTCGGCCTTGAAGGACTCGTAGTCGTCGCCGCGGCGGCGCCACGGCTGGTTGGCCCAGGCGGCGAAGCGCTCGGCATCCACCCACGTGATGACCTCGGCGGTGTGGCCCGTTGCGTGCGGGTCCCGCAGCGAGGGGAAGGAGACGAAGCACCCTGTCGGCGCGCCGTCCAGGACGGCGTCGCGCTTGGCGAAGGCGGCATCGTGGTCGAGGCCCTCGAAGATCCAGAGGTTCTCACCGCTGACGCCCAGCTCGCGCGGGTCCCGCTTCAGCCCGATGAACAGCTGCAGCATGCTGGGGCTGTTCTGTGCGTTCGCGGCAAGCTCGCGCTCGCGCAGGTCCTGCACGCTGGGTAGAAGCCGGCCGTAGGTCGTCCGCGCGCCGGCGTCGGAGATGACCAGGGGTGCACGCACCACTCGCTGCTCGCGCCGGTGCCCGTGGCCGAGAAGGACCCGGACCCCCACGGCGCGACCGCCCTCAACCATGATTTCGCTGACCTCGGCGTTGACGACGCAGTCGCCGCCCGCGGCCCTGATCACCGGCGCCGCGGCGGCGGCGATCGCACCGGCGCCGCCGACGGGGTACCAGGCGCCGTGGCGGTAGTGGTCGACGACCAGGGCGTGGATGGCGAACGCGCTCTGCGCCGGGGGCAGGCCATAGTCGCCCCATTGCGAAGCCAGGACCGCGCGCAGGCGCTCGTCGGCGATGTTGCGCCGCAGGTAGTCGCCGGTGGTCATCAGGGCCAGGCGGCGGCCGGGCTGCAGCGCCAGCCGGGCGACGACGCCTGGCATGAGACCCACCGCCATGCGCCGGGCGTACCAGCCGGCGGCGGTCTTGACGTCGCGGAGGTAGCGGTCGATGGCCGCCTCCTCATCGGGGAAGGCCGCCACCAGGTCGTCGCGGAAATTGTGCTTGCCGGCGCGCACGCCGAACTCGAAGCCGGGGTAGAGGAAGCGGTCGAACGTGGTTGGCAGGGGATTCCACTCAAGGCCGCCTCCGGTGACGAGGTCGAAGAGCAGACGCAGCCGGGTGCCGGCCCCCATCTCGCCGATGTAGTGGACGCCGGGGTCCCAGCTGTACTCGCCGCGGCGGAAGCTGTGGGTGAAGCCGCCGAGCTTGAAATGCCGCTCCAGCACCAGCACGCGCTTGCCCGCGACCTGCGCCAGGATGCCGGCGGCGCTCAGCCCGCCGATTCCCGACCCGACTACGATGACGTCGTATTGCTCTTCCATCCCGGCTCAACCTCCATTATCCTAACGATGTAAGGATTGTAACGGAGGATGTAATCAATGTCAAGATCGAGGGACCAAAAACCGACCGGCAAGCGGGACACCTACCACCACGGCGACCTGCGGCGCGCGCTCCTGGAGGCGGGTCGGGACGTCCTGGCCGAGCGTGGCGTCGATGGCCTCAGCCTCAGGGAGGTGGCGCGCCGGGCGCACGTCAGCCAGGCCGCGCCATACCACCACTTCGCCGACAAGGCCGAGCTGGTCAGCGCCATCGTCCAGCGGGGATTCGACGACTTCGTGTCCGCCCTCACGGCCGGCGCCGAGGAGGCCGGCGAGAGTGCCCTGGCGCGGCTCACCGCGATGGGGCTGAGGTACGTGCGCTTCGCTGTGGACCAGCCCGAGGTCTTCCGCCTCATGTTCCGCCCGGAGCTGCGTCAGGTGGAACCAGGTCCCGCGGCTGACGCCATGGAGGCTGCCGGACTGGCTTCCTACCAGGTGTTCCGGGATGCGGTCAAGGCGGCGATCAGGGAGGGGTCGGTCCAGGGGCAGGTCGACGACGTGGCCCTTGCCGCCTGGAGCATCGTCCATGGCCTGGCCACCATCCTGGTTGACGGCCCGGTGGGCATGGGCGACCGCTCACCCGACGAGCTGGCGACGGTGGTGCTGCTCGCCCTCGGCGCCGGCATCGCCAGCGGGCGCCTACCCTAGGGCCGTCCGACGCCAGTAGTCTCCCAACCGGCTGTATAGCGCAGCGGAGCTCGACCCGCTCCCGGTAGCCTGATATTGATGCGATTCGACGAGTTCGCTATGGACCTTGATCGGCTGGAGGCGACCAGCAGCCGCCTCGAGCTGGTTCGCATCCTCTCCGAGCTGTACCAGGCAGTGACGCCGGACGAGATCGGGCCGATCACCTACCTGGTCCAGGGCCGACTGGCCCCGTTCTTCGAACCGGTCGAGATCGGGCTCGCCGAGAAGCTCCTGCTAACAGCGATCGCGATCGCCTTCGGCGCCGACAAGGACGAGGTCGGCAGGGCCTACAAGGAGATTGGCGACCTGGGGTTGACGGCCGAGCGCGAGGCGCGCCGGGCGGGTGGTCGCAGCCGTAAGGCACCGCCGGTTTTGGATGTGCACAGACGTCTGCTGGAGGTCGCCGCGGCCACCGGCCAGGGCAGCCAGCTGAAGAAGCTCGAGCTCTTCTCCGGGCTCCTGGCCGAGCTCGATCCCATCTCGGCCAAGCACTTCGTGCGCATCACCAGCGGCAAGATGCGGCTGGGGATCGGCGACCCGACGGTGCTCGACGCCCTGTCGACCGCGCGGGCCGGCGACAAGTCGTTGCGACCGCTGCTGGAAGGCGCCTACAACCGGACCTCCGACCTGGGCCTGATCGCCACCACGCTCTGGTCCGACGGCGAGCCCGGGGTCGAGGCACTCAAGGTGACCGTCGGCCGCCCGATCCGGCCGCAGCTCGCCGAACGCCTCCCCGACCCCGACGCCGTCATTCGCAAGATGGGCATGGTGGGCGTTCAGCCCAAGTACGACGGCTTCCGGGTCCAGATCCACAAGGACGGCGACGAGGTCGAGCTCTTCTCCAGGAACCTGGAGAACATGACCGGGATGTTCCCGGAACTGGTGGCCGCCGGGGGACGGGTCAAAGCCCGGAGCATAATCCTCGACGGCGAAGCCATCGCCTACAGCCCGGAGTCGGATGAGTACCTTCCCTTCCAGGAGACGATGGGCCGGCGTCGCAAGCACGGCATCGAACAGCACGCGCTTCGGGCGCCGCTCCGCGCCTTTGTCTTCGACGTGATGTACCGCGACGGGAAGGATCTGACCACCCTGCCCTACGAAGAGCGCTTGGCGATCGTGGAGCAGGTGATCGGAGGATCCGACACGCTCCTATCGGCACCGCTGACCAAGACCGACTCCGCGGAGGTGTTGCGGCAAGAGCTGCTCGAGAACATCAGTAAAGGTCTCGAGGGAGTGGTGGCCAAGCGCGTCGATACGCCCTACCAGGCGGGCGCGCGCAACTTCAACTGGGTGAAGCTGAAGCGCAACACCAGCGGCCAGCTCAACGACACGATCGACGTGGTCCTGATCGGCTACTACCGTGGCAAGGGCAAGCGCGTCGAGTTCGGCGCTGGGGCTTTGCTCGCAGGCGTTTACGACAGTGATCGCGACGAGTTCGCCAGCATCACAAGGATCGGGACCGGGCTGTCGGATGCTGCCTGGCGTGAGCTGTACGAACGGGTCCGGGCGCTAGAGGTCGACCACAGGCCGGCCCGCGTCAACTCGATCCTGACGCCCGACGTGTGGCTCGAACCCGGGGTCGTGGCGGAGGTCCTGGCGGACGAGATCACCCCCAGCCCGCGCCACACCGCGGGCATGGCCGAGGCCGAGCCTGGGCTCGCCCTGCGCTTCCCACGCATCGTGTCGTTCCGCGACGCCGACAAGCGACCGGAGGACGCGACCACGGTCAAGGAGGTCCAGGAGATGTTCCAGCAGCAACGCGCCCGCGGGGCTGGCGGCAGCAGGTAGAGGGCTTACTCCGCGCCCTGTAGTAGACCGAACACCGTCCCGTTCGGATCGGTGGCCACGACGAACCTGCCGCCGGGATAGTCGGAAGGGCCGGTCATGACCTGTCCCCCGAGCTCACTCACTTTGCCGGCAGTTGCATCGACATCCGCCACCGAAAAGTAGACGAGCCAGAAAGGTGGCACGTCCATCCCGAAGCCGCTGGTGTCCATCTCGCCGGCGATGCTCTGGCCATCGACCTGCCATTCGGTGTAGCCCGGCACGCCCTCGCCTCCGGGAGTCTTCTTAACTCCCCAACCGAAGACCTTGGGATAGAACTCCTCGGCCGCGGCGGTCTCCTTTGTGTTCAGCTCTGCCCACGAGAAAGTGTTGGGCTCATTGATCGCACCGAAACCCTTCATCGTGTTGGGCTGCCAGACCGAGAAGAATGCGCCGACCGGGTCCTGGAACACCGCCATGCGTCCGGAGTCGAGGACGTCGAAGGGCGGCGCAATGACCTTGCCACCGGCTTCCTCTACTGCTTTAGCGGTGGCGTCGGCATCGTTCGTCCCGAAGTACACCGACCAGGCGGGGAACTGCCCCTCCTGCGTCGGGGCGACTGCCGTGACGTCCTTTTCGCCGATGCGGAACATCACGTAGCCGCCGGCGTCGGGGCCGAGGTCGGTAGGCTGCCACCCCAGCAGGTTCGAATAGAAATCCTTTGACTTCTCGATGTCGGCGGCGGCCAGGTCCGCCCAGATCGCCTTTCCCGGTGCAAGCACAGCAGATTCAGACATCTATCGCTTCCTCCTCAACGACCAACCAGACCAGCTTACTTCTCGGGATCCCGAGGAGAATGGCCGAGTGGGTTAACGTTTGGCGCGCCATCCCACTGGAAGCCTGGCGCGGCCACGGCTTACCCTTCTGGCGGGGGCGGATGGGGTCAGGTGGCCTCCCCAGTCTTCAAAACTGGTGGGCGGCATCGTCCGATGTCGCCGGTCGGATCGTTACCGACGCGCTCCCGCCATCTCTGGGGCTCCGGCGTGTTACACCTTCGTTCTCGCTAAACCGGCCGGATGCTGGCATGCTGGCGACATGGGGCGGACATTAGAGATGGCCGGACCTGGTCGATGACGGCGCCGATGGCCACCATGGCGGCGGTCTCCAGCAGGGAGACCCCCACCGCCGAAATCGACTACATCCTCGCTGTCGCCCAGCAGCACCTGGGAATGGACCTCGCGTTCGTCGGCGCGTTTGTCGGCGACAAGCAGGTGCTCGAGGCTGGCCACGGCGACATTGGCTCCTTCAACCTAAGCCAGGGCTTCGAAGTTGACCTGGCCGGGACCTACTGCATCCGCATGATCGAGGGCCGGCTCGGCAACATCGTTCGCGACTCCAGTACCGATGTCCTGGTCAAGGACCTCGAGATCACCAGGTTCGCCGGCATTGGCGCCTACATCGGGGTGCCGATCAGGCTGAGCGATGGCAGCATCTTCGGCACCCTCTGCGGGATCAGTCACCAGGCCCGTCCCGAGCTCGCCGACTACGACCTCCGCTTCATGCACGTCCTGGCCGACCTGGTCGGCAAGGCCACCGAGAGACGCGCATCGGAACAGCTGGAGGCCGAGACCAGCCGCCAGCGCATCGCCGAGGTCATCTTCCGCCACGGCGTGACGCCGTCCTTCCAGCCCATCGTGGACATCGGACGAACAACCCTCGTGGGTGTGGAGGCGTTGTCCCGCTTCGAGGGCAAACCTGAGCGCACCCCCGACCTCTGGTTTGCCGAGGCATGGCAGGTCGGGCTCGGCGTGGAGCTGGAGCTTGTGGCGGCACGGGCGGCCCTCGCGCACCTGCACGAGCTCGACCATCGGCTCTATATGTCCATCAACCTCTCAGCTGACACCCTCGTCCACCCCGGGTTCCAGGAGCTTGTCTGGGACCTTCCCCCGGAGCGGCTGTTGGTCGAGGTCACCGAGCACAGCGTTGTCGATGACTACACCGAGTTGCTCTCGGTGCGCGACCTTCTTCGCCGTCGCGGCATCGGGCTCGCCATCGACGACGCGGGCGCCGGGTTCGCCAGCATGAAGCACATCATCCGGCTGGTGCCGGACGTCATCAAGCTCGACATCTTCCTGGCGCGAGACGTCGATGTCGACCCGGTTAAACGGGCGATGACGGCGTCGCTGGTGGCATTCGCCAGCGATATCGAGGCGCGCCTGGTCGCCGAGGGTATCGAGACGGCAAGCGAGCTGGAGACCCTGCTGGAACTGGGCATCTCCTTCGGCCAGGGCTTCCTGCTGGGGCGGCCTGCCGCTATCACCGAGATCGCGTTCAATGTTGACTCGCAGGAGCAGGTCGTGGAGAGCCGCCAGGCACGTGTGGGGACCGCGTTCAGGCGTCGGGACCTGGCCGACCCGGTCGGCGCCCTTGGCGCCGGCGAGCGGCTGCGCGCGGTGTTTGAGCTTTCCCCGCAGGCGATCATGGTGCTCGAGGATGATGGCCACGTAACCGCCTGGAACCCGGCCGCCGAGCAGCTGTTTGGTTGGACCCGGCAGGAAGCCATCGGGAGCATGGTCCAGGACCTGGTAGTGCCGGAACGCTACAAGCAGGAGCTGGTGGACTGGCTGGCGACCAACACCGAACGCGACACGCCCGGTGCCGTGCTCGAAGGCCCGGGCAGGCATCGCGACGGCTCCGAGGTCACGGTCGAGTTCTCTATATCTCCTGGTTGGCGCCGCGCCGGCCGTACCAGCTACATCGTCTGGGCGCGGGCCCCGAAGTCGCAGGCGGTGGACCGCCGAGTCTAAGCAGTCTTGGCGGCACCGCCTAGAATCTCCCGGCGTTGCTCGGCTCCAAGCTTGCTGCCACCTGCCGCCTATGCCTTGCGATGCTTCTGGCTGCCCTCATCCAGCCGGCGGCGGTCAGCGCCGGCGCGGCTGACACTGCTGGCGTCGAGGCCCAGGTGTTCGCCCTTTTGAACCAGGACCGGGCCAGTGCGGGCCTGTCCCCGCTGACCCTCAACTCGACGATGTCGGCGATCGCGAGGGACGCGACGGTGAGCATTTGTCCTGGGCAGGCCATCCACGGCCGGGCCAAGGACATGGTCGAGCGCAACTACTTCTCGCACCAGGTCCCATCGTGCAACGCCACCGTCTTGGGGGCGGTTGCATCCGCGGGAGTGCCGATGCAGCCTGGCGGCGAGATCATTGGGTTCAACAACCAGCCACTGTCCCAAGCGGCGACGAGGGTGAACCAGGATTGGCTCAACTCTCCGCCCCACCGGGCCGGGATCATGGGCGCCTTCCGGCAGGTTGGGATCGGGGCCTGGTCGGCCTCAGGCACCTGGAGCGGCGCCGGCAGGCCGGTCAGCGGGATCATCGTGTTCAGTGCGATTTTCACGGGGTCGACCGCGCTTGGCACCCTTCCCAAGCAGCCGGTCAGCCAGGGGTCGGCGACAAACCCCAAGTCCGGAGGATCTGCAGGGTCC
>DASZHA010000117.1:0-2381 GCA_035938265.1 Candidatus Dormiibacterota bacterium
CAGTCCGGAAAACCGTCACTGTTTGCCATCCGGCTGGGGCCGAGATCCGGGAAGTGCCCGGTAAACTGAGCCCGTGCTGGCCGACCTCCACATGCATTCGACGGTGAGTGACGGCTGGCGCGACCCCGACGAGGTCGCCAATCTGGCCGCCGACCGTGGGGTTCGGGTGATGGCGTTGACCGACCATGACACCTTCCTGGGGGTGAGTCGCGCCCGAGCGATCGCCCATGGTCGAGGCCTGGGTTATGTCCCCGCCCTCGAGGTCACGACCTATCCTCCCAACCAGTTCCGCCACATCCTGGGCCATGGGGTCGACCTGAACTATCCTCCGCTGCTCGCCCTCCTCGAGCGGACGAAGGGCGTCTTCCGCCAGCAAACCAACGCCTGGATCCGGGTCCTGCAGGAGCAAGGGATCGGGCGCGACCTGGGGCTGGAGGCCTTCGCCTACAAACCCACGGTGATGCCCGGTGCCGTCCTCAAGGTCGTTCTCCAACACGGGTTGATGAGCGAGAGAGACGCCTGGGACAGTGTGCGCAAGGCCGTCGATTTCATGCCGGCCGATTTCTATAGCCCGATCCCGTCGCCGCGGGAAGCGATCGACGCCATCCATGGGGCCGGCGGGCTGGCGGTCCATGCCCATCCGGGGTCGGTGCCCGACCAGGAGCTGATGAAGGAAGTCTTGCCCCTGGTGGATGGCCTGGAGGTCTACACTCGCCGGCACAAACCGGAGCAGATCCCCATTTATGAAGAGCTGGCCCGCCAACATGGGCTGCTGATGACCGTCGGGAGCGACTACCACGGGTTCAACGGCGACGACTACGAAGCCCCAAAGAAAATCATCGACATCCGTTACCTGGAGCAGCTCGGCTCTCGCGTGCAGTGGCCGCGCCTCGAGAAGGCCGGATGAGCCCGACGCTGATCAATCCCGCGGTCGCGGATGCGCGCGCGGCGCTGCTCGAGCTGGGTGGCCGCGAATCGACGGCTGTCGCCGCCGCGATCGAGGGGCTTCCCGCTATCCCCGCCTTTCAGGTGATGGCGACCGCCTCTCAAGCGGCGCGCCCGCAGTGGGCCGGCCTGGTCGACGACCTCTTCGAGCGACCGCTACTGAAGCAAGCCAAAGCCGGCCTGCGCAACGCCCTGCTGTCGACGCTGACCGGGGACACGCTTTATCGTAACGTGTTCTTCTCCTTCGCCGATGCGGTGATCCTCTGGCACTACGGCTACACCCAGGAGCGGACCGGCGGCGCCCGGCTGGATACGGCTTACGACGCCATACGACGGCTGCTCGCCGGCGCCGAAGACTTCATGGAGACGCCGCCGCCGGCCGAGCCAGACGTCGGCTATTTCCACCGGCTGCGCCGCGTCAAGCTGACCCGTGACAACGCCTACCCGACGCTGCGCCGGGCCGGGCGGCTGCTCGGCGCCGTAGAAGCTGACGTCACGCAGGAGCGGCTGCACGCGGTCCGTGGCAGCATCCTGACCAGCTATGTGACGTTCAGCGCGCAGGTGATCGCGATGGCCCGCGCGCTGCGGGCCGAGCGCGACGCGATCGACCGCAGCGACGTGCTCAACGGATTGCGGGCGATCACGACTCTGCTGCGGACTCCGCCGGCCGCGCTGCCGCGCTGACCGGCATCGGCGGGAAGGTCGCGCCGAAGGCGAGCATCGCGAGCGCCCCGACCAGCATCGGCAGCAACGCAAAACGAAACTGGCCGGTCCAGTCCCAGGCGAAGCCCCCGAGGGCCGGTCCGAAGAACGCCGCACCGTAACCGATGGTGAACATCAAGCCGCTGGTGCGCGCGACATCGGATGGTGAGAAGAGGGCCGCGACGCCCAGGTTGAGGATGAAGGCGAGGCTGGCGGCAGCCCCAGCGAGACCCGCCCAGACCGGCGCGCTGGCGGCAGGGGCCAGCGCATAACCGGTGACGCCGACGATTGACCCAACCCCGGCGAGGACGTACGGCCAGCGGCGTCCGAGCATGGCGTCACCACGTAATGCCAACCAGAAACTGACCGGCAGTTGCATAGCGTTCAACGCGCCCAGCGATAGCGGGATCAGGGCGTGGGCGTGGCGGGCGTCGAGCGTGTCGGGGATCCAGCTGTTCATTCCGAAGTAGACGAGGCTGGCCCCGCCCATGAGCAGGCCGACGCGGACCATCCGCCCGTTCCGCCAGTCGGGTAGCCAGGCGCCGGCGGTCGCCACCGCCGCCTCCGATGCCGGAGTGACGCTCAGCCAGAGCGCGAGCACGACGGCCGCCGGCACGGCCCACACCGCGAGGGCGAACTGCCAGCCGAAGGGCACCACCAGGAATGGCAGGGTGATACTGGCTGCGATCACCTCGCCGACCAGCAGGCCGTTGGAGTAGATCGCCATCGCGCGT
>DASZHA010000118.1:0-43424 GCA_035938265.1 Candidatus Dormiibacterota bacterium
GATCAGCGCGGGGACGACCTGCCCATACCCGAGGCGCCCTACGGTTTCAAGACCCTGATCCACGCCCAGTGGGCCGGCGACCTCAAATCGCTCCGGGACCACGGCCGGCGGGTGGCGATGGTGGACCTGGGGGTGGACCGCGAGGCGGCCCTGCGCCAGCTGTTGGAGGTGGCAAAACAGGCGGTGTCCGCCGGCTGAGATCAGAGCCAGCGCGCTCGACACGACACACGTGGCGCTGTTACTGTCGGACTTCTCGCCTGCGGTCGGCCCGCACAGGCGGCCAAGAGTCATCGGGGCTTTGGATGATGAGGTAGCGATGTCTGAGAACGGAACTCCTTCGGAGCAGTCGTCGGGCGCCAAGATGGAGATGGCGATCATCGGCCTCGGCCGCATGGGCGGCAACATGGTCAAGCGCTTGGCCCAGCGCGGGCACCGGATCGTGGGGTATGCCCGAACCCCCGAGACGGTAAAGCAGGCGGAGGCCGACGGCGGCGTTGGCGCCAGCTCGGTGGAGGACCTGGTCTCCAAGCTCTCCCATCCCCGCACCGTCTGGGTCATGATCCCGGCCGGCAAGCCAACCGACGACACCATCCACCAGCTGGGTGAGCTGATGGAGCCGGGCGACCTGGTCATCGACGGCGGCAACTCCAATTGGAAGGATTCCAAGCGCCACAGCCTGGAGCTGAAGGAGAAGGGAATTCATTTCATGGACGCGGGCACGTCGGGCGGCGTCTGGGGGCTGACCGTGGGCTACTCCCTGATGGTCGGCGGCGAGCGCGAGGACTTCGAGCGAGTCGAGCCCATCCTCAAGGACCTTGCCCCTGAGAACGGCTACGGCCTGATGGGACCGGCCGGCTCCGGCCACTTCGTCAAGATGGTCCACAACGGCATCGAGTACGGGATGCTGGCGGCCTATGGCGAGGGCTACGAGATCCTCCACGCCAGCGAGTTCGACCTCGACCTCAAGGACATCACCCGCGTCTGGCAGAACGGAAGCGTGGTCCGCTCCTGGCTGCTCGACCTGATGGCGCTGGCGTTCGAGGCCGAGGGATCCGACCTCAAGGCCATCCGCGGATATGTGGAGGACTCCGGTGAGGGGCTCTGGACGGTGGAGGCGGCGCTGGAGGAGAAGGTGCCGGCGCCGATCATCACGCTGTCGCTCCTGATGCGGTTTGCTTCACGCCAGGAGGACTCCTTCTCGGCCAAGGTGATCGCCGCGCTGCGCAACCAGTTCGGCGGCCACAAGATCACGGCTGCCACGGGCAGCGAGTAGCAGCCGGCCGATGACGATCTCGGGCTGATGCCCACGCGTAAGAAGGACGCCGTCGTCAACCCCCTGCGGGAGGGGCTACGGCAGGAGCGCCTGGCCGCCCCCACGGTCATGGTGATCTTCGGCGCCTCCGGCGACCTGACCCGCAAGAAGCTGATGCCGGCGCTCTACAACCTGGCGCTCGAGGGACTGCTGCCGGCTGAGTTTGCCGTCGTCGGCATGGCGCGAAGGCCGCTGACCAACCCGCAGTTCCGCGACCAGATGCGGGAGGCCGTCGACCAGTACTCGCGCACGGGCAGGGTCAACGACGACGTATGGAAGGGCTTCGCCGAGCGCATCAGCTACGTCAGCGGCAACTTCGACCAGCCATCCAGCTTCAATGCCCTGAAGAAGGAGATCGAGCGCGTTGAGCGGGAGCACGAGACCGCCGGGAACCGCCTCTTCTACTGTGCCACCCCGCCCGAGTTCTTCATCCCGATCATCAAGAACCTGGGCCGCAGCGGGATGGTCACGCGCGGCCGCGAGACCCACCGGATCGTCATCGAAAAGCCGTTCGGACGAGACCTGCAATCGGCCGAGGCGCTCAACCAGGAGGTCCTCAAGGTCTTCCGCGAGCGCGCCGTCTTCCGCATCGACCACTACCTGGGCAAGGAGACGGTCCAGAACCTCTTGGTCTTCCGCTTTGCCAACGCCATCTTCGAGCCGCTCTGGAGCAACCGCTACGTCGACCATGTGCAGATCACGGTGGCCGAGGACCTGGGCCTCGAGGGCCGGGCCAGCTACTACGACCAGTCGGGGGCGCTTCGCGACATCGTCCAGAACCACATGCTCCAGCTGGTGGCGCTGACGGCGATGGAGCCGCCCATCTCCTTCCAGGCGGACTCCGTGCGCGACGAGAAGGTCAAGGTGCTTCGGTCGATCCGGGCGATCCGCGAGGACGAGGTGCCGCGACTGGCGGTGCGTGGCCAGTACGGCCGGGGCAGCATTGGCGGCGAGCCGGTGCCCGCCTACCGCGAGGAGCTGGGCCACGATTCCACCACCGAGACGTTCGTGGCGTTGCGGCTGGACGTCGAGAACTGGCGCTGGGCGGGCACGCCGTTCTACATCCGCGCCGGCAAGCGCCTTCCCCGGCGCGTCACCGAGATCGCGGTTCAGTTCAAGAACCCACCCCACCAGGCATTCCAGAATGTCGCCGACTCGCTGGAGCCCAACCTCCTGGTGATCCGGATCCAGCCCGACGAGGGCACGACCCTGAAGTTCACCGCTAAGGTTCCGGCGCCGGGGATGCGGCTGCGCGCGGTCAACATGGACTTCCTCTACGGCGCGTCCTTCATGGCCCAGTCCCCGGAGGCCTACGAGCGGCTGCTGCTGGACGTGATGCGGGGCGACCAGACGCTCTTCACCCGGCGCGACGAGGTGGAGACCGCCTGGTCGCTTCTAACCGGCGTGATCAAGGCCTGGCAGGGTGTGCCAGACATCCCCATCTATCCCGCCGGCACCTGGGGACCGGAGCAGGCCGACGAATTGATGGCACGGGACGGACGGCGTTGGCGCCACCCGTAGCCCCACAGCTCCACACCCTTGCCGACACGGACACCGTCCGCTGGGAGGGCAAGGGCGTCAAGGCGACCCAGGTGGGCGCCAGGCTGCTTGGCTTGCGCCAGGAGGCCTCCGATGTCGAGGGCTTCCCGCTGGCCCGCGCCAGCGTCATGAACCTGCTGGTCTTCGTAGCCGACGCCAGTCGAGAGCCGCTGGCGACCCACGCCCTCGACGAGCTGGCCCTACGGCATCCGGCCCGCGGCATCATCATCGAGCCCATCCCCGGCCAGCGCTTCGGCCTCGACGCCGAGGTGGCCGTTCACCGCCACCCGCTGGCGTCACACGGCCTCGTCTACGAGCGCGCCGTCCTCCGAGTCCACGGCGCGGATCCCGAGGGCATGGACACCCTTGTGATCCCGCTCCTCATACCCCACCTGCAGTCCTTTCTCTGGTGGCTGGGTGACCCGAGCATCGTCAACCCTGGCCTTCGGAGCCTGGGCAGGATCTGCGACCGGCTGATCATCGACTCCAAGCTGGGCCCCGCCGACCGCCTCGTCGATGTCGCCCTGGAGCTGGGTTCGACGGCGGCGCTGGGGGCCCGCGCCGATCTTCCGTCGTTTGGCCGGCTGGTCATCGGAGACACCAACTGGATGCGGCTCGACGGCTTCCGTCAGACGCTGGCGGCGATCTTCGATGAGGGCCACCGGGCTGAGTACCTCGCCGGGCTTCGGAGCTTCGAGGTGGTCGGGGCCCGTGGCTTGCGGCATCCTGCGACCGCCGCCGAGCTGCTGATGTTGGGTTGGGTCAGCTCCAGGATCGGCTGCTCGTCGCCGGCCTGGGTCGACGGCGGGGTCAGCATGCGCCACGATGCCGCCGGCCACCGGATCCATTTCAGCTTCAGCGCCGGGGGCGCCGCCGGCCGGGGGGCGGTCCTGCCCCCGATACACGCCATCCGGCTCGAGGCCGAGGTGGGCCGGCGCAAGCTCCAGCTCGAGCTAACCGCCCACAAGGGCGGCGGGCTCCTGCATTGCGAGGAGACCGGGGTCGCCACCGTCCACCGGAGCGTGCCCCTCTCGCACCCCAACGAGACCGAGGCGGTGAGTCGTGAGCTGGCGCGGCTGGGCCGCGACCGCGTCTACGAGGACTCGGTCCAGGCGGCCGCCCTAATCTACGGCGCCCTCACCTCATAGACCGCGGCCATGCTCGTCAAGCTGCGCGATGCTGAGGCGGTGGCCAGGGCGGCGGCCAGCGCCGTCACCGAGACCGCGTTCAAGGCGATCCACGAGCATGGCGGCTGCGCCCTTGTCCTGGCCGGCGGCAACACGCCCCGCCGCGCCTACCAGATCCTGGCCGGCGAGTTGCGCGACGAGGTCGACTGGCGGCGAGTCAGCTTCTACTTCGGCGACGAGCGTTGCGTCCCGCCCGACGACCCGCGCAGCAACTACCGCATGGCCAAGGAGACGCTGTTCGATCCCCTCAAGCTCGGCCAGGGCAACGTCTTCCGCATCGCCGGAGAGCTGTCACCGGAGGCGGGCGCTGCCGACTACGACGCCCAGCTGCGTCACCTCAAAGGTGAACGCTCGCCGATGTTCGACCTGGTCCTGCTGGGCATGGGCGCCGAGGGCCACACCGCGTCGCTCTTTCCCGGCAGCCCGGCGCTGCAGGAGCGCGCGCGCCAGGCGGCGGCCGTAAAAGTCCCGGCGGAGCCGCCTGACCGGGTAACGCTGACACCCCCGGCATTGTCGGAGAGCCACCAGATCCTGTTCGTGGTGACCGGCGCCGAGAAGGCGGACGCGCTGGCGCGGGTCTTCTCCGACGGGAGCGACCTACCGGCGGCGCAAGTGGCAGCGCTGGCCCCGTCCCGGTTCCTGGCGGACGAGGCCGCTGCCTCGGAGGTACCCGCTTAGCGCTTGGCGGGGGTTGCGGCCAGCTCGGTGAAGGGTGCCACCCACTTCTTCTGGGCGGGACCGTGCTTCTTGAGCCAGGCGTCGGCGTCGTCAATCAGCATGTCCAGCACCTTGTCCCGATCCAGGCCGGTGGCCTCGACCAGCGCGGCGCGCTCGTTGAGGAAGTTGCGGCCGGTGACACGCACCATCCGTAGAAGGTGCTGCAGCCGCTCTGGCATCTGGCGCTCGCCCAGGGGCGGCGACTCCTCGACGAAGCGGGTGTACTGGGCCAGGAGGTCGGTCATAAGACCGGAATGACGGTTCTGGAATTCGACGCGTAGTTGATCGAGTGGCGGCGTTCGTTGCGGCATCCTATTAAGTTACCTCTCCCTACCTGGGTAAAAGCTGCGGGAGTTTATCACAGCGTTCAGGTGAATACGACGGTGATCGTCACACCAACTACGACGCCCGGCGCCAGGGTTTCATTGCTCTAAGGGACGGCCGAGGCGCCCAGCAGGTAGGGCAGGAAAGACCCCAGGATGTAGCCGGTGATCGCGGCCAGCAGCCCGATGCCCACGATCTCCAGCGCGCCCCGGATGATGCTGGCGTGGGCCACCCGGGCCTTCCCCGCGCCCATGGCCAGGAGCACGACGATGGTGGCGCTGACGCTGAGCACCAGCGCCGGACTGATGTCGAGAGTCGCGACCTTGATGACGTGCTCGGTGCCGACGACGAACCAGGGCGCCAGCGGCACGATCGCCCCCACCAGGAAGGCCAGGGCCATCACCAGCGCTTCTCTGCGCGGCTGGCTGCTGTCGAGGGAGAGGCCGAGCTCCTTCTCGGTCATGGCCTTGAGCATCGCCTCAGGGCGTTCGGCGATTTTCTCGGCCACCAGCCGGGCGTCTCGCTCGGGTAGGCCCTCGCTCTGGAAGAGATGGACCAGCTCCTCCAGCTCGCGCTCGGGATGGAACTCGAGCTCGGCTCGCTCGCGGGCCACCTCGGCCTCGGCCACCTCGAACTGGGACTTGCTGGAGATATAGGCTCCCGCGCCCATCGCGATCATGCCCGCCAGCGATCCCGCCATGCCCGCCACCAGGATGGTGTAGCGGTTGGTGGTCGCGCTGCCGACGCCACTGACCAGCCCCAGCGTGGTCAGCAGTCCGTCCTGGGTGCCGAAGATGATCTCCCGGACGCGGCTGCGCGCGGCGACCCGGGCCCGGGTGACATCGATGTGGGCAGCCGCCTCGATCGATTTATCGCCCCCCGCGGCTTGTCGAGCCGCGGACCCCTCATCCGGCTCGATGGCGTTCATACGCCTTAAGGTAGGTCTTCCCGGCCGTGGTCGCCGTACTGGGTGTAGAAGGCTTGAATCGTGGCCAGGTCGATGGAGCTGATGTCCTGCTCCTTGTCCCACGCCAGCAGCGCCACCTTCGGCGACATGTTCGGGTAGGGAGTGGACAGGAACTTCACCTCCTGGATCTGCTGGGCACCCTGGGGGTTTACCGGCTCCAGCTTGGGTGGCAGCTTGGAGAATACGTCCTGGGCCTGCTTGTACATGTCGTCGCACTCCGTACCCGAGCACTTGTAGACCATCACCACGCCACCGTGCTCCAGGTTGTGCACGAAGGACTCCGGCTGGACCGCGCTGTTGTACGTGTTCCAGGGCAGGGGGCCAAGGCTCGACGAGTAGTGGTCACCCGAGGACGGCGGCAGGTGCTTGTAGGCGACCTTGGTGCCGTCGGGGACGTGGTTGTGGCCCTCGTCGGCGACGTCGTAGGCGGCGCCTGCCTGGGTGCTGCTGCTGTTGTTGCCGGTGAGGAACGACGGGGGATTGTTGAGGAAGTAGAGAGCGCCACTGCCGCCGACGATCAGGACCACGAAGACGGCTATCACGATATTCCGGGTCCTGGCCTCCCGCTGCGCCTGGGCCTTGATCTGCGCGGCACGGGCATCCAGGCGCACCTGCTTGGCTTGGTTCTTGCGGCTGGCCACGGCGAAATCCTAATGGCTCCTTCTTAACCGCACCTTGGAACTTAGCCACCAGGGCCGCAGTAGTATGGGCTCACCAGTACAGCACGTTGGTTGCGCTCTGATGGCGCGTGTCGGCGGGCACTTTCGGGAGGATCAGCCCTTGGCTACCGCAGTCTCCGAGCAGGTCAAGACCTATCAGCTCTATATCGATGGTGAGTGGCGAGACGCCTCCAGTGGCGAGACCTTCCCCAGCATCAACCCGTCGAATGAGGAGGTCATCGCCAACATTCCCAAGGGCACCCGCGAGGACGCCCAGGCCGCGATCGCGGCGGCGCGGCGCAGTTTCGACAAGGGCGAGTGGGCCAGCAAGTCGTTCAAGCAGCGCAGCGACATCCTTCTCCAGGCGTTCAAGCACCTCGCCGAGGTCGCCGTCGAGCGCGACTGGGCGGGCATCGAGTCGGCCGACGCCGGCGTGACCCTGCGGCTGGCGAACCTGGCCCACGTCCCCACCGGGTTGGAGCACTTCCGCTCACTGGTGGCTCAGGGCGGCGAGATCAAGGAATACGAGCCCCTGCCGTGGGTCGATATGCCGGCGGTCTCGTGGAACTTCATCAACCGCGAGCCCCAGGGCGTCTGCGGCCAGATCATCCCCTGGAACTTCCCCTTCATGATGGCCTGCTGGAAGCTGGCCCCGGCGCTGGTCACCGGCAACTCGGTGGTCCTCAAGCCGGCGTCCAACACCACCCTCACCGCGCTCGAGCTGATCAGGGCGCTGGACGAGACCGGGCTGTTCCCCAAGGGCGTGATCAACCTGGTCACCGGGCCAGGCGCGGCCGTCGGTGAGGAGATCGCCGCCAACCCCGAGGTCGACAAGGTCGCCTTCACCGGCAGCACCGAAGTCGGACGCCGCATCATGCAGCTGGCCAGTGGCACCGTCAAGAAGGTGACCCTGGAGCTCGGCGGCAAGTCGGCCAACATCCTGCTGCCGGACGCCGACCTCGACCTCGCCATTGACGGATCCCTGATCGCGACCTTCTGGCACCAGGGCCAGATCTGCGAGTCCGGCACCCGGCTCCTGGTCCACGAAAGCAAGCACGACGAGGTGCTGGAGCGCTTGATCGCGCGCACCAAGGAGATCGTCGTCGGTCCCGCCGACGACCTCGAGTCGGGCATGGGCCCCTTGGTCTCCGAGGCGCAGCTGGCAACGGTGACGAAGTACGTCGAGATCGGCCAGCAGGAGGGCGCCAAGCTGGTCCTCGGCGGCAAGCAGCCGGAGGGGCTGGACAAGGGCTACTTCTTCGAGCCCACCATCTTCGACGGTGTCAGCAACGACATGCGCATCGCCCAGGAGGAGATCTTCGGTCCCGTCCTGTCGGTGATCACCTACAAGGACACCGGCGAGGCCATCAAGATCGCCAACGACTCCATCTACGGCCTAGCCGGTGGCGTGTGGTCGCGGGACATCCCCGAGGCCATCAACGTCGCCAAGGCGATCCGCACGGGCACGATGTGGATCAACGACTACCACCTCCTCAACGACGTCTCGCCCTTTGGGGGCTACAAGCAGTCGGGCGTGGGCAAGGAGCTGGGCATGCTCGGCCTGCTGGAGTACACCATTCCCAAGCACATCCACGTGGCCCAGAGCCAGCGTTCCGACCGCTTCGTCTGGGACACGCTCCTGCCGTAGGCGAATGGCCGACTCCGTCGAGCTCACCGACCGGGCACGCGCCCTCTTCGATCAGGTCAAGGCCGGCCGGGGACCACTTACGATGGTCCTCGGCTCTGGCTGCTGCGACGGCGGCTCCCCGTTCCTGTTCGAGAACTACCCGCCCCCGGCCAACCACCGGATGATTGCCGAGATCGATGGCGTGCCGGTCTGGATCGACAACGGGCTCTGGCAGAACATGGAGCTCAAGCTGGTCATCGACGCGGTCAAGGACCCGGCATCGGACAGTTTCTCCGCCGAGTCGGAGCTGGGGTACCGCCTAGTTCTCGTCTAGTCAGGGCCCGCCCTGCTCTCACAGGCTTACGTATCAGTCGCTTGGCGGGGTCTCTGGCGAGTCATCTCTGGTCGCCGAGCGTTCGGCAACGGCATATTCAGGATGGTCGGCCGAAGCCACCCCAGCGCGTCGCGACAATGAGCAGTAAGCCACCAAGGGCGAGTGCAATGCCTGCGACGATAGTTCTCGCCGTGGCTATCTTGAAGGCCGGGATCTGAGCGGCGACAAGCCAGACACCGGCGAACAAGATCAACAGGAATCCCACCTCGGCGAGGATGACACCCGTTTGACGGCTCATGGGCCGATGGTAGCTATTTCGATGGGGGCTAGTGGCCGAAGACCAGGCCAAGGATCACGCCCACCAGGATGAAGACGCCCACCACGACGGCCAGCGAGACCGCGCCGGGAACGTGGCGGCCGCGCTGGTGGGTGGCGGTCCAGGCCTTCTCCAGCTCGCGGGCGCGCGGGCTGCCAACCGTGGGCGGCGTAGCGTAGCTCTGCCCGGGGGCGTTGGCGGCGCCGCATTGCGGGCAAACGATCTCGGTCTCCGGGAACTGATGGCTGCACTTCCAGCAGTACATCAACAGCGGCGCCATGGCCTGATTATCGGGGAAGCCTATCCTTCGTCGATGACCGCTGGACTGGAGTTCGACCCGGTCGAGTTCGAGCACCGGTTGCGCCACTCCGCCCTGGCCGACAGCCCGGTCGCACTGCACGCGTCGTTGCTGCACGTGCTGGAATCCGGCGGCAAGCGGGTGCGGCCGATCCTGGTCTACCGCTTCGGCTCCCTCTGCGCCGGGGGCGCGCGGCCGGTGGGGGAGCTGGCGCTGGCGGTGGAGATGCTTCACACCGCCACGCTGGTCCACGACGACATCATCGACAGCGCCGACAGCCGGCGCGGCCGGCCGTCGCTGCACCTGGAGCACAGCATCGAGGTCGCCATCCTCGTCGGCGACCTCTACGTCGCCCGCTGTGGGGTCCACCTGGCAGAGACGGAGCACCCGCTCGCCGCGCACCACGTCTTCAGCGCGCTCGACGCCATGGTCCGTGGTGAGCTCGAGCAGCAACAGCGCCGCTTCGACCTGTCACAGACCAAGGACGACTACCTCCACACGATCGAGCAGAAGACCGCCAGCTTGATCGCGGCTGCCTGTGCGTCAGCGGTGCTGGTCAGCGGTGGGGAGGAGGCCCAGGTCCTCGCGGCGCGCACCTATGGGCACAACCTGGGGCTTGCCTTCCAGGTCGTCGACGACGTCCTCGACTACACCGGCAGCGAAGACAGCATTGGCAAGCCGGCCGCCGGCGACATCCGGGAGGGAACGGTGACGCTGCCCCTGATCCTGGCAATGGATCTGTCGCCCGCACCGGTGGACGCGATCCTGGCCTCGGCGCGGGAGCGGGGCGACTACAGCGCCGTCGTCCAGGCGGTGAGGCGAAGTGGGGCCGTGGAACGCTGCGTGGAGCTGGCAGACCAGCTCACCCGCGACGCCATCGCCGCGCTCCGCGTCTTCCCCGAGGGTCCCGACCGCGCCGCCCTCGAGGAGCTGGCCACCAGCCTGGCGACGCGACGCGCTTGACCACGGGCTGGCTAAACTCGATGCCGTGTCACTGCTGATTGAGGGCGTCAGCCACCGGGTCGCCCCGCTCGATGTCCGCGAGCGGCTCTTCATCGACGGCGAGGGTCTTCGCGGCTGGCTCACCACGATCGGAGCGGCGCCGGGCCTGAATGGTGCCGCGATCCTCTGCACCTGCGGCCGTACCGAGTTCTACCTCATGGCTGACGACCCCGAGGTCGCACGCGCCGAGGTTCGCCGACTTCTGGCCGAGATCGACGCCCTCGACGCCTGGCTTGGCCACGCCTACAGCCTCGACCAGGAGGCCGCCATCGCCCACCTCTTCCGGGTGCCGGCCGGTCTCGACTCGGTGGTCATCGGCGAATCGCAGATCCTGGGGCAGTTCAAGGCGGCGATGGCTGACGCTCGGGAGGCGATGAGCCTTGACCCGGGGCTCGAGTTCCTGATGCAGCGGGCGGTCAATGTCGCCAAACGGGTCCGCTCTGAGACCGAGATCGGGCGCCGCCCCGTCGGCTTCGGCCAGGCCGCGGTCGTCCAGGCCCAGGCCAAGCTGGGTGATCTCACCGGCCGTAGCGCCCTGATCGTAGGCGCCGGCAAGATGGCGGGCGCCACGGCGCGCAGCCTCGCCGCCGCCGGGGTGGGCCGGCTCTTCTTCAGCAACCGCACCAGGGAGCGGGCCGCCACGCTGGCTGCGGAGATGCCGGCCCGGGTGCCCACGGTGGCGATTTCCCACGCGGACATCGAGGAGGCGGCGGTCGAGTCCGACCTGATCGTTACCTCCAGCAGCTCGCCCGACCACATCATCGGACGGCCGATGGCGGAGCGGTTGATGGCCCAGCGTGGCGGGCGGCCGCTCTTCCTGCTCGACCTGGCGGTGCCGCGCGACGTGTCTCCTGACGTGGTCGAGGTCGTCGGCGTGCACCTGTCCAACATCGACGACCTCGGCGCCGCCACCCAGGCGGCCTTCGCTGGGCGCTGGGAGGACATGCCCGTGGCCGAGGCCATCGTCGCCGACGAGGTGGGACGAGCTCGAGCCGACCTCGGCCAACGCCGGGCCGACCCCGCGATCACCGCCTTGGTGGCCGCCGTGGAGGCCCGCCGCCAGAGGCTGCTGCGCTCGGTGCCCGCGAGCTTAACGCCCGACCAGCAAGACGAGATCGACCGGGTCACGCGCGCCATCACGGCGCGGCTGCTGCACGACCCCATCCTCTACCTTCGCGATAGCGCTCGCGATCCCGCCGCACTGGACCGCGCCCGGCGGATGCTGGGCCTGGGCGAGGCCGAGGAGGTCGAGTGACCGCTGATCCCCGGCCGCTGCGGCTGGGGAGTCGGGGATCGCCCCTGGCGCTGGTGCAGGCGGAGCTGGTGCGCCGCGCCATCCTCGACCGCTTCCCCGACCGCGAGGTGGAGCTGGTCGTGGTCAGCACCGAGGGCGACGACGACGCCAGCCGCCCGCTTGACGCCTTCGGCGGCCAGGGGGTGTTCGTCAAGGCCATCGAAGAGCGCCTCCTGGCGGGCGATATCGATGTCGCCGTCCACAGCGCCAAGGACCTCGCGGTGGAGGACGCCGACGACCTCGAGCTGGTCGCCTTCCTGCCCCGAGAGGAGCCGCACGACGTCCTGGTACGGCGCTACTCAGGGATCGGCCTGGAGCGCCCCGGAGATGGCTTCCGCGTGGCCACCGACAGCAGTCGGCGGCGGACCCAGCTGGCCGACGCCTGGCCGGGCGCTGAGTTCGTCCATGTCCGCGGCAATATCGAGACCCGGCTCGGCAAGCTCACCGCCGGCGCCGCCGACGGGCTGGTGCTGGCGGCGGCCGGCCTGCGACGGCTGGAGCTGGAGCCGGAGGGAGCCGAGCCCATCCCCGTAAGCATGTGTATCCCGGCACCGGGCCAGGGCGCGATCGTCGCGCAGTGCCGGATGGACGACCCGGTTGCCACCGAGCTGCGCATCCTCAACCACCTGCAGACCGCGCTGGCGGTGCAGACCGAGCGAGACATGGCCGCGGCCCTGGGCGCCGGCTGCGCGATGCCGCTCGGCGTGTATGTCGAGTTCCGGTCCGGCGAGACCAGGTTGATCGCGGCCTTCCACGATGGCCAGGAGCTGCACCGAGTTTCGGCGCGATCGCTCGCGGGGGCGCCCCACGAGGCGGTGGAGCAGGCGATCGCCGACCTGCGGGACATGGGGGTGCGGTGGTGAGTGACGAGCTGGAGGGTATGCGCATCCTGGTGACCAGCCCATCAGGGACATCGCCACGGTTGGCGGCCAGTCTTGGGGCGATGGGTGCCGAGGTGGTCGAGCTGCCGATGATCACTTTTCAGCCGGTGTCCGACCAGGCGCCGGTGGCTCGCGCGATCGCCGGCCTGCACGGGTATGACATCGTCGTCTTCACCTCTGCTACCGCGGTTGAGGCGTTGGTAATGGCGGCCACCGACGCGGGCGCCCCGCTCCTGCAAGTGGCCGCCAATGGCACGGGCGGCCCTGAAGTGGTTGCCGTCGGTCCGGCGACGGCGGAGGCGGCCCGGACGCGAGGCTTTGACTGCCGTGAGGTGCCAAAGGAGTTCAGTGGTGAGGGCCTGGCCGAGCTGCTCACGTCGCGAGATATGAGGGGCCAGCGAATCTTGATCCCACGTGCGGGTGCGGGCGGAGAGGAGCTGCCGGCCGCCCTACGCAAAGCCGGAGCCGAAGTTGATGTCGTCGCCCTCTACCGCACCTTGCCCGATCCCAATGGCCAAACGGAGCTCCCAGGGCTGCTAGGCTCCCGCCTCGACATGGTGACGTTCACCAGCGGCTCCGCCATCGACAGCTTCATCATCGCCGCGGGACCCGAATTCCGCCGACCCCAGGGCATGGAGATCGCCTGCATCGGCCCGTCCACCGCGAAGGCGGCACGGGCGGCGCGGCTGGAGCCAGACGTGGTGGCGAGCGAGCACACCGTCGCCGGGCTGGTGGCGGCGATCCGGCAACACGCGGTCGCCAGCAAGTCAAGTAGAGCCGGCTGATGTCGTTCCCCGAGTCTCGCCCGCGGCGGCTGCGGCGCACGCCGCTGCTGCGCAAGGCCCTGGCCGAGACCCGCCTGCGTCCCGAGGACCTGGTCCTGCCCCTGTTCGTGGCGGACGGCATCGAGGCCCCCAGGCCAATCGACAGTCTGCCAGGGCATTTCCACCACACCGACCAGAGCGTCCTGGAGGAGTGCGCCGAGGCGGTTTCGCTGGGCATCCCGATGGTCCTGCTCTTCGGACTCCCAGCCGACAAGGACGTGCAGGGGAGTGGCGCTTGGGACAGCAATGGCGCCGTCCAACGCGCCAGCCGCAACATCAAGGAGCGCTTCGGCGACGACCTCCTGGTGGTCACCGACCTCTGCCTCTGCGAGTACACGACCCACGGTCACTGCGGCCTGCTTAAGGGCGAGGCGGTCGACAACGACGGCACCCTCGAGGCTTACGCCCAGGTGGCCATCAGCCAGGCGGCGGCAGGGGCGGACATCGTCGCGCCGTCGGGAATGATGGATGGCCAGGTGGCGGCCATCCGCACGGCCCTCGACGACACCGGCCACGATGAGACCGCCATCCTCGCCTACTCGGCCAAGATGGCGAGCGCCTTCTACGGGCCTTTCCGTGACGCCGCCGGCTCAACGCCGGCCTTCGGTGATCGACGTGGCTACCAGATGCCGGGCGCGAACTCGCGAGAGGCGCTGCGGGAGACATGGCTGGACATCGACGAGGGCGCCGACATGGTAATGGTCAAGCCGGCGGGTCCCTACCTTGACGTCATCTCCCGGGTGGCCGATGAGGTGCCAGTACCGGTGGCCGCCTACCAGGTCAGCGGCGAGTTCGGCATGCTCCACGCGGCCATCGAAAAGGGGTGGTTGGAGCGCGACCCCGCCATCCTGGAGAGCCTGGTTTCGATCCGCCGGGCCGGCGCCGACCTGGTGATAAGCTATCTCGCCAAAGAAGCGGTCCACATAATCACCGGGACCTCCGCGAAGCCGCCGCAATGACGGGCGAATGAATTCGCGGCTCGGTTTGGAGACGTCGACTTGAGTCAGAGCGCTGGGCGTAACCCTTTGCTGCTCTTCGGCATCGTCGTGATCACCACGGTGGCGCTCGGGCTGGCCGCCTGGGGCCTCAACCGGGTGACCAACCCGCCGCCAGCGACCACGGCCAACAAGGCCCTGCGAGCCTGTCCTTCCGCACCGGCCGGGCACCCGGCCAAGAACCCCACGCGAACCTATGCATCGGCGCCGCCGCAGACCGTTGCCGAGGACTCCAGTAACGCCTACACCGCCACCATGTGCACCGAGCGTGGCCCGATCGTTATCTCGCTGCGGGTTGTCGATGCCCCGCAGACGGTGAACAACTTCGTATTCCTGGCCAACGCCGGCTTCTATGACGGCCTGCCCTTCCACCGCGTCTGCCCCAACTCCGCCGATCCCCAGGCGTGCACCGGGGCGCCGGCGATCGCGCAGGGTGGCGACCCCAAGGGTGACGGCACCGGCGGCCCCGGCTACACGATCGCCGACGAGGCCCCCAAGGGCAGCTACACCGAGGGCACCGTTGCCATGGCCAACACCGGGCAGCCTCACACCAGCGGCAGCCAGTTCTTCATCAACAACGGCGACAACAGCGCGCTCAGCCAGCAGCCCGTGCTCTTCGACCTCTTCGGCGACATAACCAGCGGCAAGGACGTCGCCAAGGCGCTCCAGAAGGGGGACTTGATCCTGTGGGTCGGTATCACCTCGGCGCCGGCGTCCTCGCCGTCTCCAAGCCCGTCAACCGCCGCCCCCGCGCCGTCGCCGAGCTGAGCCCGGACCAATCCGCAGAGCGGGCGGCCGCCGCCCGCAGGGTCATCCCCGGTGGCGTGAACAGTCCCGTCCGGGCCTACCAGGCGGTCGGAGGCGACCCGGTATTCATTGAGCGGGGAGAGGGCGCCTACGTCATCGATCCCGACGGCAAGCGCTACATTGACCTGGTCGGTGCCTACGGTCCCCTGATCCTGGGCCACGCCCACCCAGAGGTCGTCGCCGCCCTTCAGCGCCAGGCTGCGGCGGGCTCCAGCTTTGGCGCTCCGACCGAGGCCGAGACGCGACTGGCCGAGCTGGTCGTCGACAACATGCCCAGCGTGGAGATGGTGCGGCTGGTCAACTCCGGCACCGAGGCCACCATGTCCGCCATCCGGGTGGCCCGCGCCGCCACCGAAAGGGACCTCGTGGTCAAGTTCTCCGGCGGCTACCACGGGCACGCCGACCACCTCCTCGCCGAGGCGGGCAGTGGCGTGGCGACCATGGCGGTGCCGGGGTCGCCAGGCGTGCCGGCGGCGTTCACCGACCTGACCGTGGTCCTGCCATACAACGACGTGGCGTCGGTGGAGGCGATCTTCAGCGCCCGCGGCTCCCAGGTTGCCGCCGTGATCGTCGAGCCGGTGGCCGGCAACATGGGGGTGGTGGAAGGCTCCGACGCTTTCCTTGGGGCGCTGCGCCGGCTGAGTGAGGCGCACGGAACGGTCCTGATATTCGACGAGGTCATGAGCGGCTTCCGGCTGGGGCTTGGCGGCGCCGAGGAGCGCATCAGGATCCGTCCCGACCTGACCTGCCTGGGCAAGGTCATCGGCGGTGGCCTGCCGCTGGCGGCCTACGGCGGCAGCGCCCGGCTGATGCGCCTGGTCGCCCCGATGGGACCGGTCTACCAGGCGGGCACGCTCTCGGGTAACCCGATGGCCACGGCTGCCGGGCTGGCCACCCTGGGGCAGCTGGTCGTGGACCCGCCATACGTCCGACTGGACGAGGCCGGGGCGCGGGTCCAGGCGGCGCTGGAGGAGTCGGCCAGGCTGAGCGGGCTGCGCCTGACAGTGAACCGGGCGGGGTCGATGCTGACACCCTTCTTCACGGTCGGCCCGGTGGTCGATTACGCCAGTGCGCGTGCCGCCGACGTGGAGGCCTACGCCCGCCTTTTCCATGCCCTCCTGGACCGGGGCGTGCTGGTTCCGCCGTCGCAGTTCGAGGCCTGGTTCCTCTCGACCGCGGTGGCCGGCTCCGCCATGGACGGCCTGCTCTCGGCGGTCCGGGCGGCGATGTCCAGTCTCAGTACGGTCTAAGGGGCGATCAGAGGGCCCGAACGTATAATCGGGGTGCCGCAACCCGGATTTCTCCCGGCGGCCGCGAGGTACTTCCGATGCCCGGACTTGGCCTAGGACACTGGTGGATACTGCTCATAATCGCCGCCCTGGCGCTGATCATCTTCGGCCCGGCGCGACTGCCGGAGCTGGGCGCCGGACTGGGGCGGGCCATCAAGGAATTCCGCAAGGGCGCCTCCGAGCTGACCGACAGCCTCAAGGAAGAGGCGACCAAACCAGACTCAGCCACGGCAGCCACACACTCGGAGGTCGAGCCTCCCGCCGAGGCAGCCGAGAAGCCGAAGGCCTCTCCCAAGGCGAGCAAGGGCTGACGCGGCTTGCCGCGCCACAGCGTGGTCAAGCATGAGCACCGCAGGAGTTCAAGCCACAGGACGGACTAACCCGGTATGAGCGAACGGCCGGTCTTCGTCGTCCCCGACCCCGAGGAGCCAGTCACCGAGGCGTCCAACAGCGATTGGGACGAGCGCCGCATGACGGTGGTCGAGCACCTCGAGGACCTGCGCAAGGTGCTGATCCACTCGCTGCTGGCGTGGGTCGTTGGCAGCATCGTGGGGATCGCGGCGTCGTACTGGATCGTCAAACTGCTGACACTTCCGCTCGACCTCGCCCACTACCAGCCGGTCGTCCTCAGCCCCGTCGGTGCGATCACCGTCTACCTCAAGGTGGGGATGCTGGCGGGCCTGATCCTCGCCCTGCCGATCATCATGCAGCGCATCTGGTGGTTCGTCTCCCCGGGAATGAAGCCGTCGGAGCGCCGATTCGCGCGCCCCCTGCTGGTGAGCTCGATCGTTCTCTTCCTGCTGGGCGCGGCGCTGGCCTATGGCTTCGCCTACCTCGGGGTACAGATGCTGACCCGGTTCAGCGGCTTCACCGGCATCGGCTATATCCCGGTGCTGGACACCTACCTCGGCGTGCTGATGCTCTTGATCGTGGCGTTCGGGATCACCTTCGAGTTCCCGGTGGCCCTGGTGCTGGGATCGCTCATGGGCGTGATCAGCTCGGCCAAGCTGAAGCGGTGGCGTAAGGGCGCCTACCTCGTCATTCCCGCCGTCGGCTACATGATCACGCCCGGCGCCGACCCGATCACGCCGCTACCCTTGATCATTCCCCTGCTGCTGCTATACGAGGGCTCGATCATCGTGATCAAAAGGCTGAAGCGCTGATGGCGATCCGGACGGCGACCCGGTCCGACGGACGTCGCGCTGACGAGCTGCGCCCACTGAAGATCGAGACCGGGGTCAACATCTACGCCGAGGGGTCGGCCCTGATCAGCGCTGGAAACACCCGTGTCCTCTGCCTGGCCACGGTGGAGGAGAAGGTCCCGCAGTTCCGCAAGGGCAGTGGCGAGGGCTGGGTCACGGCCGAGTACGCGATGCTGCCGCGCGCCACCAACACCCGCAACCAGCGCGACGGCCGGCACGGCCGTGTGGACGGCCGCAGCCAGGAGATTCAGAGGCTGATCGGCCGCTCCTTCCGAGCCGGGATCGACCTGCGGGCGCTCGGGGAGCGTACGGTGACGGTTGACTGCGACGTGCTCCAGGCCGACGCGGGAACGCGCTGCGCCTCGATCACCGGTGGCTTCGTGGCCCTCTACTCGGCACTGCAAAAGCTGCAGGAGCAGGGGCTGATCGAGACGTTGCCGGTCCGCCACTTCGTCTCCGCGGTCAGCGTCGGCGTGGTCGGCGGCGAGCCGCTGCTTGACCTCAATTACGACGAGGACTATCGGGCCGAGGTCGACATGAACTGCGTCGCGACCGAGACCGGCGAGTTCATCGAGATCCAGGGGACCGGGGAAAAGAGGCCGTTCAGCCGCGACGAGGGCGACGCCCTCCTCACCCTCGCCGAGCGCGGCACGGCGGAACTGGCCACCTTCCAGCGCCAGGCCCTCGGCCTCTGACCGACGCCCCGCCGCGGCTGCTGGTCGCGACCTCCAACACCGGCAAGCTGGCCGAGTACCGGCGGTTGCTGGCGGGCAGCGGGGTTGAGGTCGTTTCGCCGGAGGACATCGGGCTCGACCTCCATGTCGACGAGGATGGCGCCACCTTCCTGGCCAACTCTCAGAAGAAGTCACGCGAGTTTGCCGCCGCCTCCGGACTGCCGGCGCTGGCGGACGACTCCGGCCTGGTCGTCGACGCCCTGGGCGGCGAGCCCGGGGTCCAGTCGGCGCGTTACGGCGGTCCCGACCTTGACGACGCCGGTCGATGCCGGCTGGTGCTCGAAAAGATGGAGGGAACCGGCGTCCGGGCCGCCCGGTTTGTCTGCGTCCTCAGCCTGGCTCGTCCCAGCGGCCCGGTGCGCGACGTCTTCGTCGGGCGGTGCGCGGGACGCATCGGCCGCCAGCCGCGCGGCGCCGGCGGCTTTGGCTACGACCCGATTTTTGTCTTCCCCGACGGGCAGACGATGGCTGAGCTGGCGGACGCCGAGAAGGACCTTCGCAGCCACCGGGGGCAGGCGGTGCGTGAGATGCTGGCGGCGCTGAACCTGCCACGCTGGGCGGCCGCTGCCGGGGTCGGCTAACCTCAGGGCATGTCAACCCTGGTGCTGCTGCGTCATGGCGAGAGCACGTGGAACCTCGAGAACCGGTTCACGGGCTGGCACGACGTGCCCCTGTCCGAGCGCGGAGTCAAGGAGGCTCACGACGCCGCGCCGCTGTTGAGCGAGGCGGGGATCGAGCCTGGCATGCTCCATACGTCACTCCTGCGCCGCGCCATCCAAACGGCCGACATCTGTCTCGACGACATGGGCCGGTCCTGGATCCCGGTGGCGCGCTCGTGGCGCCTGAACGAGCGCCACTACGGCGCGCTTGAGGGCCTCAACAAGAGCGAGACCACCGAGAAGTACGGCGAGGACCAGGTCAAGGTGTGGCGTCGCAGCTACGCCACCCCGCCGCCGGCGCTGGAGGCGGACGATCCCCGGCACCCACGGTTCGACCCGCGCTACCGGGACCTGCCCCCCGACGTGCTGCCCGCGGCCGAGTCCCTGAAGGATGTCGTGGAGCGGATGCTGCCGTACTGGCAGGACGCAGTCGTCCGCGACCTCCGCCTAGGGCGGGCGGTGATGCTGGCGGCCCACGGCAACAGCCTTCGGGCCCTGGTGATGCACCTGCACGAGCTGTCGGAAGACGAGGTAGTGGCGCTAAATATCCCCACCGGGATCCCGATCGTCTACCGGCTGGACGACGACCTGCGCGTCGCCGATTTGGGCTCTCCTGACGACCACTACCTGGGCGATCCCGCGCTGGTCGCGGCCAAGGCGCAGGCCGTCGCTGCCCAGGCAATCGCGGGCCGACCACAGACGTAAACTCGCTGCGCATCCGTCGGGGAGTGGCGCAGCCCGGTAGCGCACCTGCTTTGGGAGCAGGGGGTCGCCGGTTCAAATCCGGCCTCCCCGACCACAACCCTCGCCTCTAGATCTCGGCAGGCTCGTGTCATGTCCTGATGACCCTGCAATGCTGTATGCTCAACTAAATGGTTGAATATCCACAAACTGACCTGGACGACATCTACGCCGCCATCTCTCACCCAGCGCGGCGCCAGGTGCTCGAGCGGCTCAAGCCGGGAGACGCGACCGTCACCGAATTGGCAGGGCAATTCACCATGTCGCTGGCGGCGGTTTCGAAGCACATTCGGGTCCTCGAGGCGGCCGGCCTGGTAAGGCGGACGGTACAGGGGAGGGAGCACCACCTCTCACTGGAACCGTCGCCGCTGATCACGGCGTCGGGCTGGCTTGAGACCTATCGAAGCTTCTGGGACGAGAGACTGGACTTCCTGGAAGCGAAGCTGAAGCGACACACGAGATGAGCGACGACCAGGTGCTCGAGGTCACACGCCGCCTTTCCGCCCCGGCCGCGGAAGTCTTCCGCTGGTGGACCGAGCCCGAGCTGCTGCGGCAATGGATGTCACCGGTGGGGACGGTCGAAGCCGAGGTCGACCTGCGCGTGGGTGGAGCCTTCCGCATAGTGATGCGGGGAGATGGCGTCGAGATCGACCACGTGGGTGAGTACATCGAGGTCGAGCCCCCACGGCGCCTGGTCTTCACATGGTCGTCCCGATTCACCGGCTCTAAACCATCAGTTGTCACCGTGGAACTCGAACCGGATGGCGAAGACGCCACCCAGCTGCGCCTCGTCCACAGCCGGCTGCCGGCCAGTGCTGTGGAGTCGCACGGGAGTGGCTGGGGAGCGATGCTTGAACGGCTCACCCGAACGTTGGCCGCGGGCTCCACGGGCGTTGACCAGTCGGTCCCGGTCGAGAACAGCCATGGCGGTTGACGTCCTCACCGAGACTGTGATTGATCGGCCCTCGGACCAAGTCGCGACCTACGCCGGCGACCCCACCAACGCGCCCGAGTGGTACGTGAACATCGAGTCCGTCGACTGGAAGACGCCCCCACCAGTCAAGGTGGGTTCACGGATGGCGTTCGTCGCCAGGTTCCTGGGCCGCAAGCTCGCCTACACGTATGAGGTCGTCGAGCTGGTGCCCGGCCGCCGGTTGGTGATGCGAACCGCCGAGGGCCCGTTCCCGATGGAGACCACCTACACCTGGGAACCTGCGGGGGAGGGGCGGACCCGGATGACGCTGCGCAACCGCGGCGAGCCGAGCGGCTTCTCGAGGGTCGGCGCTCCCCTTATGGCGGCAGCCATGACCCGGGCCAATCGCAAGGACCTGGCCAACCTCAAGCGCCTGCTCGAACGGTCGGCTCGATAGGGCTGTTCGCTGCCTAGGTGGCCTCGGCCCTCGGCCGCGCCGCAGTCCACAGGACCAGGACCGCGGCCAGCCACAAAGCCAGCATCCCCCACAGGTTGGCGCTCTCGAAGAGCTGGACCCGCAGCACCTCGAAGACGCTCGGGTCCGTGATCCCCAGCGCGCTGGTCTGCGTGCGGTCTTCGATGTGCACGGCCATCAGCGGGAAGGCCACGACCAGCAACCAGCGCGCCGGCTGACTGACGAGCACAGTGCCCGCTGCGGGCCAGAGCGCCACCGCCAGCAGCGCGACCGCCACGACACTGACCACCAGGTGGTGCCACCATGTGATGCTCGACGCGATCGGCATCGCTGCCAGGAAGGCGGCGAAGAAGGCTGCCCGCGCCGCGCGGGTGCCACGCACCTCGGGTCGCGCAAGCGCGCCGAGGGCAATGGGGATACCGACAAAGACCAGGGCCGCGGCAACGGTCAGCAAGCCGGCGCTGGGCGCGGTCCCGCCCAGCAGCTCGATGGTGTGCGCCACAACCCCGGGCAGCGATTGGTTGTCGAACGTGGTCGTCCCCGCCCCGATCCGCGGGAGCACCATCGTGAAGAACTGGTCGGTGTAGGGGACAAGTAGGAGCATGCCGCCGGTGAGCACAACCGCCGCCAGGGTCAGCCCGGCAACCGCAAGGGCGGCGTCCCGCACCGGCTGACCCAGGCGCGCCGCCCGGTCGCGGGCCCAGCCCAGCGGCAACAGCGCGGGCGCCACCAGGATGGGCGTGACCTTCATCACGATCGCGGTGCCCAGCGCGGCGCCAGCCCCGACCGACGCGCGGCTGCGGCCTCGGAGGTAGAGGACCGCGGCCGTCGCCAGGGTAAGGGTCAGGAGTGTTCCGGGTTGCAGGTATGCGACGCTGCCCAGCACGGGTAGGAACAGCAGCCCAGCGGCCAGCAGGAAGAGGAGGCCGGTCCGGGTCAGGTCGGTGCGCAGGCCGCGGTAGAGGACCACGATGGTCGCCACCAGCATCAGGTGGCCGAACGTGGCCCAGAGGATGGCTGCGGTGCGGTCGTCGAGGCCGTTGAGGGGCCGCAGGATGACGGCCACCAGCGGCGTGTAGATGTAGCCGCCGAGGCACCAGGTGGTGCAGTGGAGGTCGAGGTAGAACTGGTAGGGGTTGCGCCCGGCGCCGATGTCCTGGGCGGCGCGGCGGAACTGCTCGTAGTCGAATGGCAGCCGCGGGAACTGAGCAAGCTGGACGTACTGGAGCGTGACGCGGAAAAGGTAATAGACGACGGCCACGCCGGCCAAAAGCCTCGCCAGAACCCGCCGCACCTCGGGCTTGTACAGCAGCCGGACACCATATACCCGTGTCGCCAGTGGACGCCGGGCATCGCCAAGGGCTTCCATCGCTGGCATCGTAGCCCGCGTCCTGCCGAAATCGGCAAAACCGTTGCCAGGTTGTCGGAGCTAGGCGGTCAGCAGCGGCAGGGGTTGGTAAGCAGCCGGGATGACGGTATCGGCTGGAACCTTGAGCCAACCCTCGAGCATGGTCGCGTAGACCTGCCGGAAATCAGTCTGGAAGGCCAGGTTGCCGTTCTTGTCGAGCGACGAGAGGTTGGGCGGGTCGCCGTAGACGCCGCCCTTGACGCCGTCGCCGGTGACAAACAGGGGCGCTGCCGTGCCGTGGTCGGTGCCGCCGCTGGCATTCTCCTGGGCGCGGCGGCCGAACTCGGACCAGGTCATGACCGCCACGTTCTGCGACTTGCCGTGCGCTTTGAGGTCGGCGAGGAAGGCCTGGATGCCGCCTGCCAGCAGAGCCAGCAGCTTGTCGTGGGTGTCCTTCTGGGCGCGGTGGGTGTCAAACCCGCCCAGTGTGATGTAGCCGACCCGCATGCCCAGGTCCTGGACCACCGCCTCAGCCAGCACCTGGAGCCCGTTGCCAAATGGCCCGGCGGGGTACTGGGCCATCGGCTTGTACCCGGCGCCTGCCGCCTGCAGCATCTTCGACGCCGCCAGCGTATTGGTCTCGGTCTGGTGGAGGAGGGCGGCGTAGGGGGCCGACTCCGGGTAGGCCCGGTAGACCTTGTCCAGGGCGCTGACGCGGATGCTGGTCTCGCTGGGGCTCTTACCGGCGCCCTCGAGGCTGAACGCCTGCGGCGACGTGAAGGTGGCCACCGGCGCGGACAGGGCCCGCAGCGCGGGGCTCAGGCCGGTGCTGACCTGGATGCCCCTCAGCGGGTGGCCGTCCTTGTCGATCAGCCCGGCCAGGTACTTGCCCAGCCATCCCTCTCGCCCGTTGAGGTCCATCGTCTCCCAGACATCCATCGACTGGAAGTGGCTGAGGCTGGGGTTGGGGTAACCGACGTTCTCGACGACCGCCAGCTTGCCGGCCGTCCACAGGTCCTTCAGCGGCGCCAGCGCGCTGTGCAGCCCGAGCTTCTCATTGAGCTTGACGGCCAGCTGCTGCTCGGTCTGCTTCAGGGTCGACCGCAGCTTGGCCAGGGCCGGGTCGTTGAACGGGATGACGGTGTTTATGCCGTCGTTGCCACCCGCCATCTGGACCACGATCAGGGTCTTGCCGTTGTTCTCGAATGTGGCGCCTGCGATGCTGCTGTTGCCGGCCGCCTCCACCGCCTTGCTGAAGATCGACGGCATCGCCATCCCCACCGAAACCACCGTGAAGCCGCCCTTCATGAAGGCCCGGCGGCTGACGTTGCCAGTGGCGTCGCGGAGGACGGGCTGCGGGGCGCAGACCTCGCAGTCGTCGAACTGTGGTTTGTCGTCGATGTTCATCTGCACCTCAAGCCAGCTGGTACTCCGGGGTTGCCGCCAGCAGGAAGACGGCATCGGCCACCGCCTGCGGCGAGAGCGGGCCGCCGCCAAGGTCCTTGACGATGGCCGCGGCATGATCGATGACCGCCTGCCGGGCGCCGGCGGTGAGGCTGCCCTCCAGCATCACGTCGACCATGTGGGCCACGGCGGCTTCAGGGGTCTTGGCCCCGGCGTCGGCTGCGGCGCGACCCAGCGCCGCCTGGGTGTCACCAGCGAGCGTCAGCAGGTAACGCATCCGAGCCATCCAGCTGCCGGTGCTGAGCCAGGCAGCCCCGCCCGGCCAGCCGGCCACACTGGGAGGGTCGAAGAGCGACTGGCCCATGCTCTCGCCGGCGCCGGCCTGGGCCCGGCTGACCGGCAGTCCGAGCTGGCGGTTGAGCCCGGCCACCAGCTCCGTCGGCGACTTGACCAGCGCGCGGTAGGCCTTGTCCGAGAAAAAGGCCGGTGAGGCCAGCAGCGCGCCCATCATGGCGCGGATGTCGCCGCGCGTCCGGTTGTAGGCGTCGACGAGGGGCTGGATGTCGCCGTCACTGGGGGCTGCGTAGGCGAAGAACTCCCACATGCGAAGGGCGATGTACTTGGGGGTCGCCGGCTGGGCCATGATCGCGTCGATCACATCGTCGACGCCCAGGTTCCCGGTCTTGCCCAGGAAGGTTTTGCTGCCCTCGTCATGGGCGCGAGCGTTGAAGCGCACGCTGCCGTCCTGCGCCACCGCCCAGCCGGTCAGGGCGCGCGCGCCCTCACGGACGTCGGTCTCGGCGTAGTTGCCCACGCCCATGGTGAACAGCTCCATGAGCTCGCGGGCGTAGTTCTCGTTGGGATGGACCTTGCTGCTGCCGGTGCCATCGAGCCAGCGCAGCATCATGCCGTCCTTGGTGATGCCGATGAGCATGTCGCGCAGGTTGCCCAGGGCGTGGCCCCGGAGGAAGTCGTTCTGCACGTGGACCAGGTCCTTGGCCTGGCCCTGCTTGCGGTACGAACTGGTCAGGATGCCGTGCCAGAAGAGCGTCATCTTCTCCTGCAGCGGTCGTCGCGTCTCCACCATCCGGGTCAGCCACCACTGGCGCAGCTGGGCGACGTTGGTGAGGTCGAGCTTGGCGGCCGCCAGCGAAGCCTCCAGCTTGCCGTCGTCGACGCGCTCGGGGTGAAGCAGGCTGTCGGTGGTCGCGGTCAGCCCGGCGTGCATCGCGGTGTCGACCTCGGCGGGGGAGGGGGCGAAGCCGGCGCGCCGCAGCAGGTGAGTCGCCTTCTGGCGGTCGGTGGTCATGCCGCTGGCGGCGCGCTCCCGAAGCCAGAAGCCCAGCCCGATGGCTCCTCCCAGGCCGGCGACCCCGGCCGCTCCGAGCAGGCTTCGACGGCGGATCCCGGGCCCGGCTGGCGTCGTTACATCGGCCATCGTTTCGGAGGCTAAACGGGCCGATTTGCCGCCGGTTGAAGGCTGGCTGAGAAAGGGCTGAGAAGCGGGCATCTCAACAGATTCCACAGGCGGGTGTGGACAACGTGTAACGGTCCCGGCACAGCGGGCTTTCCGGGAGGGGTCTCAAGACCCCTTCGCCAGTTCAAATCCGAGCTTGCGAGTTGGGAGCGAAGCAGGTATCGTTCAGGGGCCTTGGCTACACCACTCGTCGGGCGGGCGCAGGGTTCGCTGTTTGGGCTGGGAGAATTCTTCTTGATGCTCTGGGCAGTGCTGCGCGGATGCATCCAGCGGCCCTTTTACTTCGATGAGTTCCTGGACCAGTCGAAGTTCATTCTCACGGCCTGTTTCATCCCCCTGCTCCTGACGGGGGTCGGCTGGGGCACGATTGTGTCGCTCCAGGCCGGCCATTTCTTCAAAGTGGTGCAAGGTGGGTTCCGTCTCGGCGGTTTCTCTGTTATGGCCTCCATTCGCGAGTTCGCCCCAACGGCAACCGCGCTGATGGTCGCGGCCGTGGCCGGCACCGCAATCACGGCTGACCTGGGGGCGCGCACCGTGCGGCAGGAGCTGGAGGCGATGTCGGTCATGGGAATGTCCAACATCCGGTTCATCGTCGTCCCGCGGTTCCTGGCGATGATCATCATGACCGCGCTCTACAACATCCCGATGGTCGCCTTCTGCGTCATCATGGGTTACGTCGTCGCGGTCTACATCGTGGGCGTGAACCCAGGCGCTTTTTTATCCACGTTCTGGACCCAGGGGACCCTGTTAGACCTGTACGGAGGGGAGATCAAGTGCATGCTCTTCGGAGCCATCGTCAGCTCGGTCGCCTGCTACAAGGGGATCACCGCGCGTGGCGGGGCTGAGGGCGTGGCCCGTGCTGTGCACAGCAGCGTGGTCGTCAACTTCGTGTGCATCCTGGCCGGCAACTACATCTACACCGCCACCATCCTGGCCGCCGCTCACGCCACCAACGTGCTGAAGTAATGGCGCAGCAGACTGTTCCCGCCCCGCCCAAGGCAGTAACCCCCAAGGCCGAGCCCGGAAGGTCGATCGGCGACTCCAGGCTGCTGGCGCCCTTCACCCAGGTCGGCAAGATCCTGGTCTTTGGTGGCGACGTCCTCGGCCAGACGCCCCTCATGCTGGCCCGCTACGTCGGCGAGGTCTGGTGGTACGCGGCCTTCCTGGCCATCGGTTCAACGCCAGTCGTGCTGCTGCTGGTCGCCTTCACCGGGCTGCAGTGCTCGGTCGAGGCCTACTACTCGCTCTCCCAGATCGGGGCCCAGGGGCTTGTCGGGGTCTTCAATGCGCTCTGCGACATGCGCGAGATCACGCCTCTGTTCTTCGGCTTCGCCCTCGGCGCCAAGATCGGCTGTGGCCTGGTCGCGGAGCTCGGAACCATGCGAGTAAACGAAGAAATCGACGCGCTGGACGTTATGGGTATGCCGACTGTTCGTTACGTGGTCACCAGCCGCGTGATAGCCGCGCTACTGATCATGCCCTTCATGTACTTCCTGGCCCTCGCCTCGAGCTTCACCGCCAGCTGGTTCGTCCAGCACTTCCAGATCGCCCAGATCTCGGACGGGGCCTACTTCGACTACTTCTGGAGGTTCCTCAATATCAAGGACCTCATCTTCTCGATGATCAAGGCCGTAGGGTTCGCCTTCCTGATCATCCTGGTCGCGATCTACTACGGCTTCCATGTCACCGGCGGGGCGGTGGGCATTGGGAAGGCGGTGGCCAAAACCATGGCGGTTAGCCTTGTCATGACGGTCCTGATGAACGCCTTCCTGACTCAACTCTTCTGGGGAGTCGACGCCAACCTGCCGATCCCGGGAGGCTGACCCGTGACCCTTCTCGCCCTCGGGACCCACGACGACTTTCTGATTGGAGAAGACCATGTCTAAGAACAAGACTCCCGCAACCCCCAAGGCCAAGGCGCCGGCGGACTCGGTGCCGGTCGACGCCTCGTACGGCGGCAACCCCGACGCCACCATCTCCGACGCCACCGTCGCGGCCAAGCCGCGGGCGGCCGCCAAGACCAAGCCTGTTGACCCGGGCCCGCCTGACGAGGAGGTGCACCAGAGCGTCCGGCCCGATTCAGGCTACCGGCCGGCCAACGCCGATATCCCCACCTCCGACAAGCGGATGATGATCGAGGCCACCAACCTGAAGAAGCACTTCGGCAAGCAGAAGGTCCTCGATGGCGTCACCTTCGGCATCCCGGAGGGCGAGATCACGATGATCATGGGCCCCTCGGGGACGGGTAAGTCGGTCTTCCTACGTCACGTGGTGGGCCTCATGTTCCCAGACGACGGCGAGATCAAGGTCGACGGCAAGAGCGTGCCCCACCTCAACAACGAGGACCTGCTGGCGCTGCGCCAGGAGTGCGGCATGCTCTTCCAGGACGGCGCCCTTTTCAGCTCCATGAGCCTCTTCGACAACGTCGCCTTCCCCCTACGCCAGCACACCAACAAGGGCGAGAAGGAGATCAGCGACATCGTCTACCAGCGCCTCAAGGAGGTTGGCCTGGCCGGCGCTGACAAGAAGTTCCCCAACGAGCTCTCGGGCGGGATGCGCAAGCGCGCCGGCTTCGCCCGAGCCCTGGTGATGCAGCCGCGGATCCTCCTGATCGACGAGCCCGACTCGGGCCTTGACCCGGTGCGCACGGCGCTGCTGTCGGAGCTGATCCGGGAGATCAGCGAGAAGTACCACTGCACCACGATCATCATCAGCCACGACGTGAACCGGGTGCGGTCGGTCGCCGACAACCTGGCCGTGCTCTACGCCGGCAAGTGTGTCGCCTTCGGCTCGCAGAAGGAGATCTGGGGTAACCAGGATCCGTTCATTCAGCAGTTCCTCGTTGGTGCTGCTCAGGGCCCGCTGGGGATGGACTAGGCCGGGGACCCGGCGGGGAATGAGGTGAGAAGGTCGGCCGGCGGGGGCCGTGGCCACGATGAGGCGATCTGGGGTCGCGAGCTGGGCTCGGGGAGCAAACGCGCCTCAGTAGTCCTCGGCCTGGCGATGCTGATCGCCATCGTCTCGGTGGTCGGTGCCTCCTTCGACCTCAGCCTCAACGCCGGCAAGTCCAACATCTACCAGGTCAAGGCCCACTTCCCGACCGTCAACGGCGTCATCGAGGGGTCGGACGTCTTCTTCGGCGGCGTCCGCGTCGGCAACGTGTCGGACCTCAAGGTCGACCCGGACTCCCACGGCGCCACCCTCACCCTCAACATCGACAAGAAGTACGCGCCAGTGCACGAGGGGGCCACGGTGGCGGTACGGCCCAAGTCACTGCTGGGTGAGAAATACATCGCCGCAACCGTCGGCGACCCCAGCAAACCGGCGATCTGTGATGGCTGCCAGCTGCCTGACTCAGCCAGCTCCGTCAACGTCGAGCTGGATCAGCTGATCAACATCCTCGACGAGCCCACCCGCAAGGAGCTGCAGGCGCTGATCTCCAACCTCGGCACCGGGCTCGCCGGCCAGGGCCCCAACACCAACCAGCTGCTCCAGACCGGCCAGACCAACCTCAACGACCTCTCCCAGGTGACCAACGTCCTGCACCAGCGGGACGCCGAGCTGAAGCGGATCATCGAGGCGCTCACCAAGCTGACGGCGACGCTCTCCACCGACCCCCAGCGTGCCACCTACGTCAACCTGCTGAAGCACTCCGACCAGGTGCTCCAGACGCTGATCGCCGAGGACGCCCAGGTGCAGCAGAGCATCGACCGCGCCGACCAGTTCTTCAACGAGCTCGACCAGGGCCTGAACGGGCAGGGGGGCAACCTCCAGGGCATCTTCCAGGACCTGCCCAACACCATCACCCAGCTGGACGCCCTCAGCGTCGCCCTGGGACGCCAGGGCAACATCGGCTACGCGCCCATCAAGCTGGCAGGCCCCGGGACCATCGAGGGGGACCTGATCTTCGGCTCGATTCCCTCCAACGGTGTTGGCGCCTTCACCAACGATGTCTTCACCCGGGTTGAGCCAGCGCAGGGTTGCTTCAGCGTCAACGGGCGGAGCACCGACGGCAACGGCCTCCAGCAGAACAACAGCACCGTCTTGCGGAATGGGTCGGGCAGCGCCACCACCGGTGTCTGCACCCTGCCTGCCGGCGGCATCGCCAGCTGCGCCGGGAACATCACCAACGCCCCGGCCGGCTGCATCTTTGCCGTTCTCCAGGCGCTTTGCCAGCTTAATATCGCGCCCGCCGCGGTGTGCACAGGACCTCTCAAGGTTGGTGCCGCGGCCCCGGCCAGCCGCGCGACCGGCACCGGCTCCGGCGTGGTTCCCCAGGCGCCAGCGGCTCCCGGGGTGCCGGCGCCCACGACGCCTCAGCTGCCGGTCATAGATCCCAACCTCATCAATCCGCTTCTTGGGTTCCTACTGCATTGAGAAGCCGCTGGAACCTCCTGATCGTGCTGGTCTACATGGGCATCGCCTTCGGCGTGCTCAGCTACATGGCCGTGAACATGATCGGGCCGTGCCGGCCGTTCGCCGGGTGCATGAGCCTGAACGTCGAGTTCAAGAACGCCTCGGGTCTGCTGCACAGCAACGACCTGCGCATGGCCGGGGTGAAGGCGGGCCAGGTCACCACGATCCGCAACCAGGGCGGGATGGCGGTCGTTGGCATCCAGGTACAGCCCGAGTACAAGCCCATCTACCGCGATGCCCATGCCATCGTGCGCCCCAAGAACCTGTTGGGGGAGACCTACGTCGAGATCGACCGCGGCACCGCATCCGCGGGCGAGTTCCGCGACGGCGACACGATCGCCCTGGACCACACCATCACGCCAGTGCAGGTCGATGAGGTCCTCAACGCGCTGGACCCGGACACGCGCACCAAGCTGCAGATTGTGATCAACTCCCTGGGGGAGGCAACCGCGGCGCGGGGCAAGGACCTGAACCTCAGCGCCGGCGACCTGAAGCGCATTTCAGCCGACCTGGCGGTGACGTCGACATCACTGAACCAGGAAAAGGACAACATCGACGCCCTCCTGGTGCAGCTCGACCTGATCCAGCAGACCGCTGCTGACGACCACCAGCAGCTGACCCAGACCCTGCAGGACTGGAACACCGTCAGCATCACGATGCAGAAGAAGGCGGCCACTTTCGCCGACGCCATCGGCCACATCAACCACGTCCTGGGTGCCCTGGACCAGGGGCTCAGTCCCAACGCCAATGGCCTCCATGGCGGTGTTGCCCAGCTGCCCAGCGCGATCAACGACGCCGCCATCAACACCCCGGGTGGCCAGGTCTGCAGCACCTACGGTTGCTCGCCGAGCCCGAACGGGGGCTTCCTGGGTATCTCCAGCACGATCCAGGAGTTCTTCATCAAAAAGCCGGCGAGCTGCACCGCGGGCCCCTGCGGCAACACCCTCCAGGACGGCATAGCGCTGTTCCCGCGGCTGGCCCAGACGATGCTCGGCGTCAACACCTGCGACATGCACATCTACGCCAACGGCTACTACAACGTGCCGAACGTCACCGAGCCAGCGGCCTGCCAGTCGCCGGTCGACGCCAATGGCAACGCGGTGGATCCCAACCTGACCGGCGAGGTCTTCGGCGACTTCAGCCAGAGCACGGGCAAGGCCGGCAACCGCCACCTGTGGCGCGTCATGGGCATGATCGACCTGGGCAAGGCAGGCTGCGGGTTCTTCAGCCCCAGCACAACCGCGCAAAACTCTGCGGCCTGCTACCCGGGCGACAACGGCCTCAGCGGGTACGGTGGCACTCCGACCTCGGCGGCGCAGCCGAACTCGAACACCGCCAGCGGCAGCGGCTCAGGCGGCTTCCTCCAGGACCTGCTGGGCAACATCTGGGGTGGTGGCGGTGCCTAACACCCGGATCGGGCAGAACCTGACCATCGTCGCCTTCTTCGCCGTCCTCTCCATCAGCGGCCTGCTGTGGATGGCGATCAACACCGGCCAGCGCATTGGTCCGCTGCCGCCCCAGTTCATCATCACTTTCAACGTCCAGGATGCCGATGGCCTGGTGAACGGCTCGGATGTCCGTATCGCCGGCGTCCAGGTGGGCAAGGTCAACAAGGTGACCACCCTGTCCACCGGGGCCCAGGTCGAGATGGGTATCGACCCCCAGTACAACACCATTTACAGCGACGCCACGGTGCTCATCCGGCCCAAATCGCTGCTGGGTGAGAAGTACGTCGATATGACGCGCGGCACGTCCAACGTGCGCATCCCCGATGGCGGCTCGCTGCCCGACAGCCAGGCCTTCACCCAGGTGGAGGTGGACCAGGTCCTGAACAACTCCGACGAGGCCACCCGCAAGGCCTTCTCCAACAACATCATCAGCCTGGGCCAGGCCACCAAGGACCGTGGCGTCGATGTCAACGCCACCATCCCCGAGCTGCGCGCGATTGCCGAGCACCTGACGCCGGTGTCGGCCCGCTTCAAGGACCGCACCGCTCAGATCGACCACATCCTGGTCGACACCGACATCATCCTGACCACCCTGGCCGACGAGCACGCCCAGCTGGCCACCCTGCTGCAGAGCGCGGACACGGTGACCAGCACCCTGGCCGCCAACGACCAGCACCTGGCCAACATCCTCAACCACGGTGGCAACGTTTTCCAGGAGATCAACACCGCGGTGGGGCAGCAGAACAACGACGCCAACATCCGCCAGAGCACCGAGCAGCTGCCGCCGGTGCTGGGCCACCTCAACCAGTTCCTGGCCCTGACCAGCTCGGACCTCAACACCTTGGTTCCCAGCCTGCTGCTCGGTCAGCAGTACCAGTACCCCAATGACCAGCTGACGGTTGCGATCAAGCCGGGGCTGCAGAACGACACGGAGTGGGACTCGGGCTTCCGCTGGTACGACCCCAACGCGGTCAACGGCTTCCACGGGTTCGGCGCCGTCGGCCTTCAGTGCGGCAATGACACACCCGGCGTCACGATGGACCCGAACCACATCTGCCCCGGCTTCAACAAGGGCTATGGCGCGCCCGCGCCCCAGGCACTGGCCACCAACGGCGGGGCAGCCCTGGCCTCGTCGACGTCGTCGACCGGTAACCAGAACGTCAGCGGAGCGCTCCAGGGCGCGCTCCTCTCCTACCTGCTCGGCCAATGAACGGCTGGATCAGGCGGCTCTCCGCCACGCTGCTGCTGGGAATGCTGATCGTAGGCGGCTTTGCCTTCGGCCCCTTCAGCACGCCTTACACATTGAAGCTCGACTTCACCAACATCGATGGCGTCGTCAAGGGCAACAACGTCCTCATCAACGGTGTCCAGGCGGGCAATGTGGACAGCCTCGAGCTCAAGGACAGCGTTGGCGTGCTGACCGTCTCGGTCGACCCCAAGTTCACGCCCCTGCGGGCCAACACCAAGGCGATCATCCGGTCGATCGGGCTCCTGGGCAACAAGTACGTCGAGATCCTGCCCGGGCCGGCCTCGGGAGCCGAGCTCAAGAGCGGCACCGAGCTGGGCGTGGACAGCACCACCTCGCCGACCGACCTCGACCAGCTCAACGCCATCTTCGACGCCCCGACTCGCGAGAAGGTGAAGACCCTGACCCTCCAGGGGGAGATCGCGCTCGGTGGGAGGGCCCAGACGCTCAACGCCGACCTCCGCCAGCTGCGCAACCTGGCCGTGGCGGCGGAGCCCTTGACCGGGGTCATCGACACCCACCAGGTGGCCCTGGACCGGGCCACCATCGCCTTTGACACCCTGACCCAGGGCCTGGTGCGCGAGGACGCCGCCCTGCGCGGCCTGGTGGAGCACGGCGCCAGCGTTTTCTCGGTCCTGCAGAGCAATGACGCCGCCCTGGCGGGCCTGCTGGTCCACGGTGACCACACCCTGACCAACCTTGATGCCGTGCTGGCGGGCAACGAGAACAACTTCGCCAACTTCATGGCCCGCGGCCCCAGCGGGCTGCGCAGCACCGACTACAGCCTCAGCGCCGCCATCCCGGTCACCGGTGAGGCCAAGCAGGTCATTCCGCCGCTGTTTGAGCTGCTTCACAACATGCAGGACTCCAGCGTCGGCCGTGACGGCTTCGGCAACCCGGGTGACACGAACTCCGGCACCCAGTGGCTCCTCCGGGCAATGTCGCAGACGTGCCCTGCAGCGACGAGTGCGGCCGCATGCTGAAAGACCTCCTCCGCTACAAGGCCAACGCCGTCTTCGTGGGCGGCGTCATCCTGGCCGTCTTCCTCCTGCTCCTGGGGGTGGCGTTCGCCATCAACCGCACCTTCACCCTGACCTTCTGGGACAAGGGATACGAGATCAAGGCTGACTTCGTCGACGCCGACGGCATCGCCAACGCCTCCGACGTCCGCATCTCCGGGGTCTACGTCGGTCAGATCACTGAGATCCGTAGCGTCTCCGGCGGCCTCGCCGAGATCACGATGCGCGTCGACAAGGCCCATACGCCGCTGCACGAGGGGACCAAGGCCAACCTCCGCCTCCAGACCCTGCTGGGGACCAAGTTCATCGAGCTAGACCCCGGGCCGGCGAACAACAAGGCCCTCGAAACCGGCACGGTGATCCCCGCCAACGCGACCGCCTCCCCGGTGGACTTCGACCAGCTGCTGAGCTCCTTCAACAAGCCCACCCGGGACAGCCTCAGCACGCTGATCCAGGAGGGTGGTATCGCCACCAACGGCCAGGGCGAGAACATCAATGCGCTGCTGGGCGACCTCCACAGCCTGTCGGTGCAGTCGACGCCGGACCTGCAGACCTTCGCCGACCGCAGCGACCACATCGACAGCATCCTGCGCAACCTGGACGACGTCAGCGGCAACCTGGCTGACAACCGCACCCACCTCGCCAATACCTTCACCAACCTGGACTCGGTCCTCGCCACCATTGCCGCCAACGACGCCGGGTTGCGAAAGTTCATCGAGCAGGGCAACATCGCCGCCGGCCACGGGCTCAACCAGTTCTCGGGTGAGCACCAGAACATCCAGAGCATCATCACCCAGCTGCGGCCGGCACTCCACGCCCTGAACCCCGAGCTGGCCGACGTGACCCGCCTCGACAAGCAGTTCGATGCGTTCATCAACCTCTCCCAGCCGTTCGTCAACGACCTCTTCAGCGCCGTCCACGGCTATAACACCGACGCCGGCGGCACCAAGGCGACGACCTGCGGTTCAGCCGGATGCGGCGGGTTCTTCCTGCGTCAGCCGACGATCCTGGTCGGCAATGGCTGCCCGCAGCCAGGCTGCCTGCGCGAGAGCTCCAGTGGGGCCCCCTCGGGATTGGCGCAGCCGGCTGCAGCCGCCGGGAACAGCACTCCCCTGACGCAGCCCACGCTGCCCCAGCTGCAGAGCCCGGCTCTTCCCGGCCTGCTGCCGCAGCAGAGCACGGTCACCAGTACCCCGACTCCACCGCCCCCGAGCGACGCCATCAACGGCCTGCTCAACTACCTGTTGGGACACTGAGCGATGCCGAATAGAGGACCACGCATCAATCCCGCCCTCGTAGGAATCATCAGCGCCGCGGTGATGTTCGCGCTGCTCTTCTTCGCCTTCACCAACGTGACCCTCTTCCAGTCGACGATGGTCATGAAGGCCCAGGTGACCTCTGGCGACACGCTGGCCCCGGGTGCCGACGTCGAGGTGGCCGGCGTCAAGGTGGGCAACGTCAAGAGCATCGAGCAGGGTTCGCCCGGAGCGCTGGTCACCATGTCGGTCGACACCAAGAAGATCACGATGTACCGCGACGCCAGCCTCCAGGTTCGCCCCCACGGTGTCTTCGGGCCCAAGTTCGTCGAGATCAACCCGGGTACACAGACGGCCGGTAACTTCCCCGACGGCGGCACCATCGACATCCAGAACACATCCGTATCGGTCGACTTCGAGGCGATTCTCAACTCCCTCGACGAGAACACGCGGACCAGCCTGCAGACGTTCCTGTACGAGTTCGGCACGGGTTCGGACAACCGTGGCGCGGACTTCGGCCAGACAGTCGACAACCTCAACGTCGTGACCTACCAGCTGACGCCGCCACTGCAGGTGATCGACCAGCGGTCGGTGGAGGTTGGGCGGCTGTTCGAGAACAACGCCGTGGTGACCGAGACCTACGCCAACTCGCCGATCTACCAGATCATCGCCGAGAACAACGACTTCCTGGCCCAGCTGGACAACCACAAGCAGGACGTGGCGGGACTGGTGGTCCACGGCAACAATGTGCTCGGCGCGCTGGACACGGTGACCACCGGCAACACAGGTAACCTGCGCACCGTGCTGGTCACCCTTCCCGCGTTCTCCGACCAGCTGCAGAGGTTCAGCAACGACCTCGGTTACGGCACCAACGCCCTCAACCCGGTGATCATGCCTCAGCGCGGCCAGGCCATGGGTGACGTCCAACTGGCCGTGGAGCGAACGAAGGATGCCTTCGGACAGTGCGACATCGTCGACACCGCCGGTCCCCAGGGCAGCGGGCCGACCGCCTCCGACACGGTCCATGCCAACTTCGTCAAGGTCGTGCCCTGCACCACCAACGGGGTGCCAACGACCGACAGCGCCGGCAACGTGGCGCACCACCACGTCAACGTCCTCCTGGGCATCCACCTCGGCCAGATAAGCCCAATTGCGCTGGTCGGTGGGTGTGGGACATTGCCAGCGGCGGTCTGCAACCCGATCAGCTCGATCCTTGGGAACCTCACGCTGCCGGTCAACCTGCTGCCGGCCGAGGGCGAGGCGAAGACCATCTGCGGACCCAACAGCGTCAACGCATCGAGAGTTGGGACGGCCGCCTTCGGCTGCTTCAACGACAACGGCACCGGCGCCGGCCAGGGCATGTCAAACGTGATCCCGCCGGCTGGTACGGCTCCGCCGCCGCTGTTCGGCCAGAGCAGCGCCTTCACCTCGAATGCGCAGGGCAGCCGGGCGATCATGACACCCCCGAGCCAGCTGACCTACAGCAACTTGTTGCTAGGAAACTAACCTAGCTTTCATCGACCGCGTGGTTCCATAGAGTCTAGAAATGCTGCTCGCGCGCCCTCGGCTCACCCTGCTCATCGTCGGCGTCCTCACCGGGGCGCTGCTGTTCGTCGGTCTGCGATTCCACAACTTCGACACCGCCCCCGACACCATTGTCGACCCGGGCTCAGCCGCCTTCCGCCACGAGATCCAGTTCGAGAACACCTTTGGCGCCGATCCCCTGGTGATCCTGATCACCACTGACGTCAAGGCTCTCTTCGCCGGCACCGGGCTGCAGCAGGAGAACCAGACCGAGGCCAACCTGGCCACCCAGGACAACCAGAAGCGAGGCGTCCAGTCGGTGTACGGGCCGGCCAGCTTCGCCACCATCACCGGCTACACCGTTCTCAGCGTGGGCCTGGCCCAGCTGCAGCAGGCGCAGCAAGCCGCGCAGCAGAAGGGGTATGACGACGCCAAGGCCGCAGGCAAGTCAGAGCAGGACGCCCAGGCCGCCGGCACCAAGGCGGCCAGCGACGCGGGCAACGCCTTCATCGCCGACCAATCCAAGCAGCACCCTGAGCTGACCAAGATCGGCATCCCCAGCGCCGACAACTCGGCCTGGATGACGGCGCTGTACATCAACCCCGACACCGGGCAGCCCAAGCCCAAGTTCTCGGCCTTCGTCCCCGACAGCCAGCACCTGCTGATCACCGCCCGCCTCGACCCCAACGTCACCAACTCCGCCTCGATCGACAACCTGGTGGCATCGGTTAAGAAGACCTTCCATGACTCGCCCGTCCCCAGTGCGACGCTGGTTGTGAGCGGCGTCCCCGTGCTCCAGAACGCGATCGGGGTAGCGCTGCGCCGAGCGCTGCTGGCGGGGATGTTGGTGGGCGCCATCTCGATGCTGGTCCTGCTGATGATCGCGCTGCGCGGCCGTACGTGGATCGCCGCGCGTGCCATCCCCGTGGTTGCGGGCCTGCTCACCGTGGCCATGCTCAGCGGCGCCGTCAGCGGGCTGGGCTACCTGGCTGGCTACATGCGTTCGCTGAACACCTTCGGCGCTCCGACGTGGCAGTCGATCCTGGCCACCTTCACCCTGGCGCTCAACCCCGCGACGCTGGCCGCCTTCCCGATTGCCCTGGGACTGGCGGTCGACTACGGCGTCCAGTTCCTATACCGCTACACCCAGGTCGAAGACCGCGCGGCGGGACTGGTGGCGGCCCGGATCGGCGCCGGACGGGCCACCCGGCGGGCGGTGATCTGCACCGTTATCGGACTCCTGGCGCTAATGATCTCGAACATCCCGATGGTCCGCCAGTTCGGGATCACCATGATCCTGGGCGCGGCGCTGGCCTGGGTGGTGGCCCGTGTCCTCACCCTGGCGGCCCTCAAGGCGTGGCCAAGGCTGGCAGCCGGCAGGGTGAAGGCGACGACCGAGGCGGTCGACACACAGGAGCAGGCTGCAAAGAAGGCCAGGGCCAAGAAGGCGGCAGCGCTGCTGGCGGCCGAGGCCGATGAGGACGACGTGGCCCTGTTCGGCCTCAGCAGCCCTGCCGGACCATCAGCGACCGAGCCGGAGCCGGCACGCCCGGTCGACGTGCAGCCGGCCACAGAGGTGGAGGCTGTAACCGCGGCCGCCGGGCAGTCGACTGACGGCGAGAGCCCGCCCCAGGCCGGGGAATGGGTGGCGGCCAGCTGGGCCGGCGGGGCGATCCGGGTTCTCGGGGCGGAGCCTTCCGCCTCCAGGCGCTCGGTGGCTGCCGCCGAGGCTCGGACCGAGGGGGTCACGGCGCGAATCAGCGCAACGGCTCCGGAGGCGACGCCGTCGCCGGCCGCTCCTCGGATCAGCCCGAAGGAGGCGAGCACCGCCGCCGCAGGCGATACGTCGCCGGCCGACGGCGGGCAGGCATGGGAGCGGCGCTGGGAGGCGGTCGACGACCAGGCCGACGACCTCGAGGAGGAGGGTGACGAGAACCGTCCCCGCACTCCCGGTGCCATCCCCGCGATGCTGGCCCAGTTCGCACGGCGGCGCTCGACATGGGTCCTGGCGCCGGCCCTGGTGGTGGCCCTGGCGGGTTGGATCGCCTTCCCCTTCAGCACTTACCAGACCGATCCCGAGAAGCTGGTGTCGCCCAACCTGCCGGCCTTCCGCGACGTCAACGCGATCCGGTCCGCGACCGGGTCCAGCGGTGAGCTCGACTTCATCCTCAGCGGCCCCGACGTAACCTCGCAAGAGGCCCTCAAATGGGTCACCGATCTGCAGACCACGGTCCAGCGCCAGAGCGACGGCAGGATCAAGCCCATCAACAGCCTCGCCAGCCTGCTGACCAACGTCAACGGTGGCCAGCCGGTGAACGCAGACCAGGAGAAGGCCTACCTGGGACTGTTGCCGGGCTACGTCACCAATGCCCTGGTCGATCCCCAGCGGCACCTTGCCCGAGTGGCCTTCGGGCTGAGCCCCGACAACATCGAGGCCCAGCGCCAGGTAATCGACAATGTGATCCACCAGACAGACGCCCCGGCGAATTACAGCTTCTACGCGGCCGGCTTCAGCTACCTCGGCATCCAGGGCCTTGACTCGCTGCAGTCGGGCCAGCTACTCCTCAACGTCACCGGTGCGGCATTGGTGCTGGCGGCGCTCTTCGCGATCTACCGGCGGCCGCGCTGGGCCCTGATGGCCTGGCTGCCGACGCTGCTGGTGGCGGGGTGGTCGACGGCGGTCCTGTTCGCCCTGCGCCAACCACTGACACCGATGACCGCGGTGCTGGGCGCCCTGGTGGTGGCCTTCGGCACCGAGTTCGCCATCCTCTGGCTCGAGCGCTACCGGGAGGCGCAGGCGGACGGCATCCCCGCGGGCGCAGAGGCGGCCGAGGCCGCCAGTCGCGCCGCCGGTCCCGGCATCATCCTCAGCGGCGCCGCCCTCACCTTCGGCTTCCTGGCCCTGACCATCGGCGGGCTGCCGTTCCTCTCCCAGTTTGGCTTCGACCTTCCCATGGTTCGAGACTTCGGCCTGGTGGCGGCGCTGGACATGGTCCTGGCGGTGGTGGCGTCGCTGGTGGTCCTGCCGGCGATGGTGGTCCGCGTCGGCCTGGTTGAGACCAGGCCGATCGCGCCCCTGAAGCAGAAGGTGCGCAAGGGCAAGGCGGGCAAGGCCGGCGCCCGCAAGGGCAAGGAGATGGTGACTGCGGCCGAGGCGGATGCCCAGGCCGGATGAGCCTGGCCCTGGTTGCCCTCCTGCTCCTGGCAGCCATAACCCCCGCCGCGCCCGCATCGGTCAGCCCTGCCCCGTCGGCATCGCCGTGCTTCCGCACACTCAAGTACGGCGGCGCCCTCTACCTCGACACGGACCAGGCGGTACCGTCCACAGAGGTCGGTGAGGAGGTCGGCAGCACCGACCCCAACCCCGCGGTCTGCGGGCTGCCAGATCGGCTGAAGGTCTATCGCCATACCGGCCACAACACCAGTGACGAGGTCGTGTACTACCTCAGTCCCACCCAGGCCGAGGTGTTCCGCTCCGGCGGCCAGACCGGGTACCCGCTCCAGGACCTCCTCAAGTGGGCCGTCGTCGTGCTGGTCGTGGGGATCCTCCTCTTCGCCGCGCTGCCGGCCGTAATTGCCCACCTCCGCCAGCCCCCGATTGAGGCCGGCGGCCCCGAGGATAGTGGCACGGGTGAACAGCCCACTGCCGAAGTAGGATCAGGAGATGGAGATGCCCCCAAATAAGACGCGGACGCCGATCACCACCAGGCGAGGAGACAAAGGCTACACCAGCCTCTGGGGTGGCGACGAGGTGCCCAAGTACGACCCCCGCCCGGAGGCCTACGGCACCATCGACGAGGCCAGCGCGGTGCTGGGCCAGGCCCGCGTCGTCACCCAGCACGAGCGGGTCCGCAAGGAGATCCTGCGGCTCCAGAACGACCTCTTCCGGATGATGGCTGAGCTTGCCGCCGGGGAGGCCAAGACCGGGGAGATCACCGTCACCGATGAGCAGGTCGCCGATATCGAAGCGCGCATGGAGTCGATCCGCAACGCCACCGCGCTGCCCGAGATGTTCGTCATCTCGGCAACGCTCAACTCGGCCACGCTCGACGTCGCCCGCACCATAATCCGCCGCGCCGAGCGGGTGGTAGCGCGGATGGTGCACGAGGGCATCATCGACAACGGCGCCCTGCTGCGCTACCTCAACCGCGCCAGCGACATGGCCTTCCTGCTGGCCCGCTTCGAGGAGGAGCTGGACGGGGTGCCGTACCTGACCATCGGGGCCGAGGACCTCGAGTGACCTACGACGTGGTCGTTGCCGGCGGGTCGTTCGCCGGCTTGATCACGGCGACGTCGGTGCGCGGCAGGGTGGCCCTGGTCGAGAAGGGCGAGGTGGGGGAGGGGCAGACCTCCGCCTGCGGGACGACGGTCGACCTGGTTCAGAAGCTGGGCCTGGAAGAGTCGATCGAGGAGGTCCACGACGAAGGCGTCCTTCACACCCGCAACCACACCGTCCGCTTCAAGCTCCCCTACGCCTTCTGCACCTTCGACTACCGCACCTTCTGCCGGGTGCTTCTGGACCGCTTCAGCGGCGACCTGGTGACCGCGGCTGCCACCGGCGTCGAGGGCAGCGCGGTGATCACGGACCAGGGCTCGCTTGAGGGCCGGCTGCTGGTCGACGCTACCGGCTGGCGGGCGACGCTGGCCTGCAGCGTGGCGCCCACCTTCCCGGCCCGCATGGCGGTGACATATGGCCTGGAGAAGCCCTGCATCGGCTTCACCGACCGCGGCCTCCATTTCTGGTTCGACCCCGAGGTCCGCGGCGACGGCTACGGCTGGTCGTTCCCCGCGGGAGGGGTGGCGCGCGCGGGGTTGCTCTCGTATGTCGCTCCCGATGGTGTCAGCGCCTCGACCGAGGCCTTCCTGCGCCGGGAGGGGATCAACGGCCACCGAACCCACGGCGGGTTTCTGACCGCCGGCCTCCGACCGGCCACGGCGCGCGACGTCTTCCTTGTCGGTGACAGCGCCGGCCACTGCCTGCCGTTCACCGGCGAGGGCATTCGGCCGGCGGCATTCTTCGCCCAGCGGCTGGCCTCGATCATCAACGACATCGCGGAGGGCCGAACGGCGGCTGAGGCCCGCGCTGCCTACCGCGAGCTGCAGGCGCGGTACGCGCGCCGCTACCGCATCCTGCGGGGGCTGCAGCGCGGCCTTCGCGGATGGCCCGATCCGCCCCTGGGGCGCGCCCTGGGCTTGCTTGAAGGCGGCGCAATCTACCGCTACCTGGCCCGGGTCTATTGGGAGGTGGCGGCCCCCATCGAGCCCGCCCCGGCGCCCAGGCCCGCGTCGATAGAGCTCAGGGGAGCGTCGGCGTGACCATCACGGTGCTGCTGTTTGCCAGTGCCAGGGAGGCCGCCGGCACCGGGCGCCTGGAGATGGAGGTGGCCGAGGGCAGCTCTCCCAGCTCGGTTTTCGAGGAGATCAGCAAGAGAACGCCGGCGCTGACCCGGATGCGACCCAACATCAGGTGCGCCATCGACCAGGAGTACGGAGCGTGGGACGCCGCCCTCCACGATGGCGCCGAGCTCGCCTTCATCTCGCCGACCGCTGGTGGCTGACGAGGTGGTCGCGACTAGACGCGCGGCGGATGCCGGGCTGACCCGCAGCGCCATTGACGTTCCTGGGCTGATGGAGCTGGTCTCTGGCCGCGGTGACGGTGCGGTCGCCACCTTCACCGGCATCGTCCGGGACAACCAGGACGGTCGCGCCGTCCGCCATCTCGAGTACGAGGCCCACGAGCCGATGGCCCTGGCTTTGATGGAACGCCTGGCGAATCAGGCGCGCGACCGCTTCGGCATCAGTCACGCGGTCCTCCGCCACCGCCTGGGGCGGCTCGAGATCGGCGAGGTCAGCGTCGCCATCGCGGTGGCCTCACCCCACCGGGCCGAGGCGATCGCGGCCTGCCAGTGGCTGATCGACACCCTCAAGGCAGAGGTCCCGATCTTCAAGAAGGAGTTCTTCAGCGATGGGGAGGCCTGGGTCGAGTAAGAGGCGAGTGGGCACCCTTACGATTGACCCGGCGCGGGAGTAACTCAATGGTAGAGTGCGACCCTTCCAAGGTCGAAGTTGCGAGTTCGAGTCTCGTCTCCCGCTGTCACCGCCTCTGGAGCCGGGTTAGGCCCTCCAGCGACTTCCCCGCGATCTGCCGCACCAGCTCCTGGGGGTCCTGCCGCGCCGCGATCTGGAGTGGCGCCGCAGCCGCGGGGTCCCCGATGAGGCCAAGCAGCTCGGCGGCGTAGTAGGCCGAGCCTGGCCGCTTCCCCATCAGGATCTCAACCAGCCCCGGCACCGCTTCGGGGTGCTGGTGGCGGCGCAGGTCGCTGAGCGCCTCGCTCCATCCATCCTCTGAGCCGAGGGCGTCGACCAGGCGATCGACGTCGCAGCGGCTCTCCTCGCGCATCAGCTGCGCCAGGAGTCGCGGCTGCGGCTCCACCGTCCCGTGCGCGCCCGCGCGGTAGGCGCCGAGCCGGAGGCGACGGGCGGTCGCCCTTGCCCAATCAACCAGGCTCCGATATTCGAGCGTGACGCTCGCCAGCTCCACGTAGTCGAACGAGAGCAGCTCGCCACAGTCGCCGTCGCCCAGGCGGACGACGTGGATCAGCGTCCGGCCGTCCCGGAAGAGTGGGAACCAGGACCGGTCCCAGCCATCGGCGCTGAGCTGCTCCATCGCGGTGCCATAGAGATCGAGGGCTTCGGCGGAGCTAAGCATCCCGCCACCCGGGAACAGCTGGCCACGGTATGGACCTCGGATCTCATCGCAGCCGTCATGCCAGGCAAAAAGGGTCAGGACGCTGTCGCAGAGCTCGAACCCGTGGTTGGCAGCGGCAACGCGGAGCTCCTCGGCCGATCGCCCCGGGCGCAGGCTGGCGGCGGCCAGGGGAGCGAACGTCTCGAGGGCGTCCTCCAGCTCGGTGAGCGCCACGGCCAGCTCGGCATCAAACCCTGCCATATCCCTTCCTCACGAGGATAAGGACGAGGGCTATGCCCGCGCCACCCGCCGCTCCAGGACGCGCTGGCGGACGCCGAATACCGTGACCGCGGCGGCTCCCAGGCCCAGCAGCAGGCAGAGTACGGCCGGGATCAGGAGGAGAAGCTCCAGCCGCAACAGGCTGTAGACGATCAGAGCCACCGCGGGGAGCCCCACCGCCAGCACCACAGCGGCGCCCAGCAGGATCGTCGCCAGCGTGACC
>DASZHA010000119.1:0-33416 GCA_035938265.1 Candidatus Dormiibacterota bacterium
ACGGCCGGGACATCCTTCTTGCCGGTGGAGTTGCGCTGCTGGCTCGTCGACTCCTGGGCCTGCTGCACCGTGGTCTGCACCGCCAGCTGGTCGGTTCCCGAAGGGGGCGTGACCGAACCGGTGACCGTGGGCGTGGCCGACACCGACCGGGCCGCGGTCAGGATCGTGACGGTGGCCGTCGGGAGGACGAAGAACGTGAGGATCAGGATGATGACCAGCACCCCCGCCCCACCGAGGACCCAGGGCAGGTACCCGGCCCGCTTCTCGCTGGCGCCGGTGGTGCGGGTGGCCAGCGGGCGGGCGCGGGGGGCAGGCACCGGGGCGGGTGCCTCGGTGCGGCGGGGCGAGGGCCCGGGAGGCGCGTCGCCGTTGATCGGCTCGAATTCGTCGAGCGCCGGGGTGTAGACCGGCGCAGCCTCGATGGCCCGGTCGATCGACCGGCGTGCCTCGTAGTCGGTGAGCGTGGGGTACACGGTGAAGCCCGTCTCGATGGCGGCTCCCTGGGTGCGCGGATCGGGGCTGATCACCGAGGTCTGCTTGCCCAGCGAGTTGCTGTACTGCATCAGCAGGCGGGCGTTGAGCGCTGACTGCATCACCCGGGATGACGGTGGCAGCACAAAGACGAGGTCTGCCTGCTCCTTCTCACCGCGCAGACGATCGACGAGGTTGGTTATCTCGTCGTCGGGCTCGGCGTAGATCAGCTTGGCCATCTAGACCTTCATCGCGCGCATGATGCGGCGCATCGTCGTGTACAGCAGGTCTTTGTCTCCTTCGTCCTCCTGGATAGCCTGGTAGCCCAGGCCCATCGGAGTGATGTCCTGCTGGCTCAGCAGCAGACCGGTGGAATCGTAAATGTTGCGGACATCGGTGGGCGCGAGCACCCTAATCACCGGCTGCCGGGGGAACGGGAGCCGGTCCATCCAAGGATACGCATTGAGGTACTCACCGATCTCAGGAAGGGCGCTGCCCCCGCCGGCCAGGTAGATCGTGGGTGGGAGCCGGTCGTGCTTGGCCAGCTGCTGCAGGGTCAGGGCGACACCATTCACCAGGACCTCGGCATCGGGCGCCAGCAGGGAGCGCAGGTGCTGGGCGCGGTCGGCAGATACCTCTCCTAGCGCGTAGCGGACCTTAAGGTCTTCGGCCTCGGCAAACGACATGCCCAGGTGGCCGGCGATCTTCTTGGTGAAGACGCGACCGCCGATGGTGAACATCTTGGTGCCCTCGATGCCGCCGTTCCGGATCAGGGCCACGTCAGTGGTGCCGCCGCCGACGTCGACGAAGATGCCGCCGAACTCGTAGACCTCGTCGGTGGCACAGCAGCGCGCCATCGCGAAGGGCTCGGCCACGGTGGCGATCAGCTCCAGGTCGAGCTCGGCGGCGATGGTCTGGAGGGCCCCGATGTGGGTCAGCGGCGCGAAGGTGTTGAAGACCGAGATCTCCATCGCCTTGCCCTGGAAGTCGAGCGGGTTGGTGACCATATAGCCGTCGATGCGCACGGTGGTGATCGTGCTGTGGATGAGCTTGAGGTTGACCTCGGGGATGCCAAGCTCCAGGCCCATGGCATGGGAGGCCTCGCGCATCGCCCGTTTCTGGACCAGCTCGAGGGTGTTCTGCAGCTCGACCCGGTTGATCCGCTGAGCGGGATCGCTGCGGGGCACCGTGACCGACGTGCTGAAGCCCTTGACCTGCTCGCCGGCGATGCCGATCACGGCGCGGCCGGGAATCGCCTCGGCCATGTCCTCGGCCTTCTCCAGTGCGGTGTTGCAGTTGTCGATCACCGCCTGGATGTCGGCGACCGCGCCGGAGACCATGTCGGCGTAGGACTGCTGCTGGCGGCCCACGCCGAGCACGATGCCGTTGTCGCCCTCGCGGCGAATGATCAGCGCCTTGATGTACTCGGTGCCGATGTCCAGCGCGGTGTAGTGGTCGGCGGGCGCGCGCTTGCGGCTGAGGAAGTTCTTCATTTCGAGCCCCTGCCGCGGGTGCCATTCCCAGAGCCCGCCTCCTCGACCCACTTCTCGGCGGCGGCGACGATGTCGGCGAAATCCGCCGCCTTGAAGCCGCCACCCTGGGCCAGCGTGACGCTGCCGCCGCCCTTGCCGCCGAATGACTCGCGGATCCGCCCGAAGCCGTCGGATGCGCTCAGCCCTCCGCCCCTGGTCTTGACCACCAGCCTGCCGGCGTCCCCCTCGCGGCCCATCACAACCGCAGCCTGGACCGTGGCGTCCTGGTCCAGGAGGCTGTCGGCCACGTGACGCAAGAGGTCGGCGTCCTCGCCCGTCACCGCCCGGGACGCAACGCCCCCGCCGATCCGCGTGGAGGCCTCGGTGGCGTCCGAGACCGCGCCAGTGGTTCCCTTCGCCAGCTGGAGGCGCAGGTCCTGGACCTCTTTCTGCAGCTTGCGGTTCTCGCTGAGGACCGCCTCGACGCGACCAGCCACCTCGTCAGGCGCGACGTGGAGAGCATCGGCTGCGGCCAGCGCCGATTCCTGGATGGTGCGCTGGTGGCGCTCGGCCTGCTCGCCGGCGAGGAACTCGATCCTTCGCAGCCCGGCGCCGATGCTCTTCTCGGCCACCGCGACAACGCTTCCGATCTGTCCGGAGCGCTCGACGTGGGTGCCGCCACAGAGCTCGGTGCTGAAGTCGCCGAAGCTGACAACGCGGACGGTGTCGCCGTACTTCTCGCCGAAGAGCATCACCGCCCCGCTCTGTCGTGCCTCCTCCAGTGCCATCACCCGCGTGGTCCGGGGCAGGTCCTCGCGGACCGCCCGGTTGACTATGCGGAAGATGGCGTCGAGCTCGTCCAGGCCAACCGCGCGGTCGAGGTGGAAGTCGAATGTGCACGTCTCCGGGCCGACGAACGAGCCGGCCTGGCTGGCGTTTTCGCCGAGGACCTGGCGCAGCGCCCGGTGCAGCAGGTGAGTGGCCGAGTGGTGGCGCATGGTGGCCCATCGGGTCTCCTCGTCGACCTCTGACTGGACCCGGTCACCGGCTGAGATCCGCCCCGACTCGACGCGCCCGTAGTGGGCCAAGGCCTCTCCCTGCCGCTGGACGTCGCGGACCTGCACCGTACCCTCGGGGCCCTCGAGCACGCCGATGTCACCCACCTGGCCCCCGGACTCGGCGTACATCGGGGTGCGGTCGAGGTAGACCTCGACCTCATCGCCCTCCACGGCCGCCTCGACCTCCTTGTCGCGGCTGAACAGCCGCGTCACCTGGCCGGGCGAGGTCATCGACTCGTAGCCCACGAACTCCGTTGCGGGTAGGCCGGTGCGCTGCACAACCTGCGTCTTGGCGCCCCTGCGGGAGCGCAGCCGGGCGGCCGACAGCTGTTCCTCAAAGCCTGCGCGGTCCACTGACAGGCCGGCCTCGGCAGCCAGTTCGACCGTCAGGTCGATCGGGAATCCGAAGGTGTCGTGGAGGCGGAAGGCGTCCTCCCCGGGGATGATCCCGGAGCTCCTGCCCACGACCTCGGCGAATGCCGCCTGGCCCGACGCCAGCGTGCGCTGGAACGCCGTCTCCTCAGCCTTTAGGGTGTCGGCAGCCGCGTCCTGGCGCGCCCGTAGCTCAGGATAGGCGTCGCCCATCAGCTCGACGACCAGCGGGACCGCGGCCGACAGGGCGTGCTCGATGCCGAGAACTCGGCTGGCCTGCAGCGTTGCCCGGCGGATCATGCGGCGCAGTACGTAGCCACGACCCTCGTTGCCGGGCCGGACGCCGTCGGCGACCAGGAAGGTGGTGCCGCGGGCGTGGTCGGAGAGCAGCCTCTGGGCTCGACCGACGTCCCCGTTGCCCTGGACGGCGGCCTCGGCGAAGTGCTGCTGGAGGCGACCCAGGATGTCGGTCTCGTAGACGCCGACCTCTCGCTCCTCGCCACTGCCCAGGGCCAGCACCGCGGCCAGGCGCTCCAGGCCCACGCCGGTGTCCACACCGGGGCGCGACAGGGGCTCCTGGGTGCCGTCGGGCTTGCGATCGAACTGCATGAAAACCAGGTTCCAGAGCTCGACATAACGGTTGCAGTGACTGGGGTAGCAGTCAGGCCGCCCGCAGCCGACTGACGGGCCCCAGTCGAAGTAGATCTCGGAGTCCGGCCCGCAGGGCCCGGTCGGGCCCGCCGCCCAGAAGTTGTCGCTGAGCTTGGTCGGCGTCTTCCCGGTGACCTTGGGCCAGAGCACCTGGGACTCCTTGTCGTCTGGGTGAATCGTGGGCTGGAGCCGGTTGGAGTCGATCCCAAGCTCCCGGGTGAGGTACTGCCAGGCATACTCGATGGCGCCCTCCTTGAAGTAGTCGCCAAAGGAGAAGTTGCCCAGCATCTCGAAGAAGGTCAGGTGGCTGAGGTCGCCGACCTCATCCAGGTCCTTGGTGCGGAAGCACTTCTGCACCGTGGTGACGCGCGGGGCGGGCGGCTCGGCCTGGCCCATGAAGTAGGGCTTGAACTGCTGCATCCCGGCGGTTGTGAGCAGCACCGAAGTGTCTTCGTGCGGGACCAGGGACGACGACGGCAGCACTTGGTGATCCTGCCCGGCGAAGAAGTTGAGGAAAGACTGGCGGATCTGGGCGCTCAGCATTACCGGTTGAGAAGCATCCTACCAGCCAAATGGAGCCCCGTCGCCCCCGCTCCGCCGAGTTTGAGCTGAGATCAGAAAGCGATTAGACGCCGACGTCGGCGGGCAGCTGGCTGCGGATGTGCTCGACGGCGGCCCGCTGGAGCCGGGAGACGTGCATCTGGGAGATGCCCAGCCGCCTGGCGACCTCGCTCTGGGGCAGCTCCTCGATGAAGCGGAGATACATGATCTCGCGCTCTCGAGGGGTGAGGTGGGCCATCGCCGAGTCGAGGACGCCCTGGAGCTCGACGCGTTCGAGGTTCTCGTCGGCGGCGCCGAGCCGGTCGGCCAGACTGGTGGCCTCGGCGTCGGCGGAGGGCGGCGAGTCCAGGGGTACCGTCTGCTGCGCCGGGCTCGCCTCGTAGGCTGCCAGCAGCTCCTCCTCGGATGTACCCAGGCTCTCGGCCAGCTCCTGGACGCTGGGTGCCCGGCCCAGCTTGTGCTGCATTTCCTCGGCCTTGAGGCGGCTGCGGGCATTGAGTTCCTGCAGCCGCCGGGGTATGCGCACCGCCCAGCTCTTGTCCCGGAAGTAGCGCTTGATCTCCCCGACGATCGTCGGGGTGGCAAAGGTGCTGAACTCGAGACCTCGCTCGGGGTCGAAACGCTCGATCGCCATCAAGAGCCCGACGAAGCCCACCTGGACGACGTCCTCCAGAGGCTCGCCACGGTTGATGAACTTGCGCGCCAGGAAGTAGACCAAGTTGGTGTAGGCCTCGACCAGCCTCTGGCGAACGGATGGGTCCTTGGTCTGCTGGTATCGGCGGAACAGCTCGCGCTGCTCCTCGGAGCTCATGCGCCCCGCAGCCGGTTTGGCTGGCTGGGTAGGGAGCTTCCTGGGCTCAGCCCTCACCCTCGAGGACGGTCCGCGATTCAGTCGACGTGGTACTTGACCATCCTCATCCGCATCGCGCCGCGCGAGTCGACGTTGTATCGAAGCTCGTCAACGAACAAGCGGATCATGTTCACGGCGAGGTCGTCGAAGTCGCCCTCACTCTTGACTTGCCTCTTGGTCAGGGCGGCGCCGGTGATGCGGCGGTTGACTCCGGCCAGGCGGGCGAGCTGGCGCTGGGCCCGGAGACGACTCTGGCGCTCGGACTCGACCTCGTCAGAGAGCCGCGCCGCGGCCTGGCGGTAGGACTCCGCCCGGCGCTCGGCCTCGAGCCGGCGCTTGGGCGATTCGACGTCGGTGCCGGCCTCCGGCACCGCCATGCTGCGGACCTCCACCTCGATGCCCTCGTCGACGATGTGAAACGTCAGCCGGAGGACGCCGTTGCCCCTGCCCCACATATGGTCGGCCGCCGCGATCGCCTTCTCGCATGCCTGGGCGACAGCGATGTTGAGGTCGTCTATCCCCTCCAGCGAGAACCCCGCCGTCGATCCCAGGGCGCTGGCGGCTCGTTTGGCGACGATCACGTACTGGGGATCCGCGGGGATCTTGAGTTCGGTTGCCGCTCCAGTTGACCTGGTGGACCTGGGCGACCGCAACGCTCGGGTCAAAGGCTGCGCCTCCTGTGGGTTGGTTTGGGTCAGTCCGGTGGCGCCTCGACCGGTTCGCTGCCCCGGGGATTTGCCGCCGGGTCCTTGAGCTCGATTGCTGGCGTCAGGTCGATGGAGCCCATGGGTGCCGGCTGGGCGCCGTTTTGGCTGTCTCGGTAGAGCAGATACCCAACCGCCAGACCGCCCAAACCACCAACGACGAGCCCTACGGCAAAGCCGGTCCGCGACATCTGATTCCTCCTGATCTCTCTCAACCGCCCCAATCCGCGGTTCCAGCGGCCCGTGGTCCCATCATACGAGACCAAAGCCGCCGGCTGAGATCAGTCTCGACTGCGTCGCCAGCCCATCAGCAGCCCCAGGGCCATGGCCAGCAAGCTTAGGGCGAGGGCTACCGGTAACGGGATGCGCTGGCCGGGGGCTCGTAACGAACTCGGAACTGCTTCGCTAGGCGGCTCGAGGTTAGCCTCGACCGGCGGCGCACCAGCACGGAGCGGCCTGAGCACGGCGTTGACCTCCGCGCCCACCACGGTGATCAGGCCGATCAGGTAGAAGTACGTCAGAAGGACGAAGAAGGCAGCAAAGAACTGGCCGTATGAAGCGGTCCCGCCGCTGATGCTGATGTAGACGGGGAAGATCAGCCCCACGACCTCGAAGAGGACGCCGGCGACCAGCGCCCCGGGCCAGATGTCCTTGAACCGCAGGTCGACCGGCGGGACGACGTAGTAGATGATCCCGAAGAGGGCGATGCCGGCGACCGCGCCGGTGACCAGCTGGAGAAGGAAGGGGATGGCGCCGTTGGTCCACTCCCCGGCAATCGGCAGGTTCTTGACCTGGGGCAGGATGCCCTCGCTGAGCACCGTGATGCTGGCGAAGAGCGCGAAGATGAGCATCATAGAGATGCCCATCAGCCGGCTCCTGAAGAAGTTCCGAGGCCTCGCCCTGTAGATCGCGGCGAAGGCCTGCTCCATGGCGCCGAAGAGGCTGGTGGCCGAGAAGTAGAGACCGACCAGCCCGACCAGGCCGAGGATGCCGCTGTTGCGACGGATCCCCTCCAACCCCGACGCGATGTCGCCGCGGATCCTGGCATCGGGGACCTTGCTCAGCACCCCGTCGAAGAGCTGCGCTTGGCTTACCCCCGCGAAACCGAGGCCGAATCCCACCAGCGCGGCCAGCCCCAGGATGATCGGGAACATCGCGAACAGGCCGCCCCAGGCGATTGACACCGACCACACCGGGCCCTTGTCCTCGATGAACCTGGTCGCCACCCGTCCGAGCAGGCTGTTCTTGATCGTCTCCAGGCTCATGTCTGACCTAACAGCATCGCTATCACTTTACATGGGGCTCAGTCCGCAGGAAGCGGTTCCCCAGGAGCTGCAGGGCGGTAACGAAGGCAGCGTCCCACAGCGGGTGGAGGTCGCCGAGGCGCGGACCAGAGGGCAGAAAACGTCCGCCGGCGAGCTCGCCGAGGGCGACGCCGAGCGTAGCCAGGATCAGGCGCCGCAGGTAGGTGATTCGGCCCGGGAAGAGAAGGTGGAAGAGCTGGGTCAGGACCAGGACTGCGGCGACGAAGAGGACGACGACCGGCGGCATCAGCCCGGTTTCGGCTCTCCCCCTTCAGCGCGAGGTCGGGGCAGCAGGGCCAGGCCCAGCTCCTTCAGCTGGGCCGGCTCCACGTCCGACGGTGTCTCCGCCATCAGGTCCTGGGCCTGCTGCGTCTTGGGGAAGGCGATGACCTGGCGGATGTCCTCCTCCCCTGCCAGCAGGCGAACGATGCGGTCGATCCCAGGGGCGAAGCCGCCGTGCGGCGGCGTGCCGTACTTGAGGGCTTCGAGGAAAAAGCCAAACCGCCGGCGGGCGTCATCGTCGCTGATGCCCATGGCGCGGAATACGCGCTGCTGCACGTCGCTGTCGTAGATCCGCAGGCTGCCGCTGCTCAGCTCCAGGCCGTTGCAGACGATGTCATAGGCAATGCTGCGGACCTTGAGCGGCTCGCTCTCCAGCAGCTCGAGGTCCTCGTCGAAGGGCCGGGTGAAGGGGTGGTGGACGGCGTCGACCCGCTCATCGGTCTCATTCCATTCGAACATCGGGAACTCCGTGACCCAGAACATGTCCCACTCGCGGTCGGGCTTGATGCCGATCCGCCGGGCGATCTCGACGCGCATCAGCCCCAGCAGGGACGCGGCCTCCCTCTCGGAGCCGGCCGCGAAGATGACGATGTCGCCCGGCGCGGCCCCGGTCCGAGCCGCGGCCTGCGACCGCTCTTCAACGCTGGTGTTCTTGGCGACCGGGCCGGAAGGCTCATCGGTGATCGGCAGCCAGGCCAGCCCCCTGGCCCCCACGCCCCGGGCGTGCTCGACCCAGGCGTCGATCTCCCGGCGAGGCAGGTTGGCGCCGCCAGGGACCGCCAGCCCACGGACCACGCCGCCGGCGGCAATCGCGCCGGCGAAGACCTGGAAGCCGGACTCTCGGAAGACGTCGCTGAGGTCGGCGATCTCCATGCCGATGCGGCGGTCGGGCTTGTCGGTGCCGTATCGGGCGATCGACTCCGCGTAGGGCAGGCGGTCGAAGGGCTGGGGGAGCTCCACCCCGATAAGCCGCCAGAGCTCGGTGAAGAGCGGCTCGAAGAGCGCAAAGATGTCCTCCTGGCTGATGAACGACATCTCCAGGTCGAGCTGGGTGAACTCGGGCTGGCGGTCGGCCCGGAGGTCCTCGTCGCGGAAGCAGCGGGCGATCTGGTAGTAGCGCTCGTAGCCGGCGATCATCAGCAGCTGCTTGAGCGTTTGCGGGGACTGTGGCAGGGCATAGAAGCGGCCCTGGTGGAGCCGCGACGGGACAAGGAAGTCGCGAGCGCCCTCGGGAGTGCTCTTGTAGAGGATGGGCGTCTCGATCTCGGTGAACTCACGGGCATCGAGGTAGTCGCGGATCGTCTTGACCGCGGCGTGGCGCAGCCGCAGGTTGCGCTGCATCCGCTCGCGGCGGAGGTCGAGGTAACGGTACTTGAGACGGATCCGCTCGTCGACGCTGGTCTCCTCGTTGATCGGGAAGGGCGGCGTCGCCGCCCGGCTGAGGGTGCGGGCTGAGGTGGCCACGACCTCGATCGTGCCGGTGGGCATCTCGGGGTTGACGTTGTCCGCAGGTCGGAGCCGGACCTCGCCCTCGACCTCGACGACATACTCCAGCCGCCAGCTGTCGCCGGTCCTATGGGCGTCAGGCTGGACGTCGGGGTTGAAGACGACCTGGACGATTCCACCCCGGTCGCGCAGGTCGACGAAGAGCAGGCCTCCATGGTCCCGCCGCCGGTCGACCCATCCGTCCAGGCGGACGGCCTTGCCGGCGTCTTCGGGCGTGAGCCGGCCGCCCAGCACCCGTTCGGTCAACCTTCGCCCCCCTCGGCCGGGGCGGTGGCCTCGAGGATCCGGTCGACCGCTTGCGGCAGCGCCTCGGGGGCTACCTCGCGCTGCTCCGCGGCCGCCATGTCGCGGAGCTGGACCAGGCCGGACTTAAGCTCATCCTCGCCGATGATGACGACGGCGCCGGCCGCCATCTTCTGCGCCGCCCGCATCTTGGCCTTGAGGCTGCGGCTGCCGGCGTCGAGGACCACGCTCCAGCCCTGGGCTCGGAGCTCGCGGGCGATGGTGGCAGCCGTCGGCGCCGCCTCGGCAACCGTGGGGATGACGTGGACCGCCAGCCGGGGTAGGGGCGCCGTGGCACCCGCCCGCTGAAGCGCAAGCACCACCCGGTCGTTGCCCATGGCGAAGCCCACCGCCGGCGTCGCCGCGAAGCCCAGGGTCTCGGCCAGCCCGTCGTAGCGACCGCCGCCACCGAGCGCGTTCTGGGCGCCCTCCAGGTCGACGTGCCAGAACTCGAAGGCGGTGCGGGTGTAGTAGTCGAGGCCACGAACCAGGCGCGGGTTGGCCTGGTACTCGATGCCCAGGGCCTTGAGCCCGCCCTCGACGGTGGCATGGTGCTCCTTGCACTCATCGCAGAGGTAGTCCATCGGGCTGGGGGCGCCGGCATGGAAAGGGGTGCAGGTCGGCTTCTTGCAGTCGAGCAGGCGGAGCGGGTTTTGCTCGAAGCGGCGGCGGTCGTCGTCGCACATCTCCGCCAGGTGCGGCCGGAAGTGCTCGCGCAGGGCTTCCCGGTAGGCCGGCCGGCACTGGGCGTCGCCGAGACTGTTCAGCTGCAGGCTGACCCCGGTGACCCCGCACAGCTTCAGCCACTCGGCGGCCAGCTCGATGATCTCGACATCGAGCCATGGCGAGGCGTCGCCGATGGCCTCAACGCCGTACTGGAAGAACTGGCGGTAGCGGCCCGCCTGTGGCCTCTCGCTGCGGAACATCGGTCCCTGGTACCAGAGGCGCGCCGGTTGGGGGCCCTGGTTGAGGCCGCCCTGGAAGTAGGCGCGCACCACCGAGGCGGTGGCCTCGGGGCGCAGGGTCACCGAGCGCTTGCCGCGGTCGGTGAAGGTGAACATCTCCTTGGCGACGATGTCGGTGGCCTCCCCCACCCCACGGGTGAAGAGCTCGGTGGGCTCGAGGACCGGGGTTTCGATGCGGGCGAAGCCGCGCTGGAGCGACGCCAGGCGGGCGAGGCGCTCAAGGCGCGCCCACGTCGGCGTTTCGTCGGGGAGCAGGTCGCGCATGCCGGGAAGCGTCCGCGGTGGCGCGCCGGTCTGGTTCGGCGGCATCCGTGGATTATCGCGGCAGCTTCAGGGGCTTGTCGGGGATGCCGTCGCGGAGCAGGGCGCGCACGTGGTCGGCGAGGCCGAGCGGGTATACCTTGGCGTCGGTGACGTCGAGCTCGGTGAGCGGCCACCAGCGATGTTCCTGCATCAGGTCGGTCTCGAAGACGTCCTGGCCGGAAACGTCGATGTCGGGCCGGTCGACCCGGGCCAGGAAATAGCGATCCTGCTGGTGGACCAGGTCCTCGGGCGTTCGAAACCAGTGGTCGTCGATCCAGACCGGGCCCTCGAGGGTTTCGACGTCGATGCCGGTCTCCTCGCGAAGCTCACGGCGGGCGGCGTCAATGCTCTTTTCGCCTTGCTCGACACCCCCTCCTGGGGTGGCCCACCAGGTGTTGCCGCTGCGCGGGTTCTCGAGTCGGAAGAGCAGGATCCGGTTGTCGGCGTCGAGCACGACGGCCCGGGCGCCGAAGCGTCTGACCACTCAGGTGTCGCGGGCCACCGTGTGGACGTCCTTGACGCCCTCGATCCGCTCCAGCAGCCGCGACAGCTCGGAAAGGCTGGCGACCTCGACACCGGCGGAGATGACCGCGGTCTTGTCGTCGTAGACCTGGACCTCCACGCCCGTCAGGTTGGTCTTCTCCGCGGCGATCACGGTGGCGATGTCGCGCAGCAGGCCGGTGCGGTCCCAGGCCTCGATCTTGAGCTGCACCGGGAACAGCTCGCGCGCCGAACGGTCCCATTCGACCTCGACCAGGCGCTCCGGATGCTGGGCGTTGCGGACGTTGATGCAGTCCGCGCGGTGGACGCTTACACCCTTGCCGCGCGTGATGTAGCCGGCGATCTCGTCGCCGGGCACCGGGTTGCAGCAGCGCCCCAGGGTGGTCAGGAGGTTGCGGGTCCCCCGGACCTTGACGTTGCCGGTCATCGACGGCCGCGGCTGCGGCGGCAGCGGCGTCAGGTTGGTGTCCTCCGGCACCGGCTCGCGCGCCGCCAGCTTGAGCAGGACCGATTGGGCGCTGACGTCGCCATAGCCCACGGCGGCGAAGAAGTCGTTGACGTCGGAGTAGCTGAACTCCTGGGCGATCGACCTCAGGGTCTTGTCGTCGACGCTGCCCAGCGACCTGCGCTGCACCCGGGTCAGCTCCTTGTCGAGCAGCTCCTTGCCGCGGGTGATGTTCTCCTCCCTCCGCTCCTTCTTGAACCACTGGCGGATCTTTTCCCGCGCCGAGGGGCTCTTGGCGAAAGTGAGCCAGTCACGGCTGGGGCCATGGGCCGATTTCGTCGTCAGGACCTCGACGATGTCGCCGTTCTGGAGCGGGGTGTCGAGGCTGACCATGCGCCCGTTGACCTTGGCGCCGATGCAGTGGTGGCCGACCTCGGTGTGGATGCGGTAGGCGAAGTCGATGGGGGTGCTGCCCGCGGGCAGGCTGCGCACCTCGCCCTTGGGAGTGAAGACGAAGACCTCCTCCTGGAAGATGTCAACCTTGAGGTGGTCGACGAAGGTCTCGGCGTCGAGCACGTCCTTCTGCCACTCCATCAGCAGGCGCAGCCAGCCGAACTTCTCATCGGTCCGGGCGTCGGACTTACCGCCCTCCTTGTAGTGCCAGTGGGCGGCGACGCCGACCTCGGCCGTCTCGTGCATCTCGTACGTCCGGATCTGGATCTCCATCGGATCCCCCGAGTGCGACACCACGGTGGTGTGCAGCGACTGGTAGCCGTTGGACTTGGGCATCGCGATGTAGTCCTTGAAGCGGCCCGGCACCGGTTTCCAGAGCGAGTGGATCACTCCCAGGACGCCGTAGCAATCCTTGATTGTCTCCACCGATACGCGGATCGCGATGAGGTCGTAGATCTCGTCGAACGTCTTGCCCGTGTCCTGCTGCTTCTGCCAGATCGAATAAACGTGCTTGGGCCGGCCGCTGATGTCGGCGTGGATCCCGACCCGCTCAAGCTCCCGGTCAAGGATCTCGTTGACCTCGGTGACAAAGGCCTCGCGCTCCTTGCGCTTGCGCTTGAACTGGCCGACCACCTGGGCGTAGCCCTCGGGGTTCATGACGCTGAAGGCGAGGTCCTCGAGCTCCCATTTGATCTGCCACATGCCCAGGCGGTGGGCCAGCGGCGCGTAGATGTCCAGCGTTTCCTGCGCCATTCGCACGCGACGCTCGGGCGGCAGCGCCTCCACCGTGCGCATGTTGTGGAGGCGGTCGGCGAGCTTTATGAGGACGACACGGATGTCCTCGGCCATCGCCACCAGCATCTTGCGGATGTTCTCCGCCTGCACCTGCTCGGCGGAGTACATCGAGATCTTGTCGAGCTTGGTAACCCCGGCGACCAGCTTGGCGATTTCGGAGCCGAAGCCCTTCTCCAGCTCCTTGAGGGTGATCTGGGTGTCCTCGACGACATCATGGAGGATGGCGGTGGCCAGGGTCTCCGAGTCCAGGCGCAGGTCGGCGAGGATGTCGGCGACGGACAGCGGGTGCTGGATGTACTTCTCGCCCGACAACCGGTTCTGGTCGAGGTGGGCCCTGCTAGCGGTGTCGTACGCCTTGGTCAGCAGGGCAAGGTCGGACTCGTTGAGATAGTCCGCCTTTTTGACCAGGTCCGTGAACTGCATGGGTGAATTATCGGCGGCTTTGAGCGGGGTCAAACCCCCCGAGGGTTGGTCAGTAGGCCCTGGCCCAATACACCACGTGCTGCGCTGGACGTCCGCACCAGGCGCAGCCAGCCCCCGACGGCACCGGCTCATCGGAGACGGTGCGGATGGTGACCCCTCGGGTGGCGTTCTTGATCTCGGCCTCGCACGCAGGATCGCCACACCACGGCCCGTGGGCCAGCGAGTTCTTACCCCCGGCGAAGGCCGCTTCGAGCTCGGCCCGGCTCGCGACCTCGACCGTGAAGGACTCGCGGATCTCCAGCGCGCGCCTGTAAAGCCGGTCCTGGAAGGCCTCCAGCATCTCGACCAGCCGTCCAGGTAGGTCGGCCAGCGGCACCTCCACCTTGCTACGGTCCAGCCGGTCGACCACCACCGCCTTACCTGCCTCGAGGTCGCGCGGCCCCAGCTCCACCCGCAGCGGCACCCCCCGCAGCTCCCAGTCGTTGTACTTGAAACCGGGCTTCTCGTCGCGGTCGTCGACGTGGAGCCGAACCGGCCCGCCGCCGTGGCGCGCCTCGTGCGCCACCTCGGCTCGAAGCTCATCGATGGCTGACATAACCGCGCCGCGCTGCTCGTCGCCCCTGTAGATCGGCACCATCACCACCTGGATCGGCGCGACCCTTGGCGGCAGGATCAGCCCGGCGTCGTCGCCGTGGGCCATGATGATGCCGCCGATGATCCGGGTCGACAGGCCCCAGCTGGTGCCGTGGGGGTACTGCCGCTGGTTCTCGCGGTCGGCGAAGGTGATGTCGTAGGCCCTGGTGAAGTTCTGTCCCAGGTGGTGACTGGTCCCCGCCTGCAGGGCTTTGCCGTCCGACATCAGCGCCTCGATCGACAGCGTGTAGTCGGCGCCCGCGAATTTCTCGGCGTCGGTCTTGCGCCCGACGAGCACGGGCATGGCGCACCACTCCTCGGAGAGCGCGCGGTAGCAGTCGAGCATCTTGTCGACCTCGGCCGCGGCCTCCTCCGAGGAGGCGTGGAATGTGTGACCTTCCTGCCAGAGGAACTCGGTGGTCCGAAGGAACAGTCGCGTGCGCATCTCCCAGCGAACGACGTTGGCCCACTGGTTGATCAGCACCGGCAGGTCTCGGTGGCTGCGAATCCAGTTCTTGTACAGCGGCCCGATGATCGCCTCGCTGGTGGGGCGAATCGCCAGCGGCTCCTCGAGCTCGCGATTGCCGCCGCGGGTGACCCAGGCAACCTCCGGGGCGAAGCCCTCGACGTGCTCGGCCTCCTTGAGCAGGTAGCTCTCGGGGATGAACAGGGGGAAGTACATGTTCTGGTGCCCGGTCGCCTTGATCATGTCGTCGAGGGCGTCGCGCACGTTCTCCCAGAGGGCAAAGCCGTAAGGGCGAATGACCATGCAGCCCTTGATTGGGGTGTAGTCCGCCAGCTCGGCCTTGCGCACTACGTCGATGTACCACTGGTTGAAGTCCACCGACTTCTTGGTGATGTGTTCGACGTAATCCGGCTGAGGCTTCTCTTCGTCGGCCTCAGTCCCGCTGTCGATGGCGTCCGCGCTCATGGTGGCAAAGCTTATCCGCGCCTGATCCACGACCTGACCCCCACCGGCGCTCGGCTCGGACGGGGTCGAGCGCTAGGGCTTGGCGGCAGCCGCCTCGTCCTCGGCCGCGATCTTCTCCAGCTCGGCGATGATCGCCGGCAGCAGCTCGGCCTCGTCCATTGATCGAACGACCTGGCCCTTCTTGTAGAGGATGCCGCGTCCCTTGCCGCCGGCGATGCCGATGTCGGCATGGGCGCCCTCACCGGGGCCATTGACGACGCAGCCCATCACCGAAACGGTGATCGAGCGCTTGATCTTGGCCATGTACGGCTCGATCTCCCTGGTCATCTTGAAGAGGTCGATCTCCAGCCGGCCACAGGTGGGGCAGGCGACCAGGTTCGGACCGATGGGGTGGGCCGACAGTGCCTTGATGATCTCCTTGGCGGCGATGATCTCGTCGACCGGGTCGGCGGTGAGACTGACCCGAACGGTGTCGCCGATCCCCTCTTGCAGCAGCGTACCCAGTGCCACCGCGCTCTTCACCGTCCCCGCCGGCGGGGGGCCCGCCTCGGTCAGGCCGAGGTGCAGCGGGTATGGGTTGCTGAGGGCGGCGAACTTCCGGTTGGCAAGCAGCGTGGTGGGCACGTCCGACGCCTTGAGGCTGACCTTGATCATGCCCATGCCGAAGTCGCACGATTCCAGGATCTTGATGTGGCCCATGGCCGCCCGGACCATGCGCTCGGACGTCTCCTCGGGAGGTCGTGGCGGGGCCGTCTCGACCTGCATCAGGTCCTCGAGGCCGTCCTCGCCCTGTCCAACCAGCTCCTGGGCGTGGGCGGCGGCATCTGCCGCCTCTCGCTTCTCCACCGCCTCGCGGCCGGAGTAGCCCGCCCCGGTCATCTCGTCGGGCGGCAGGGAGCCGGAGTTGACACCGATGCGGATGCTGATACCCCGTTCCTTGGCGCCGGTGACGACCGCAACCACCTTGTCGCGGTCGCGAATGTTCCCCGGGTTGAGGCGCAGGCCATGAACCCCCGCGTCCAGCGCGGCCAGCGCCAGGCGGTGATCGAAGTGAATGTCAGCGATGATCGGCAGCCGGCTGCGCTTCACGATTTCGACCATCGCCTGGCCGGCCTCGCGGTTGTTGCACGTGACCCGGACGACGTCGGCGCCGGCGTCCGCCATCCGGGCGATCTGGTCAACGGTGCCGGCGACGTCACGGGTGTCGGTCTTGGTCATCGACTGCACCGCGATCGGCGCCGCCCCGCCGATGATGACGTCGCCGACCCGCACCGGCGCGGTCTTGCGCCGAGGGGTCAGGCCGGTGATGGCCATCACCTCACCAAGCTGGTGCTCGTCACCAGACGCGGGCATCGTGCCGATCACCGGCAGCTGTTCCGGGCTCATCCGCTGCAGCTGGTGACCAGGTCGGAGAACGACTGGCCGAGGCGGGCGATGTCGTTGAAGCTGATCACCAGGATCAGTCCCAGGAGGACGACCAGGCCGGCCTGGTGGACCATCTGCTCCCGCAGCGGGTTGATTGGGCGGCGCCGAACCGCTTCGATGAGGAGGAAGAATAGACGGCCGCCATCGAGGGCTGGAATCGGCATCAAGTTGAGGATACCGAGGTTCAGGGAGAGGAACCCCGCGAACACGGCCAGGGGTACGACCCCGGCCTGAGCGGCCTCACCGGTGGCGCGGACGATCCCAACCGGGCCCGACGGCCCGCACTTCCCGGCGATGCCGCCCGGGATCTGGCCCCGGACCAGGGCCACGAACCCGCTGCCGATGGCGCTCAGCTGCCCGAACCACTCCTTGACGCTGTCCTTGGCCCCCGTCACGACGTCGAACGAGCCGGTTGGCACGATGCCGATCACGTAGCGACCGTCGACATTCCGGGGCGTGACGGTGATATCCCGGGGAGCCTGGCTGTCGCGCTGCATCCGTATCGTCACCGGTTGCCCGCCCGAGCCGTTGACGATGCTCCGGAAATCGTCACCGACCGTCACCTGCGTGTCGTTGACGGCCAGGATCTTGTCGCCCGGCTGCAGGCCGACCGCCTCGGCAGGGAAGCCCGCCGACACGCTTCGAACCTGCAGCGGTGGGCCGGCGGTGCCGACAAAGGCGAAGAAGAAGATGACAAAGGGCAGCAGCAGGTTGGTCACCGACCCGGCGGCGATGATCAGGATCCGGCGCCAGACGGGCTTGGCATTGAAGCTGCGGGGCCCGGTCTCGCCGTCGTCCATGCCGGCGAGCTTCACGTAGCCCCCGAGCGGGATGATCCTGATCCCGTAGGTGGTCTCGCCCCGCTGGGTCTTCGCCAGGGCGGGGCCGAAACCGACGCTGAACTCCAGCACCTTGACGCCCATCAGCTTGGCCACGAGCAGGTGGCCCATCTCATGGATGGTCACGAGCATGCCAAAGACCACGACCACGGCAAGGACGACCACTAGCGGGTTCACGTATTCCTGGACCTCACGGGGTTAAACCGCGAGCGCCCCCACCCTGTTCCGCGCCCATGCGTCAGCCTCCAGCAGGGTCTCGACCGAGTCCGCCGGCGCCGCGTCGTGGGCCTCGAGGGCATCGGCCACCGAGGGGACGATCTGGTCGAACGGTAGCCGGCCGTCCAGGAACAGACGGACCGCCACCTCGTTGGCAGCATTCAGCACGGCGGGATAAGTCTTACCCTTCTTGCCCGCCTCGAAGCCCAGCTCGATCGCCGGGTAGCGGCGCGGATCGGGTGACTCGAACTCCAGCTTCTTGATGTCCGCCAGGCGCAGGGACTTGGGATGGCGGAACAGGCGCTCCGGGTAGCCGAGGGTGATCGAGATCGGGACCCGCATGTCGGGATAGCCGAGTACAGCCTTGGTGGTTCCGTCTACGAACTCGACCATGCTGTGGACGATCGACTGGGGGTGGATCGCCACTCTCATCTGGTCGTAGGGAATGTCGAACAGGTGGTGCAGCTCGATCAGCTCGAGCGCCTTGTTCATCATCGTCGCCGAGTCGATCGTTATCTTGGGCCCCATCTTCCAGGTGGGGTGCTTCAGCGCCTGGTCGATGGTGACATCGGCCAGCGCGTCCAGTGGCAGCTTACGGAACGGGCCGCCCGACCCGGTCAGGGTGATCCCGCTGATGGTGGTCAGGTCTTCGCCCCACCGGCACTGCCAGATCGCGGAGTGCTCGCTGTCGATGGGCAGGATCCAGCGACCCTTCTCCCGCGCCTGGGCCATCACCAGCTCGCCCGCCACCACCAGCGCCTCCTTGCTGGCGAGGGCGACGTCCTTGTCAGCGCCGAGCGCCGCCAGCGTCGGCCGCAGCGATGCGGCTCCGCTGATCGCCACCACCACCAGGTCGGCCCTGGGGTGGGTGGCCGCCTGCATCACCGCCTCCTCGCCGATCTCGATGCCTTTGGGGGCCTTGCTCCGATCGGGGGGCAGCGCCGCCGCCGCAGCGTAGGTCTGGTTATGCCGCATCACAATCTTGGCCAGTCCCGCGACGTCGCTGCCCGCGGTGACGGCGACCAGGTCGAGCCGATCGGGGAACTCCTCGACCACGTCGATGACCTGCTGCCCGATGGAACCGGTTGCCCCCAACAGCGCCACGCTGCGGAAGTTCACAGGGGCAGCCGGAGATGCACGACCAAGATCAGGTAATAGTAGGCAACCCCCGGGATCAGGACGAGGCTGTCGATACGATCCAGCAGCCCCCCGTGACCGGGGAGCAGGTTGCTGGCGTCCTTGACGCCGGCGCTGCGCTTGAACTGCGACTCGATCAGGTCGCCCGCCTGGGCGGCGACGGCCACCAGCGCGCCCAGGATCAGGCCGTGGACAAACGGGAGGTCGGCCAGGGTCGAGAGCGCCGCGAACGCGATTGTGGCCGCGATGAAGCCGCCGACCGCGCCCTCAACGCTCTTGTTGGGGCTGATCGAGGGAAAGAAGCGATGGCGCCCGAGCCGGCTGCCGACGAGCAGGGCCACGGTGTCGCCGATCATCGTCGATCCCGCCAGCGCCACCACCCAGGCGAAGCCGATGCGCCCGGGGTCGGGGTCGTGGGCGGTGTAGAGCGCGAAGTAAAAGCCAAGGGTCCAGCCCAGGTACAGGGCGCCGGCCAGGGCCAGGGCCCAACGCACCATCGAGTTCCCCGGCTGCCTCAGGAAGAGGAAGCCACCCAGGCCGACCGCCACCGCCAGCGACAGGGCGGCGGGCAGCGCCCAGGTTGCGAAGCCGTCGATTTGGAAGCGGAAGAGCAGGACCAGGGTGAGGGGAAAGAGCACCCACGGCGCCGCCGCATAGCCCATGCGGCGCGTGATCAGGTAGTACTCCACCGTTCCCACCGTCACCAGGGCGCCGATGAGGATGGAGAGCCAGACGATGCCGGCGACCAACGCCGACAGGAGCATGACCAGCAGCACCGCCGCCACCGCGATTCGCAGCAGCATGGCGCTGGGCGACCGCGGGACGGGCACGCGGGCTCCCGCAGCGGCGTCAGGCGACGCCATCGGCTCCCGCGGCCTGCCCCAGGCCGCCGAACTTGCGCTCCCGGGCCTGGAAGGCGTCGAGCGCCTGGCGGACGTCGGCAAGATCGAAGTCCGGCCACAGCGTCTCCGAGAAGAAGAACTCGGAGTACGCCGTCTCCCAGATCAGGAAGTTCGAGATTCGGTGCTCGCCCGCGGTGCGGATGACCAGCTCGGGCTCTGGCAGGTCGGGGTTGTAGAGGGCGGCGGTGATATCGGACTCCTCGATCCGGGCGGGGTCCCCGCCGCTGGCCATCACCTGGCGGGCGGCATCAACGATCTCGGCCCGCCCGCCGTAGTTGATCAGCAGGTTCAGGATTCGCCGCTGGTTGGGACGGGTGAGGTCCTCGGCCCACTCGATCTTCTCCAGCAGGCTGGGATTGAGCCCGGTGCGACGTCCCGTGATTCGCACCTGCACGCCGCGCTCATTGAGCTCGTTGATCTCCCGGTCGAGCGTCTGAGAGAAGAGCCGCATCAGGCCCTGGACCTCGGCCCGGGGCCGGCTCCAGTTCTCGGTGGAGAAGGCGTAGAGGCTGAGGATGGGGATGCCGAGGTCGTCGCATGCCTCCATCACTCTGCGGATCGCCTTCAGGCCGGCTCGGTGACCCTCGAGACGTGGTCGGTGACGGCGACGGGCCCAGCGGCCGTTGCCGTCCATGATGATGGCGACGTGGGTGGGGACGCTCATGTTCGTTGAATTATCGGCTGACCCCGACCCCCCGCCGGTTCAGACCTCGAGGATCTCGGCTTCCTTCTTGTGGCCGTCCTCGTCGGCAACATGGATGAATTTGTCGGTGACCTTCTGGAGCTGCTCCTGGCCGCGCTTGGCGTCGTCCTGCGAGATCAGCCCCTCCTTCTCCAGCTCCTGGATCCCGTGCTGCTCGTCACGCCGGATGTTTCGGATCGCCACCCGGGCCTCCTCGACGCGGTGCTTGACGACCTTGACCAGCTCCTTGCGGCGCTCCTCGGTCAGCGGCGGGAACGGGATGCGGATGACCTGGCCGTCGTTGGCCGGGTTGAGCCCCAGCTCGGACTTCTGCAGGGCCCGTTCAATGTTGGCGATGGCGCTGCGGTCGTAGGGCTGGATCACCAGCAGCCGGGGCTCGGGCGAGTGCACCTGGGCCAGCTGTTGAAGGGGGGTCTGGGCGCCGTAATAGTCGACCTGGACCCGGTCCACCAGCGCCGGGCTGGCGCGGCCCGTCCTGACCGTGGAGAGCTCTCGGTGCATCGCATCAATCGACTTCTGCATCTTGACTTCGGCCTCTTTCAGCAGGTCGTCGATCATGGCGTCCCCATGCTACCGCCTAAAACGGCGGCCTACCGGCCGTATACCAGGGTCCCGATCTCCTCGCCAAAGACGACCTTCTCGACGTTTCCTTCCTGGAACAGGTTGAAGACGATGATCGGGAGGTTGTTCTCCATGCACATGGTTATGGCGGTGGCGTCCATGACGTTGAGCCCCTGGTTGAGGACGTCGAGGTAGCTCAGGGTGCGGTAGCGCTCGGCGTTCGGATCCTGCAGCGGGTCAGCGCTGTAGATGCCGTCGACCTTGGTGGCCTTGAGGATGACGTCCACCTCCAATTCGACGCCGCGAAGGGCGGCGGCGGTGTCGGTGGTGAAGTACGGGTTGCCGGTGCCAGCCGCCAGGATGATGACGCGGCCCTTCTCCAGGTGGCGGACCGCCCGCCGCCGGATGTAGGGCTCGGCGATGGCGGCCATGGTGATCGCCGACTGCACGCGGGTGGGCACGCCCAGCTTCTCGAGCGAGTCCTGCAGGGCGAGGGCGTTGATGACCGTGGCCAGCATCCCCATGTAATCGCCGGTGGTCCGGTCGATGCCGCCGAGGGCGCCACGGTAGATGTTGCCGCCGCCGATGACCACGGCAACCTCGACCTGCTGTTCCCGGACGCTGGCGATCTGCCGCGCGATCGTGGAAACGGTCTCGGGGTCGATGCCATAGCCCTGCTCGCCCATCAGGGCTTCTCCGCTGAGCTTGAGCAGGATCCGCTGGTAGCGCGGTTCCGGCGCCCCCTCCGAGGCCGTCATGCCAACAAGCCTATCCGGTGGGCTCCCCTGCGTGGAGGTCGATCACCGCTGTCTCGCCGACCTTGAAGCGGGCAAAGCGCGACACCACGATGTTCTCCTTCAGCTGGGCAGCGGCCTCGTCAACCAGGTCCTGGACCTTCTTCTTGTCGTCCTTGGCCCACTTCTGCTCCAGCAGGCAGACCTCCTGGTAGAAGGCGTTGAGCTTACCCTCGGCGATCTTCTCAGCCATCGCCTCCTTGCCCTGGTCCTTGGCCTGGGCCAGCGCCACGTCACGCTCCCGCTGAACCACGGCCGGGGGGACCTCCTCGCGACGGACGTACTTGACCTGGTCGGACCCGGCCACCTGCAGCGCCAGCTCGCGAGCAAGGTTCTGGAAGATCTCGTTGCGGGCTACGAAGTCCGACTCGCTGTTGACCTCGACCATGGCCCCAATCCGGCCCAGGCCCTCGGGGTCGGCGGCGGTGGACCTGTGGACGTAGGCCGCGACCACGCCCTGGGCGGCGGTCCGGCCGGCGCGCTCTGACGCCTTGGTGATCCCCTTCTGCCGGAGCCAGTCCTTGGCCTTCTCGACGTCGCCACCGGTCTCCTCCAGGGCCTTCTTGCTGTCCATCATCCCCGCGTTGGTGGCGTCGCGAAGCGCCTTGATCAGCTGCGTGGTTACCTCAGGCATCAGGCATCTCCCATCATCTTGTCCTGCTCGTCGAGCCCCTCCAGCTCCTTGGCGAACTCCTCTTCGTCGATCTCAACCTCGGGCTTTTCGTCCTCGTCCACCTCCGGTACCGCGGCCGGGGCGGCGGCTGGGGCAGCCTCGGCGGGCGTGGTGGCGGCGGCCGGCTCAGGGGCGTCGGCGGCGGGCGCCGCCTCCAGCTCGGCGCTTGTCACCCCGGCGGCGACCACCGCGCCGGCAGGCTCAAGCTCGCGCTTGGCCTCGGCGAGGGGTTCGCGGGCTTCGCCCTCGGCCGCCTCGGTCTCGGTGTCGGCGCGCAGCGCGCGGCCCTCGATGGCCGCCTCAGCGATCCGCCCGGTGATCAGGCGGACGGCGCGGATGGCGTCGTCGTTGCCGGGGATGACGTAGTCGATCAGGTCCGGGTCGCAGTTGGAGTCGGTGATGGCGATCACCGGGATCTTCAGCTTGCGGGCCTCGGTGACGGCGATGTGCTCCTTGCGCGGATCGACGACGAAGACCGCCGCCGGCAGCCGCTTCATATCAGCCATGCCCGCGAAGTTCCGCTCCAGCCGTTCGAGCTCATCCTCCAGCTTGGCCGCGTCCTTCTTGGTCAGCTGCTCGAAGCCACCGGCATCGCGCAGCTCGCGGAGATCGCGCATTCGTGAGAAGCGTTGCTGGATGATCTGGAAGTTGGTCAGCATGCCCCCCATCCAGCGATGGTTGACGTAGAACTGGCCGCCGCGCTTGGCCTCCTCTTCGATGATCCCCTGGGCCTGCTTCTTGGTGCCGACGAAGAGCACCGACCCACCGGTGGCGACCTGTTCCACAACCCACTTGTATGCGCCTTCAAGCAGGTCGACGGTCTGGGCCAGGTCGATCAGGTGGATGCCGTTACGCGCGGTGAAGATGTATGGCTTCATCTTCGGGTTCCAGCGACTGGTCTGGTGACCGAAGTGGACTCCGGCCTCAAGCAGCTGCTTGAGCGTGACCGTAGGCATGAGCTCGTGACCTCCTTGGTTGTGTCCGCCGCCACTCCCATCAGTCCCGGAACCGCCGAGCGGCACCACCGGGCTGGCGGAGTTGCGTGTGAATTCCGCGCGATTGCTCGCACGGTCGAACGAGTATATCGAGAGGAGCCGGGGCGAGCTTTGGCTATTCCAGGTTGGTGACCAGGAACTCGTAGGCCACGACAGCGCCGAGCACGATTATGGCCAGCACCAGGGCAGCCACCGTCCCGGTGGCCACCGATGCGGCGATTCCGATCAAAAGGAGGATGGCTCCGCCACCGAGCTCGATCCGCAGCCTTCTGGCGCGTCGTCGAGCGGCCGCCTCTCGGTCCTCGAGGAGGTCCGAGCTGGGGAAGGTCAGATCTGGCAGACCCGGCGGGGGCTGGTCGAGGTCGATGACTTCAGGCGGAGCCTCGCCGCCCGGCTCGGAATCGACCTTGGTGTCGTCCGGGGGAGTCGCTTCGGGATTCTCGATATCGGAGGCCCCGGAGCCGGTCGGCTGGTCCTCGGCCACGAGGGTCAGCTCCCGCTGCTGGCGGGTGCCTGGCGAACTTCGGGGTCGCTTTTCCCGCCGCTGTCCCCATCTGCCAGTGGTATCACTGCGGCCACCGCGCCATCGACTTCGGCGACCGGCACGTCCACCTCGTCAATTGCCTCAGCCGAGGCCGGCTCGTCGGCAGCGCCCCCATTTTCGGCTGATGCCGGCTCGCCGCCCTCGCCGGCCACAGCCGCCTCCACGTGCCGGCACTTGGGATAGCCCGAGCAGCCGATGAAGGCGCCGCGACGGCCCTGCCGGACCAGCAACGGCTTACCGCACTCCGGACAATCGCGGCCGGCCAGGACCGGCTGCGGGCGGGAGCGTTGCCCCTGGATGAACTTGCAGTCTGGGTAACGCGAGCAGCCCAGGAACTCGCCCATGCGGCCGCGCTTTTTGACCAGCTCGCCTTCGCCGCACGTCGGGCAGGTGGCGCCCTCCTCGAGCTGTTCGCCGCCGCCGCCGGCGCCTGCACTGGCCTCCTTATCGATGTAGCGACAGTCCGGGTATCCGGAGCAGCCGATGAATGGACCCCGCCGGCTCTGCCTCTGCACCAACGGCTTGCCGCATAGCGGGCACGGCTTGCCAACCTCCTGCGGCGCCTGGCGCTCCTCGCGGTCCTTGATGTAATCGCAATTGGGGTAGCGCGAGCAGCCGACGAACTCGCCGTAGCGGCCCTCACGCTTGACCAGCTCGCCCTCGCCGCACTTCGGGCACATCTCCCCGGTGCGCTCCGCCTGGGGCCGAACCGGCTCGGCTTCGGCGGCCTTGCTCAGCAGCGCGTTCAGCTCCTCGTTGAAGTCGCGCATGAATGGCACCCACGCCTGGCCGTTCTCGATCTTGTCGAGGTTGGCCTCCATGTCGGCGGTGAAGTCGTACTCCAGGAACTCTTCGAAGTTGGCGACCAGGAAGGCCGTTACCGCCTTGCCCAGCGGCGTCGGGTGCAACCGGCGCTCGATGACCTTGACGTAGCCCCTCTTCTCGATGGTGTCGATGGTCGGCGCGTAGGTGCTGGGACGTCCGATGCCGCGCTCCTCGAGCTCCTTGATCAACGAGGCCTCGGTATAGCGCGGCGGTGGCTGGGTGAAGTGCTGCTCGCTGACGAGCTCCAGCTTGTCGACCACCTCGCCGGCGCTGAGCTCGGGGATGCCAGTCTCGTCGTCGACCTCCCGCTCCCAGACGCGTTCGAAACCGTCGAAGCGTCGAATCGACCCGGTGGCGCGGAAGACGTACTCGGCAGCGCCGATGTCGACACGGGTCTGCTCGTAGCGCGCCGGCGCCATCTGGCTGGCCATGAAGCGGCGCCAGATCAGCGTGTAGAGGCGCTGCTGGTCGCTGCTCAGGTAACGCTCCACCGACTCCGGCGTCCGGCGGACGTCAGTCGGCCGGATCGCCTCGTGGGCTCCCTGGGCCTCGACCGCTGCCTTGCCCTTCTTCTTTTCCCACTGGCGTGGGTTGGAGTAGTCCGCGCCGAAGCGCTCCGTGACCAGGTCCTTGGCGGCGGCGATGGCCTCGTTGCTGAGCCGGGTCTGGTCGGTTCGCATGTAGGTGATCAGACCGGTGAGGCCCTCAGGGCCCAGCTCCACGCCCTCGTACAGCTGCTGGGCAACCTGCATCGCCTTGCGCGGCCCGAAGCGGAGCCGGGTGGAGGCGTCCTGCTGCAGGGTGCTGGTCTCGTAGGGTGCCCGCGGGTTGCTGGCCCGCTCGCGGGTCTCCACCGACCGAACCGTGTAGGTCGCGTTCTCGAGCTTGGCCAGCACCTCCTGGGTGGTGGCCTCGTCGGGGAGCTCGGGGCGGAGGAAGTCGTCCTTCTCGGCCTCCGGCATGGCGTCGCCGTTCCTCTCGCCGGCGCCGTTTTCCTCCGCCTCCGCCGAGTCGGCGGGACGGGTGGTAAGCATTCGCGCGGTGAACTCCGGCTCGCGCTCCGGGTGCTTGAGCCGCGCCTCTAGCGACCAGTACTCACGTGCCTGGAAGGCCTCGATCTCCGCCTCGCGCTCGGTCACCAGGCGGACCGCCACCGACTGCACCCGGCCCGCCGAGATGCTGGGCTTGACCTTGCGCCAGAGCACAGGGCTCACCTTGTAGCCCATCAGCCGGTCGATGACCCGCCGCGCGCGCTGGGCGCTGACCAGGTCGACGTCGATCTTGCGCGGCTCCTGGAGGGCTCTTTCGACGCCGCTCTTGGTGATCTCCTCAAACTCCACGCGACTGGGGTCGTCGAGCTTGAGCACCTCGGCGATATGCCAGGAGATGCTCTCGCCCTCGCGATCAGGGTCGGTGGCCAGCACCACCTCGCTGGCGCCCTTGGCTGCCCTCCGGAGGTCGGTGATCACCTTCTCCTTGCCCGGTATGACGACGTACGTCTGCTCGAAGTCGTGCTCCTCGTCAATACCCATGTCGCTCTTGGGAAGGTCACGAATCGCGCCCATGGAGGCGCGCACGGTGTAGCGGCCACCGAGGTAGCGCTCAAGAGTCCTGGCCTTGGCAGGCGACTCGACGATGATCAGCGGGCTACCGGAACCTGGGGTTGCCGTCCCGGTTCTGGTCTGCCCCTTAGCCTTTGGCACGGTTCGACACTATACGTCCGGGTCAAGCCCCCGGGAACGTCGGATATTCCCTGTTTCAAAGCTGGCCTACGGCCAGGGTCACGCCCCCAGACCCCTGCGGCGGCGCTCTTGGTAGACGCCGTCGCGGACCTCCACGGCGCCATCCAGGCGCAGGGTTGCGAGTGCGGTGGCGGCCTCGCGAGCCGTCACGCGGAGCCGGCCAGCGACCTCGTCCAGGGTCATGGCGCGACCGCTGAGCAGCTCCAGGATGACGTCGCGGGCATCGCCATACCGCTTCCGTCCCGGGTCCGGACCGGAGGGCTTGAGCAACTGGAAGAGCGGGTCATTGCGGAGCTCCTGGATCACCTCCTCCGCCCCGGTCACCAGGCGGGCCCCATCCCGGACCAGGTCGTGGCAGCCGCGCGAGTTGGGGTTGTGGATGCTGCCGGGGACGGCCATCACCACCCGACCCTGGTTGCCGGCGGCGCCGGCGGTCAGCATCGCCCCGCTCCGCCGCCGCGCCTCGACGACGACAACTCCAAGGCTCATGCCACTGATGGTCGCGTTGCGCTGAGGGAAGTTCTCGGGTCGCGCCACGGTCTCCAGCGGGAACTGCGTCATCAGCGCCCCCTGGCCCGCGATCCGGTGCGCGAGGGCGATGTGCTGGTGTGGATATATTGTGTCCCTCCCGGTGCCCATCACCGCCACGGTCAGGCCGCCGGCGTCCAGGGCGCCTCGATGGGCTGCGCCGTCGATGCCGCGGGCCAGGCCGCTGACGACCACCAGGCCGGCGCCGGCCAGCTCCGCGCCCAGCTTGTAGGCCAGGTCCTCCCCATATGTCGAACATCGCCGCGAGCCAACCACCGCGACCATCTCGGCGTCGGGGTCGAGGACCCCGGCCACCTCGACCTCGGGAGCGGCGCGGATCTCCTTGAGCAATCGCGGGTAGCCGGCGTCGGCCGGTGAGAGGCTGCGCCAGGGCCCCTCAACGCCGGTACTCACAGGCCTCGAGCAGCTGGTCAAGGCTGATGGCGATGGTGCCGTCCAGGTCGGCTATGCTGCGAGCCACGCGCAGCGCGCCGTGGAAGCCGCGGCCGCTGAGTCGGTAGCGGTTGGCGATGTTGGTCACCTCTGCGGCCGCAGCCGGCTCCATGGGGCAGACACGTTTGAGGCCCGCGGCATCGAGCTGGGCGTTGAGATGGCCGCTCCCCTGCCGCAGCCGCTGGACTTGCCGCGCGCGCACGACCCGCTCCCTGGCCTTGATGCTGGTCTCACCGGCGCCGCCCCCAAGCCGCTCGATGCGCACTGACCGTACCTGCACCACCAGGTCGATCCGGTCCCGAAGCGGCCCCGATATCCGCCGTTGATAACGAGCCACCATGTCGGGCGGGCAGACACACTCGTCGTCGCCGTTGGCGGTTTCGGCCGAGCGACCGCAAGGACATGGGTTGGCGGTGGCGACCAGGATGAAGCTCGCCGGCAGCAGCCGGGTCCCGCCCTTGCGACTGAGGCGGAGATGACCTTCCTCCAGTGGCTCGCGAAGCGCCTCCAGGCAGTCACGACGGAACTCGGGCAGCTCGTCAAGGACCAGCACGCCCCGGTGGGCCAGGCTCAGCTCGCCCGGGCTGAAGGCGCTCCCGCCGCCGATCAGCCCGGCGATGGATATGGAGTGGTGCGGAGTCCGCAGCGGCGGCCGGGTCAGCCAGCCGACGCCGTCCAGCAGTCCCGCCACCGAGTGCATGCTGGTGACCTCGCGCGCCGCCCCCGCCTCGAGGTCGGGAAGCAGGCCACGGAGGGCGCGCGCCAACATCGTCTTGCCGGCGCCCGGCGGCCCCATAAAGAGGACATGGTGGCCACCTGCCGCAGCCACCTCGAGGGCGCGCTTGGGCACCGTCTGCCCGTGGATCTCGCTGAGGTCGACGTCATCGCCGGCGGGGACGACCCGCCGATGCGGCGGCCCGACCGCCGGGATGGCAGCCTCGCCGCGGAGGTGCGCCACGAGCTCTTCCAGTGAGCCCACCCCGTGCACCGGGGCGCCGCACCCCGCCGCCTCGGCGGCGTTGCTCGCCGGCACGTACAGGCGCTCGGCGCCGACCCCGGCCAGCTCGGTGGTGAGGGCCAGGGCGCCACGCACTGGGCGCAGCGAGCCGTCGAGCCCGAGCTCGCCGATGAACGCCGCGCCACGCTGGTCGAGGCCCGGCTGCCCGGCCGAGCCCAGGATGGCGAGGGCGATGGCGACGTCAAAGGCGGTGCCCTCTTTGCGCATCTCGGCGGGCGCCAGGTTGACCGTGAGCCGGTGGCTGGGAAACGTGAAGCCGCTGTTGCGGAGCGCCGCCCGGACCCGCTCTCGCGCCTCCTGGACTGCCCTATCGGTGAGGCCGACGATGCTGAAGCTGGGAAGGCCGCCCCCGATGTCGGCCTCGACCTCCACCCGGCGTGCCCGGACGCCATCCAGGCAGGCGGTCAGGGTGCAGGCGATCACCCCGCGATAATACTACAAATTAGAGGTTTTGTGCCTGCCTAACCTCTACTCAGTGCCCCGGCTGTAGTCGGTGGGCGAGGCGGAGGGATCGACGCTGGGGGCAATCGACGGCAGGGGTGAGGGAAAGAGCCCGGGCGCCGGCTTGTCGCCGTATTTCTGGTAGTCGGCGAATCCGCTGGTCAGCTTCTGGCTGAAAGACGCAAGGGTGTCGATGCTCTCGATCCGGACCCGCGGCCAGTAGTAGGCCGTCGGCATCGACTCGAACACGCCGGGGACGGTGGTGGTGGCGTCGTGGTAGCCCGCCCGGTGGACGCTGGCCAGGACAGCGGGGTTGAACCTTCCCGACGGGTAGCAGAACTCGTAGACCGGGTGACCGAGGTGCTGCTCCACGATCGCCTTGCTGCCCGCCACCTGGGCGTCCAGCGCCGCGGGCGCCTGCCGCGTGAGGTCGGGGTGCGTCAGAGAGTGGGCGCCGATCTCGATCCCCGCGCGGTCGAGCTCGCCGACCTGGTCCCAGGTCATGTACCCCGGCTTTCCCACGAAATCGCCGACGACGTATGAGGTGGCGGTGAAGCCGTTCTGCTTGAGGACCGGCCAGGCGGTCGTGTAGAAGTCCTCGTAGCCATCGTCAAAGGTCAGTACCATCGTCCGGCGGTCCAGCTTCTTGCCGGCGGCCACCGCGGCGTAGAGCTGCTCCAGGCTGATCGTCTTGAAGCCCTGGTCGTGAGCGAACTGCATCTGCTGGGTGAAGTGGTCGGGCGAGACCGACAGGTTGCGACCCACCAGGTCCTTGGGGTTCGGGTTCACCCGGATGTAGTGGTACATGAGGACGGGGACGTGGCCGGCGGGAATGACGTCGCCTGGAGGCGGCTCCACGATGGCCTGTGTGGCCCCCGGTCCGGTATCCGCCTGGGCCCGGTCGACCCGGGGAAAGCCCACACCGAGCGGGGCGCCAGGACCAAGGGTCATCGCGACCGCCACCGCCGCCGTCCCGGCGACCAGGACCAGCGCCAGGACGAGGCCAACGGGGACATACACGTGGCGGCGATGGCGTCGTACCGTCATACCAGCACGTCCGGGATGTGCTGGCAGCGCCCAGGACGGCCGGCGCCATCCAGGTCCACCGCCACCACGTCCACTCGGAGATCAGCGCCAAGGCTCGGGTGGAGCAGCTGGTAGGTCTCCGCCAGCCGGCGCAGTCGAGCCAGTTTCCTGCCGTCGACCGCGTCCTGGGGAAGCCCGTAGCCGGACCCCCGGCGGGCCTTCACCTCGACCAGCACCAGGGTTTCGCCGTCCCGCATCACCAGGTCGATCTGTCCGTTCTTGAGGCGCACGTCGCGGGCCACGGCCCGCATCCCGGTCCGCTCGAGATGCTCCTCAGCCGCGATTTCGGCGGCCGTGCCGCGGCCAGCGCGAGCGCGTCCATCCACCCATGCGACGCTATCACAAAGCTGTGGTTTCGCGCCCGAAGATATCGGTGTCAGAAGCCCCGACCTCGACCGGCTCCCCCGCCAGCAAAGCCTCCGCAACGGTGACCGGTCGAAACGATCGCCGGTGGATGGCGCAGGGTCCCAGGTCCTTGAGGGCCTGCGCGTGACGCGGAGTGCTGTAGCCGAAGTGCTCCTCGAAGCCATAGCCCGGGTAGGTCTCCGCGGCCAGGCGCATGGCAGCGTCACGGGTGGTCTTGGCGATGATCCCACCGGCCATGATCGAGGCACTTCGCCTGTCCCCTTTGATCAGGGCCTCCTGGGGCAGCTTGCACTCGGGCACCGGGAAGCCGTCGATCAGCAGGTAGTCCGGCTCCAGCGGCAGCGCCTCCACCGCCCGCTGCAGCGCCAGCCGGCCGGCGACGGCGATATTGAGATCGTCGACCTCCTCGTGGGATGCCTGGGCCACGCCGATTGCGATCGCGACCGTCCTGATCTTGACCGCCAGGTCCTCGCGCTGTTCCGCGGTGAGCAGCTTGGAGTCGTTGATACCGGCAATCGCCACCCCCATCGGCAGCAGCACCGCCGCCGCCACCACCGGCCCGGCGAGCGGGCCCCGGCCGGCCTCATCGACCCCGGCGACCAGCATGTGTCCGTGGATCCGGGCGGCGCGCTCGCGCAACCAGATATCGGTTGGCGGGATCTCCATGGGAAGAGCTGGTTGGGCGTGTGGCCTGGACATCCGCAGAGATTGTCCTCCGGCGGGCCTAGGAATTGGGTTAACGCTGCTCCTTGATCCGCGACTGCTTGCCGACCTTGTCGCGCAGGTAGAAGAGCTTGGCCCGACGAACGGCGCCATGGCGAACGACCTCGATCCTGTCGATCCGTGGCGAGTGGATCATGAACGTCCTCTCCACGCCCACGCCATGCGTGACGCGACGAACCGTGAAGTTCTCCTTGAGCCCCGACTTGCTGAGGGCAATGACCACGCCCTCGAAGACCTGGATGCGCTCCCGGTTGCCCTCGACGACCTTGACGTGAACCCGCACCGTATCCCCAGAGCGGAGCTTGGGGACCACGGGTTTCAGGTAGTTCTTTTCGACGGCTTCAACGATGTTCATTTCATTTTCTCCTTGCTGGCGGATCGACCGTGCGTCGATACACCGGGAAGCTCCGGCCGGCGGCTCCGAGTGCGCTCCAGGGCCATCTGGCGACGCCATTCCCGGATCAGCTCATGGTTGCCAGAGAGCAGCACCTCGGGAACCTTGTGGCCTTCGAACTCCGCGGGACGAGTGTACTGGGGATGCTCCAGCAGCCCCTCTGAGAACGAGTCGCTGGACGCCGAGTCCTCGTCGCCAAGGACGCCGGGGACGTGCCGGGAGATGGTCTCGACCAGGATCATCGCCGCCAGCTCCCCCCCGCTGAGGACAAAGTCCCCGATGCTGACCTCGTAGTCCGCCAGGCCGGTGCGAATGCGCTCATCGAAGCCCTCGTAGCGGCCGGCCACCAGGAGGAGGCCCGGCTGCTGCGCCAGCTCCAGGGCCAGGTCGTGGTCGAGGGGCCGGCCCTGGGGTGTCAACAGGACGCATGGGATGTCGCCGGAAACGCCGCTCGCGGCCGCCTCCTCGCGGATGGCCCGGACCGCCGCGAACACGGGCTCCGGCTTGAGTACCATGCCGGGGCCACCCCCGTAGGGGGTGTCGTCGACCTGCCGGTGCCGGTTTCCCGCGTAGTCCCGCAGGTTGTGGGCCGTCAGCCCGATGGTTCCCTGCTCGATCGCCCGCCCGACCACGCCCATGCCCAGCGGACCTGGGAATGCGTCGGGGAACAGCGTCACGACGTCGAACCGGAGCAGCGGGCCAGGCGTGCTCATCAGACCTCGTCCTCCGGTGGCAGCTCGACGATCATGCGGCCGCGCTCGAGGTCGACCTCACGGACCACGTCGTGGATCGCGGGGACCAGCACCTCGGCGCCCCCGCCCTTGACGACGTACACGTCGTTGGCGGGGTATGGCTGAACATCGACCAGCCGGCCGAGCTTGCGACCATCGGCTGTCTCGACCTCGAGGCCCACAAGCTGCCAGTGGTAGTAGCTCCCCTCCGGCAGCTCCGCGACGTCCGCGGAGTCGACCTCCAGGTACTGGCCGCGCAGCGCCTCGGCGGCGTCGCGGTCGGCGATCCCGGCAAGCCTTAGCGCGAGCCCGCGCGGGGCGGGACGCGCGGCCTCGATGGTCAGCTTCCGCCGGCCGGCGTGCACCATGAGGCCCGACTGAAAACGGGCTTCGTCGTCGGTGAGCGGCTCCACCTCGATCTCGCCACGCAGACCGACCGCGCGACGAACGAAGGCGACGCGCACGAGAGTTGGCGGGTTACTCGGCAGCGTCGTGGACCTCCGCGTGGTGCTCGGGCGCGGCGTCGGTGGTCTCGGCCGGGGCGTCGGCGGCGATGGGCGCCGCGGCGGCCTCGGCCTCGACCTCGGCACCGGCACCGGCTTCTTCAGAGGCTGCAGCGTCGACCGGGGACTCGCCCTCGGCGGCGTCGTCTGGCGCGGCCGCCGGCGGCAGCTCATCCGCGAGGACCTCGACGTTGACCCGCTCGTGGTCCTTGATCGAGGCTGCCTTGACCACCGCCCGGATGGCCTCGATGTTGCGACCGCCCTTGCCGATCACCCGGCCGACGTCCTCGGGGTCAAGGCTGATCTCGATGGTCTGGGATCGGCCACGGCCAGGCTGGGCCTCGACCACGACCGCGTCGGGGTGGTCGACCATGTTGCGAACGATGTACTCGACCAGGCCGGCGTAGTCGTTCATTGCTTGTCCTCGGCCGGCTTCTCGGCGTCAGCGGGGGGCTCGGCGGCGGTCTCGTCTGGCACCTCAGCCTCTGGCTCGGTTGCTTGGGCAGCGGGAGCCTCAGCCTCGGTGGCGACCTCGGTTTCGGCGGCTGGCGCCTCACCCTCTGGCTCGGGGGTCGCCTCGGCGGCGGGCTCGTCAGCTGTGCCGTCAGCCTCAGCGGTGCCAGACCCACCGTCCGCGGCGGCGGTCTCGACCTCTGTCGCGGGGGCGGTGTCAGCCACAGCTTCAGCTTCCTCGGCGACAGGTGCCTCCGACGACGGCGGCGCGGCAGCCTCGGCTGCGGCGCGGGCGATCGCCTTCTTGTTCAGCTTCGGCTTTTTCTCCGCCTGCGGATACTCCTTAACCGTGCGCTCAAGCAGGCCCTCGGAGACCAGCAGCTGGCGCGCGGTGTCGGTCGG